>NZ_CP030941.1:0-320500 GCF_036621415.1 Nitratireductor thuwali
GCGTCAGGAAGAGATCGCCACGCCTTTTCGAGGCGGCGTCGGCCAACCGTTGGGGGTCTCCGGCGAAGGCCGTTATTGCATCGGCGTCGAGCACCAGTCCGGCGCCTGCTGGGTTGCAGAATCGCTTCGGCGAAGCGGCGCGTCAGCTCGCCAATGCCGAAACCCGGCCCAGCACATAGGCCTTCGGCCGCCGTTCCTCGTGGAACTCGAGAAGTTCCCGCTCCTCTTCCACCCGGCGCAACATGATCGAGGTCAGGTGCATGGCATTGACGGCCAGCGCAGCGCCCGGCGACAGCAAGGTGACGGCCCCTGCCCCGATCCGGGCCGCCGCCCGCGCCGAAAGCCGCGCCGCGCCGGTCGCCATCGGCCCGCCGGAGAACACTCCGACATGACCGCGGCGATACTTATGCAGGTCCGGCTCCATGACCGGCCACTCCGCCCGCCAAAGCGCCGGATCGTTGACGAAGCACCGCGGCGCGATCTCGTCGAGCACACGGGCGTCTATGCCGATATCGGCGACCAGCGTTTCGCCGCACAGCGCCCGGCCGGGATAAAGCAGATGGCCGGGCTTGCGCCGGAAGAAGGTGACTGTCAGCGCCGCCGGCGCGGCAATGCCCAGCACCTGGCCGGTGGCGCCGGAAACGCCGGAAGGCAGGTCCACCGCGACCACGCGCACACCGGTTTCCGCCAGGCTGCCCAGAACGCGGGCTGCCGCGCCCCCGACCGGTTTGGAGAGCCCGGCGCCAAACAGCGCGTCGACGGCGATGCGCCCCGGCAGCGGCCGATAATCCTCGAGGGGAGCGCATTCGGCGTGGCACCGCGCCGCCACCGCTTCGCAGTCGGACCCTTGGCGCGGCATCGCCAGCCGCCAGACCTTTGTGTCGAGACCCCGCTCCCGAAGGAGATCGGCAACGACATAGCCATCGCCGCCATTGTTGCCGGGCCCGCACAGAATGTCGAAGCCGGCCGCACCGGCGAACCGTGCGAGAACCGCGTCCGCGACGGCGGCACCCGCACGGTCCATCAGGCCCGCGCCGTCATGCGGTCCCTTCTCCATGGCCAGCGCGTCGGCGCGGCTCATCTCTTGCGGCGTAAGCAGTTCAATCATGGCGGCCCTTTGTGCGACAAGTTTCCACGACGCCGCCCGTCGCGGCAATTGCATTTCGCGCTCTGCTAATTCTTTTTGCATGGTGCACAATAATTGATCACTTGTTAGGGTGCAGACTGCATGTCAGCCGGGCAGCACGGCCCGACCAAGCGCCATCATCTGCACAGCGGGCCGCGCTTCCCGGCGAAAAGCCACTCCCGCCCCGTGCCGGAACGCCCGCGCATGAACTGGCACGCTTCGTGCATACGATAACGGGAGCGGGGGGCGAACCCTGCTTTACAAAGCAATCGGAGGCCGCCAAAGCATGAAGAGATCGAGGCGATCATCAAACCGTTCAGCTCGACGAGGTGAAGGAAGCCCTTCAGGAAGTCGGGCTTCAGGGCATCACCGTCCCGAGGCGAAAGGTTTCGGCCGCCAGAAGGGACATACGGAGCTCTACCGTGGCGCCGAATATGTCGTCGACTTCCTGCCGAAGGTGAAGATCGAGGTGGTGCTCGCCGACGACATGGTCGAGGCCGCTATCGACGCCATCCGCAAGGCGCGCAGACCGGCCGGATCGGCGACGGGAAGATATTCGTCACGAATGTCGAGGAAGTGATCCGCATCCGCACCGGCGAGACCGGACCGGACGCGTCTGAACGGCCACCGAACCGATTGTTGAAGAGTTGTCATAGACAGGGATTGAAAAGAATGACGACAGCACAGGACCTTATGAAGCAGATCAGGAAAACGACGTGAAATACGTCGATCTGCGCTTTTACCGACCCAAGGGCAAGATGCAGCACGTGACCATGGATGTGGGCTCCGTGGACGAGGACATGTTCGCCGACGCGTCATGTTCGCGGCTCATCGGATCGCGGCTGGAAGGCCATCAACGAGTCCGACATGGTGCTGATGCCGGACACCGAATCGGCCCATATGGACCCCTTCTTCGCCCAATCCACCATGGCGGTGATCTGCGACATTCTCGATCCGGTTTCCGGCGAATCCTATAATCGTGATCCGCGCGGCACCGCAAGAAGGCGGAAGCCTATGTGAAGTCGGAAGGCTTCGGGGACACCGTTTATTCGGCCCCGAGGCGGAATTCTTCGTCTTCGACGACGTCAGGTACAAGGCCGACCCCTACAACACGGTTTCAAGCTGGACTCGACCGAACTGCGTCCAACGACGACACGGAATATGAGACCGGCAATCTCGGTCACCGTCCGCGCGTCAAGGGCGGATATTTCCCGGTTCCGCCATCGATTCCTGCAGGACATGCGCTCCGAGATGCTCACGTATGGGCGAGATGGGGTGAAGATTGAGAAGCACCACCACGAGGTGGCCGCCGCCCAGCACGAGCTCGGAATGAAGTTCGACACGCTGACCCGCACCGCCGACATGCAGCAGGTCTACAAATACGTCGTCCACCAGGTCGCCAACGCCTATGGCAAGACGGCCACCTTCATGCCCAAGCCCATCTATGGCGACAACGGCTCCGGCATGCACGTGCACCAGTCGATCTGGAAAGACGGCAAGCCCACCTTCGCGGCAACGAATATGCCGGGCTTTCCGAGACCTGCCTCTATTATATCGGCGGCATCATCAGCATGCCAAGGCGATCAACGCCTTCACCAACCCCTCGACCAACTCCTACAAGCGCCTGGTTCCGGGCTTCGAGGCACCGGTCCTGCTCGCCTATTCCGCGCGCAACCGTTCGGCCTCCTGCCGCATTCCCTTCGGCTCCTCGCCGAAGTCCAAGCGCGTCGAGGTCCGCTTCCCCGACCCGTCGGCAAATCCATACCTGGCCTTCGCGGCCATGCTGATGGCCGGCCTCGACGGCATCAAGAACAAGATCCACCCCGGCCAGCCGATGGACAAGGATCTCTACGACCTGCCGGCCAAGGAGCTGAAGAAGATCCCGACCGTCTGCGGCTCCCTGCGCGAAGCCCTGATGAGCCTCGACAAGGATCGCGGCTTCCTCAAAGCCGGCGGCGTGTTCGACGACGACCAGATCGATTCCTACATCGAACTCAAGATGGCCGAGTGCTGCGTTTCGAGATGACGCCGCATCCGGTCGAGTTCGATATGTACTACTCGGTCTGATCCGCGCCACGCGCTTTGCAACGAGCAGAACCCCCGGTGGAAACGCCGGGGGTTTTTCGTTTGCCGGCGGCGGGCGGGCGGCTACAGACGGTCGAGCGACCAGCTGACGATTTCGGCGGCGGCAACCTGGAAGGCGGCGTCGAGCGCACGGAAATAGGCATTGTTGCCGCTTCCGCTGACAGGCGCGCTGGCCACGAAGGTCTGCGAGGCCCGGACGACGCCCGTGCGGTCGTTCAAAACGCGGACGTAAAGCTCGACGAAAGCCGCCTCGCCGCCATCGGCGCGAATCTCGAATGCGCGGATTTCCGGAATGATCTGATAATCGATGGCGAGCCCATCGCCTGGCTTGCCGACGCCGCCAAGCGCATCGGTCGACTGAAAGGCCGCGGAGAGCTTGGCCTGGACGATGTTGGGCAGATTATCGGCCCAGCGCGCGCCGCCGAGGAGTTGGACGGCGCCATCCCGGGTCCGAACGACGATGTTCTCGCCGTCGAACACTTTCAGCGCGTCCGGCTCGGCAATCAATATCTGGACACGCGCCAGCCGACGGCCGCTCTCGACGCGCGGTGAACTCAGCTCATAGGCGTCGACCGGCGGCGGACCGAAGCCGGGAATGGCTGCGCATCCGCTCAGGGAAGCGGCGAGTGCAAGCCCGCATGCAATGCGCAATCTTCTCAATTCGAGCTCCCGGAAATCCCCTGCCCCCGTACAGGTCGAAAGTCTTGCGGGCCGATCTGTCCTTGTCAACGGCGCTGGCGGCCCTCATAGCGCCGAATGGAGCCTTCCCCACCGGTAATGATGCGTTGCGGGTTCTGCTCGAATTCGGTGACGGCGCGCTCTATGCGGTTGATCGCGCGCCGGGAGTCTTGCACCAGCGCCTCCACCTCGCGCAATCCCTGAACGGAAAAGCGCGAAAGCCCCTCGGTGATCGGTCCTATGCGGGCATTCAGCGTTTCGGCCACCTGGCGGAACGATTGCAGCGTGGCTCGCGCCTCTCCAATCAGGTCCTCGCCTTCGCCCGCGTCCAGCATGCCGTCGAGCTTCGCCAGCACGCCATCGACGCGAACGGAGGCCTGGTTGAGCCGACTGGCAAGCTGGCCCGCGTCGGAGATGAACTGATCGATATCCTCGGTGCGTCCGCCGATCGTCTGGCTGACGCGGGCGATGTCCTTCGAAGCCTCGTTGACGGCGGTGCTCGCCTGCTCGAAATTCTGAACGGCCGTGGCCACGGCCGCGGCGTCCACTCCCTCCAGCACGTCATCGACCTTGCCGAGCGTGACGGTCGCATTGCGCGAGAAGTCGCCGATCGAGGCGACCGCCTCGTCAACGCCCGCCATGATCGTGTCGAGCTCGTCGCTGGCGCTCGCCAGCCGGCTGGTGAACGTGTCGATATTGCCGACGATCTTGGCCACCCGCTCCCTGTCGACGGAAACGATCAGTTCCTCGGCTGCCTGCAGGGTCGTTTCGAGCTGGTCCGAAACCTTCGCGATGGTGCCGGACAGGTTGCTGACATTTTCGAGGAAGCGGTCGATGCCTTCGGCATTGCGCGACAGCGAGGCAGAGAAGGTCTCGACATTGCGTAGCGTCTCCGTCAACGGACCGCGCGCGTCGGTCACGAAGCCCTCCAGTTCCCCGATGACGTTGTCGGCGCGCGTCAGGAGGCTTTGGGCCGTCTGCAGCAGGTTCGTCACTGCGGAAGGGCTCGCCGTGATCTCGGCGACCGTATTCTGCTCCTCGGCCAGTTCGAGGAGGTTCGGCTCATCGGGATCCCCGCCTTCAGTTCGATATTTGCCGTTCCGGTGAGACCCGCCAGCCCGACATCGGCCTGCGTCGAGCGCGTGATGGGCGTCAGCCGGTCGACCTCCGCATCGGCGATGGCAACGCTCGGATTGGTAAGGTCGAGATAGACGCGGCGGACATCGCCCACCTGGACACCGTTGAAAAGAACCGCGCTGCCACGTCGAAGTCCGGACGCCGAACCGGGGATGCGGAAACGCAGCGTAGCGGTCTCGCCGCGATCGCCGATTGCAGCCGTCCAGTAGACGAACCCGAATGCCGCCAGAACGGCAAGGATCGTGAACAACCCGACGACGACATAATTTGCTTTTGTTTCCATCAGTTAGACGTCTTCTTTATATCTGTTCGTCAGCGATCTATACGCCGCGCGCGCTTGCCCCGGAAATAGGACTTCACCCACGGCTCCTCGCTTTGCATCATGTCGTCGACAGTGCCTTCCACCAGTACACGTTTCTTGCCCAGCACGGCAATGCGATCGCATGCCGTCAACAGGCTGTCGAGATCATGGGTCACCATATAAACGGTCAGGCCCATCGTATCGCGCATCTTGGCGACCAACTCGTCGAAGTCGGCCGCACCGATCGGATCGAGGCCGGAAGTGGGTTCGTCCAGGAACACGATGTCGGGATCAAGCGCCAGGGCGCGGGCAAGCGCGGCGCGCTTGATCATGCCTCCCGACAATTCGTAAGGGTGCTTGTAAGCGGCATCGCGCGGCAGCCCCACCAGTTCCACCTTGAGCAGCGCCAGCTCGTTCATGAGCGCCTTCGGCAGGTCGAGATATTCGCGCATGGGGACCTGAATGTTCTCCAGGACGGTCAACGCCGAAAACAGGGCGCCGTGCTGGAACATGACGCCGAGGCGCATGTCGAGCAGCATGCGCTCGTGCTCGTCCAGATGCTGCAGGTCCTTGTCGAACAGGCAGATCGACCCGGCGGCCTTGGGCACCAGGCCCAGTATGGCGCGCAGCAGCACCGACTTTCCCGACCCGGAAGCGCCGACGAAGCCCAGGATTTCGCCGCGATACACGTCCAGCGACAGGTTTTCCAGAACGCTTGTCTCGCCGAACCTCACGCTGACGTCCCGCGCCGAGAGCACCACCTCGCGCCGTTCGTTCTGCGCCGGCTCGGCGCCGTCGTTTTGGGGCGATGCGGCCATCAAAATCGATCGCCGCGTAGAACATGGCAAACATCCCGTCCACCACGATGACGACGAATATGGCCTTCACCACCGAGGCCGTGACGTGGCTGCCGAGCGACTCGGCGCTGCCGCCGACCTTCATGCCTTCGACCGAGGCGATCACGCCGATGATCAGCGCCATGAACGGCGCTTTGATGAGGCCGGCGAAGATGCTCGACAGATCGATGGCCTCACGCAGTCGGTCGATGAAGGCAGCCGGCGGGATGCCCGAATAAAGCCAGGCCGTGGCCATCGCGCCAGCCAGCGCGGCGAAATTGGCTACGATGGTAAGGCACGGTATGGCGATCACGAGGGCGACGAGGCGCGGAAACACCAGCACGCCAACGGGGTTGAGGCCGATCACGGTAAGGGCGTCGACTTCCTCCCGCATCTTCATGGAGCCAATTTCGGCGGTGATCGCACTTCCGGAGCGGCCGGAGATCATGATCGCCGTCATCAGCACGCCGAGCTCGCGAAGGATCAGGATGCCGACAAGGTCGACAACGAATATCTCCGCGCCGAAATAGCGCAGCTGGAACGCGCCCTGCTGGGCGATGATGGCGCCGACGATAGCCGACATCAACACGATGATCGGCACGGCGCCCACGCCCATCCGGTCGATCTGGCTGACGATGGCCGCCGGGTTGATGGCATGCTTGCGGCCCAGCTTCATCTGGGCGCCGCTGACGGTGGCCCCGAGGATGTGAAGCCCGTAGCGTATATCGTCGCGCGCTTCGTACATGGAGCGGCCGACAGCCATGGGAATACGAACGAGCCAGCCGTCCCGCGGCGGCTTGGGCGGCAATTCCGGCTGTTCCGCGATTGGCTCGACGGCCTCCAGCAATATTCTGGCGGCAGCGCTTTCGCCGCTGATCTCGACGGTTGCCCCGCGCCGCCGCTGTTCGGCGATGAGCCGGGCGATCAGCCATGCTCCGGCCGTGTCCAGATAGCCCGTTCGGGAAAGGTCGAGTTCCAGCGTTTCGAAATCGTCGCGTGCCAGAAGTGCCCGCATATCGCCGTCGACGAGGCCCACCGTCCGCGTGGTCCAGTCACCGGCAAGCCGGCAGGCCAGCGTGCCGCCGTCGGACGAGGTTTCCACGGCCGGGGCGCGCACCGCCCCAGGCTGGCCTTCGTCATGTGCTTGCGTCATCTCACTGCTCGCCATAAACGTGCTTTAGCGCATCAACCCGTTCCGTGGGAACCGATTTCGCCCCGCGCGGCTTCGGATAGAGGCTTGCCCACAACAGACGAACCCGAGAGGACCCATGCCGCTTTCCCTGATCGTCGAAGTCGAGCGCTTTCCCATTGCCGGCGTTTTCCGCATTTCCAGGGAATCGCGCACGGAAGCGACTGTCGTCACCTGCATTATCGGCGACGACAGGGCGACCGGGCGCGGGGAGTGCGTGCCGTACAAGCGCTATGGGGAGACACTGGAAGGGGTCGTTGAACTCATTGAAAGCCTCCGCTCCGACATTGCCGACGGCATCACGCGGCGGGAACTCATGTCGAAGATGCCGGCAGGGGCGGCGCGCAACGCCATCGACTGCGCCCTGTGGGATCTGGAAGCCAAGCGGAGCGGCAAGCCCGTTTACGAGCACGTCTGCCGGCAGCCGCCGCGGCCCGTGACGACCGCCTACACGATCTCGCTCGGAGAGCCCGACGAGATGGCCACACGGGCGCGCGCCGTCTCGGACCGGCCGCTGCTCAAGGTGAAGGTCGGCGGCGCCAATGACGTGGCCCGCATTCGAGCAGTCGCAGCGGCCGCGCCGAACAGCCGGCTCATCGTCGACGCCAATGAAGGCTGGAACGACGACAACATAAAAGACAATCTTTTGGCCTGCGCCCATCACAATGTGGCGCTGGTAGAGCAGCCGCTGCCCGCGGGGAAGGATGCGATATTACGGGATATTCCCCACGCCGTGCCGGTCTGCGCCGACGAAAGCCTGCATACCGCCGATGATCTGGAAGCGATGCGCGGCCTTTACGACGCCATCAACATCAAGCTCGACAAGACCGGTGGCCTGACGGCAGCGCTGGAACTGCGCGAAAAGGGCCGTGAACTCGGCTTCTCGATAATGATCGGCTGCATGGTCGGCACGTCGCTTGCCATGGCGCCCGGCGTCTTGTTGGCGCAAGACGCCGATTTTGTGGACCTCGACGGGCCATTGATGCTCAGGGAAGACCGTGTGCCGGGGCTCCGCTATTCCGGTGCCCTCGTTTCGCCGCCCGATCCCGACCTGTGGGGCTAGAGTGCTTCCAGGAAAAGTGGAAGCCGGTCTTCGGTCTAGAATTGCATACGGTTCGGCGCTCTTGTGAAATGGTGAACGGATCTAGGCCGGTTCGACTTCGACCGGCTTCGGGCGGATGCCGGCTTCCAGGCGTTTGCGCCCACGTTCGGCCGCTGTCGTCAACGCGGGATGGCCCGTCCATGACAGAATGTCGAAACGGCCGTCGAAATCCTCGACCAGCGCGGTGCAACTCTCCACCCAGTCGCCGGTGTTCATGTAGCGCACGCCGGCGATGTCCTCGATCGCGGCGTGATGGATATGGCCGCAGATCACTCCGTCGACATTCGACCGCACCGCTTCCTGCGCCAGGATGTCCTGAAAGGAACTGATGAACTTCACGGCCTTCTTGACCTTGACCTTGGCCCAGGAGGAGAACGACCAGTAGGGCCGCCCCATGAGCCGGCGGAAGAAGCCGACGGCCCGATTAACCAGAATGGCACCGTCATAGGCCTTATCGCCGAGATAGGCGAGCCAGCGGACATTGTGCACCACGGCGTCGAACTGGTCGCCATGGATGACCAGAAAGCGCTTTCCGTCCGCGGCCTCGTGGACAATGCGGTCGGCCACCACGATCCCGCCGAAATGCACGCCCTGGAAAGGCCGCAGGAACTCGTCGTGATTGCCGGCGATATAGTAGATTCTCGTCCCCTTGCGCGCCTTGCGCAGCAGCTTTTGCACGACGTCGTTATGGGCCTGCGGCCAATGCCAGGAGCGCCGCAGCCGCCAACCGTCGACGATATCTCCGACCAGATAGATCGTCTCCGCCTCGTGATGGCGCAGGAAGTCTATGAGGAATTCCGCCTTGGCGGGCTTCGATCCCAGGTGAACGTCCGAGATGAAGATGGTGCGGTATCTGTGGGGCGTGGCGGCGGTCATCGCTTCGTCCATGCTAGAGCCTTCTGCGGTCAGATCGAATCGTTTGGGCTCCGCATGGATGCGGAAAACCGAGGAAATGAGGGCATTTTGTGCGTTCCAGAGGCCTCAAGGCGTTCCAAGTGCGGTCGCGCCTCCTATGGCCAGATTCATGTCACAGCCATATGACGGTTGTTTATTGCCCCCCTTGCGGCTAGATGAACCGGACGGAAAATCGGGGAGAAAATCATGGATCTCGGCATCAGCGGGAAGAACGCCATCGTCTGCGCATCGAGCCGGGGCCTCGGCCGCGGTTGCGCCATGGCGCTGGCGGAGGCCGGCTGCCGCGTGGTCGTCAACGGGCGCAGCGCCGATTCGGTGAAGCGGACGGCCGAGGAGATCCGCGACCGCTTTTCCGCCGAGGTCGCCGAGGTCATCGGCGACGTGGCGGAGCCTGCGGTCCAGAAGGCGCTTCTGGCCGCGTGCCCCGCGCCAGACATCCTCGTCAACAATAATGGCGGCCCTCCCCGGCGCGACTTCCGGGAGCTTACGCGCGAAGCGATGCTCGACGGGGTGACCCAGAACATGGTCGTTCCTCTCGAGCTCATTCAGGCCGTGGTGGACGGTATGGCCGAGCGCGGTTTCGGCCGTATCGTCAACATCACCTCGCTTTCCGTGTACATGCCGATCGAAGGTCTCGACCTTTCGTCCGGCGCGCGCGCCGGTCTCACGGCCTTCCTTGCCGGGGTGTCCCGCACCGTGGCGTCCAGCAACGTGACCATCAACAACATCCTGCCCGGCAAGATGGATACCGAGCGCCTGCAAGGCGGAATTCGCCGCGGCGCAGAAACGTCGGGAATGAGCGTCGAGCAGCAGGCCAAGCTCCAGATGGAGGCAATCCCGGCCAAACGGTTCGGAACGGCAGAGGAGTTCGGCAAGGCCTGCGCTTTCCTGTGCTCTTCGCATGCGGGCTACATCACCGGCCAGAATCTCATCCTGGACGGCGGCCTCTACACCAGCGCATTCTAATTCTTCCCGCATCGCGAGCGGACAAGGGAATATTTCATGGCGGACGACCAGCCCCTATCGACCGACAGTGCGGATCTCGACGAGGCAGCCCTCTTCTTTCACCGATATCCCGTTCCAGGAAAGCTGGAGATCCAGGCAACGAAGCCGCTCGGCAATCAGCGCGACCTCGCGCTCGCCTACTCGCCCGGCGTTGCGGCGCCATGCCTTGCCATTCAGGAAGATCCGGGAATGGCGGCCGAATATACCGGGCGTTCCAATCTGGTGGCCGTGGTTTCCAATGGCTCCGCCGTCCTGGGATTGGGCGATATCGGCCCCCTGGCCTCCAAGCCCGTGATGGAAGGCAAGGCGGTTCTGTTCAAGAAATTTGCCGGCATCGACGTATTCGATATCGAAATCGATGCACCCGACATTGCGCGCATGGTGGACACCGTGTCGGCGCTGGAGCCGACATTCGGTGGCATCAACCTCGAGGACATCAAGGCGCCCGAATGCTTCGAGGTGGAAGATCAGCTCAAGAAGATCATGGATATCCCGGTCTTCCACGACGACCAGCATGGCACCGCCATCATCGTCGCCGCCGCGATCCTCAACGGGCTCGAGCTTGCCGGCAAGGACATCGCGAAAGCGAAGATCGTGACTTCCGGCGCCGGCGCGGCCGCGCTCGCCTGCCTCAACCTGCTGGTTCATCTGGGCGCCAGTATCGAGAACATCTGGATCACCGACCGCTTCGGCGTCGCTTATCGTGGCCGCACCGAGGAGATGGATCGCTGGAAGGAGCCCTACTGCAAGGACACCGATGCGCGCACGCTGGCTGACGTCATCGGCGGCGCAGACATTTTCCTCGGCCTGTCGGCGGCCGGCGTCCTCAAGCCGGAAATGCTCGAGCACATGGCGGATCGTCCGCTGATCCTGGCGCTGGCCAACCCCAAGCCGGAGATAATGCCGGACCTTGCCCGGAAGGCCCGGCCGGACGCGATGATCTGCACCGGCCGCTCGGACTTTCCGAACCAGGTCAACAACGTCCTGTGCTTCCCCTACATCTTTCGCGGCGCCTTGGACGTGGGCGCAACCGCGATCAACGAGGAGATGAAGATGGCCGCCGTGCGGGCCATCGCCGCACTGGCGCGCGAGGAGACCTCCGATGTGGCGGCCCGTGCCTATTCGGGCGAGACACCGGGCTTCGGGCCGGACTTCCTCATCCCCTCGCCTTTCGACCCACGACTCATCCTGCGGATCGCACCCGCCGTCGCCAAGGCCGCCATGGAAAGCGGCGTTGCCACACGGCCGATCACCGATATGGACGCCTATCTCGACCGGCTGAACCGGTTCGTCTTCCGCTCGGTGCTCATCATGAAGCCCGTTTTCTCGGCCGCCAAGGCGGCGGGGCGGAAGCGCGTCATATATGCCGACGGCGAAGACGAAAGGGTGCTGCGCGCGGCCCAGGTCGTGCTTGAGGAAGGCATCGCCGAGCCCGTCCTGATCGGCCGGCCCCAGGTGATCGAGACGCGCCTCAAGCGCTACGGGCTGCGTATCCGCCCCGACAAGGACTTCGCCATCGTCAACCCGGAGGACGACCCGCGTTACCGCGACTATGTCGATCTCCTGAGCCGCCTCACCGGCCGGCGTGGCGTGACGCCCGAGGCGGCCCGCACGATGGTCCGCACCAACAACACGGTCATTGCCGCGCTCGCCATGATGCGCGACGAGGCCGACGCGATGATCTGCGGACTTGAAGGCCGTTTCGAGCGCCATCTGCGCAATGTCGACATGATCATCGGCCGCCGTGAAGGCGTGGACGAACTGTCCGCCCTGTCGATGCTGATCACGCAGCAGGGCGTCATGTTCTTCACCGATACCTATGTGACCGTCGACCCTTGCGCCGCCGAAATCGCCGAGATGACCGTGCTTGCGGCCGAGGAGATCCGCCGTTTCGGCATTGAGCCCAAGGCGGCGTTGCTGTCGCATTCCGACTTCGGCTCGCGGGATTCGGCGAGCGCGCTGAAGATGCGCGAGGCGACCGATATCCTGCATCGCATCGCACCGAACCTGATTGCCGACGGCGAGATGCATGGCGACTCTGCCCTGTCGGAGACCCTTCGCATGCGCGTGTTCCCGCACGCCAGCCTGAAGGGCGAGGCCAACCTGCTGGTTTTCCCGAATCTCGATTCGGCGAACATCACCCTGACCACGGTGAAGGTGATGACCGACGCGCTGCATGTCGGCCCGATCCTGCTGGGTACGGCACGGCCAGCCCACATCCTTACGCCTTCCGTCACGTCGCGCGGCGTGGTCAACATGACCGCGCTTGCGGCGGTCGAAGCCCTGCAGCACCACGCTCGCTAAATTTGCTTGTACGCGGATAAGTGGTATTTAAGACCGATGCGCTAGAGGGAGCGCATTGTGGCTGAAAGCAGTCGAACGCAGGGTTCGGCGGCTGCTGGAGTTCGGGAAAGGCGCGGCCGCCTTCCCGGGGGGCGGGCATGAACACTCACAGGCATATCGCCTATATGGTGCGGGCGTTGGCATTGGCGCTCGCCTGCGTCCCGATCCTGGCACAGCCGGCTGGAGCGCAGTCACGCGCCTGCCGCAGCCTGCAAGCACAACTGGCCTCCCTGCCTACGAGCGCATCCGCCGGTCAGGCGGCGAAATACGACCGTGCCATCGCTCAGCAGGGCGTCGAACTCGGGCGCGCGCGCGACAATGCACGCACCGCCCGCTGCGGCGGCCTCTTCGCGAGCCGCTCGCAGCAGTGCGCGCAGCTCAACGCCACGATTGCCCGCATGGCGCGCAACCTGGCGGACCTGCAGAACAAGCGCCGCACGATGACGGTGCCCTCAGGCTCTCGGCGCGAGCGCGCACGCCTCCTTGCCTCGCTCAAGGCGAACGGGTGCGGCAACAGACCCGCAGCTTCGGTCCCGGTCCGGAAGGAGGCTCCGAAACACCAGCAGGCCGCGCGGCCCGACTCCGGCGGTGCCGTCTACCGCACCATGTGCGTCCGCCTCAGCGACGGCTATTATTTCCCGATCTCCTTCTCCGTTCCCAGAATCATGTTCGACCGGGACGCGGCAGCCTGCCAGGCCCGGTGCCTTGGCACCCAAGTGGCGCTATACGCCTATGACGTGACAGCGCAGGAGAGCAGCGCCATGGTCTCCGTGGCTGACGGCAGTCCGTACACCGAGCTCGATACGGCCTACAGATACCGACAGGCACCGGTGCGCACGCCTATGTGCGGCGCCGCCGCTCCCGCACAGAAGAAGAGCTTCACCATCCTGGCTGGAGCAACGGACAAGCGGGAGGTCGCGTCGATACCGGCCCCGATCCAGCGGCCCGATCCCGAAGCGCAAGAGACAGGCACCGAAGCGGCCGTCGATGTCGCACCCGCCAAGCGCGAACCTCGCGAGGGCGCGCCGGCGGGCGATCGTCGGGTCAGGGTCGTCGGGCCAACGTTTCTTCCCGACCAAGCAGAGGCAATAGATTTGCGAGCTCCGGCCCGGACTCCAGTCCGGTCAGCGCAACCCTGAGCGGCTTGAACAGCGCTTTTCCCTTGCGCCCGGTCCGCTCTTTCAGAACCGACGTCCATGCAGTCCAGGTCTGATCGTCCCAAGGCTCGGGCGGCAGATGATTCATGGCCTGGCGCACGAAATCGCGATCCTCTTCGGAAAGGTCTACCGGATGCTGAATGCCTTCGGTAACGATGCGCCACCAATCGACGGCCTCGCCGACGGTTTCAAGGTTGCCGCGCACGGCAAGCCAGAAGCGCTCGGCCTTCTCGCCGACAATTCCCATCGCTGCCAGCCGGTCTTCAACCGCCTCGAACGGCGTTTCCTGGATGAGGTTGCGGCTCAGCCCGCGCAATTCCGCCGGGTCGAATTTCGCAGCGGACTTCGAGCTGGACGACGGCGAAAAATGGGCGGCAAGTTCCTCCATGTTGCGGCAGGCGACAACGGGGCCGGATGTTCCGATCAGCACCGCAAGGGATGCGACCGCCATGGGCTCTATGCCGGCCTCACGCAGGCTCGATATCGATAGCGCACCGGTGCGCTTGGAAAGCCCTTCGCCGGTCACGCTGGTAAGAAGATTATGGTGCCCGAAGGAAGGCGCCTTGGCACCCAGGGCGTTGAACAGGGCGATCTGCGCTCCCGTGTTGGTTACGTGGTCGTCGCCGCGGATGATATGGGTGACGCCCATTTCGATATCGTCGGCGACCGACGGCAGTGTGTAGAGAAACGTTCCGTCTTCGCGGATGAGGACGGGATCGGACATGGAAGCAAGATCCACCGTCTGCGGGCCGCGGACGATATCGTCCCAATGCACCTCCGTGCGCTCGGTCTCGAACGGATTGTCCCTGAAATTGGGCAGCAGGAAGCGCCAGTGAGGGCGCCTGCCCTCCGCTTCCAGCGCCGCCTTTTCCTCGCCGCCAAGCTTCAGCGCCTCGCGGCCATAGACGGGTGGAAGCCGGCGGGAAAGCCTGATGCGGCGCCGCCGTTCAAGCTCCTCGGAGGTCTCGTAGCAAGGGTAGACAAGCCCTGCCGCCTTCAGTCTTTCGGCCGCAGCCTCATAGACCGGGACACGGTCCGACTGCCGGACGACGGCATGCGGGTGAATGCCAAGCCACTCCAGGTCGCGCTCAATCTGCTGGGCGAACTCCCGGCGCGACCGTTCGACGTCCGTGTCGTCGAAACGCAGGATGAAACGCCCATCCGCCTTCAGCGCGAAAAGCCAGTTGAACAGCGCCGTGCGCGCGTTGCCGATATGGATGTGGCCCGTCGGGGACGGTGCGAAACGAACCGTTGTGTTCATGCGGCGGGCGTAGCCGACCGTTCAGCCGTTTGCAAGGCGCGCGAGGCAAGCCGCCGCGAAACGAGCAGCATCAGGCCCGACGCGGCAATGCAGTAAAAGCCCATGACCAGCACCTGCAGGGGAAACGACACACCGAGATCGATCAGATATCCGGTCAGCCCCGGTCCCATTGCCGAAGCGAACACCATGACCGCCACCGTCATCGCGCGGACCGCGCCGAGGAAACGCGTGCCGTAGACCTCCGGCCACAACGCGCCCATCAGCGTGTTCGAAAAACCGCTGGAAACGCCGAGCAGCCCCATGAACACGAAAATGCTCCACTGCGCCTCCAGCATGCCGAGCACCAGACAGGCAAGCGCCATGGGCAGGAGAAAGACGGGAAGGAGCGCGGTGGCGGAGAATTTGTCGATCAGATGCCCGCAGATGAGCGCGAACGTCACGGTCGACACGGCCATGAAGGTGAAGGAAGCCGCGAAGACCTCCAGCGACCACCCCCGCAGTTCCACCAGGTAGACCTGGTGAAAGAAGATGCTCGTGCCGATGAAGGCAGGCGCCATGATGCCCAGCAGCAACAGGTAGAAGAACGGATCGCGCAGCACCTCCGCTCGGGTCCAGTCGCGGACGGCGCCGCCGCGCGGCAGCGGATCGCTGGCCCGGGGGCGCCGCTCCTGCGCGAACAGGCTTGCCACGAGAGGCATCGCAAGCACCGTCAAGGCGGCCGCGGCGACCAGCCACCCGTTGCGCCATCCCACGAGCCCGGCAATCGTGACGAAGAAAAAGGGGATCGTGGCCGACCCCGCGTCCACGCCCAGCGACACGACCGAGACGGCACGGCCGCGCTGGGACGCATACCATCGGCCGATGGCGGTCATGGCGTTCTGCGTCATCATTCCCTGGCCGAAGAGCCGGAGCAGGTAGACCGTGACGACGAGCACGGCGATCGACCGGGAAAGCGCCATGGAAACGCAGGCAAGCGCCAGCATCGGCACGATGAAAAGGGTCACCGCGCGCGGCGAATAGCGATCGACGATCTGGCCCAGATAAGGCAGCGTCAGTGCGCTTGCCAGCGTAGCGAGCATGTAGAGAAGCCCGAACTCGCCATGCGAAAGCGCATATTCCTGGCGGATGTTTCCGGCCGACAATGAAATGAAATAGGTCTGCCCGAATGCCGAGAAGAAGGTGAGCAGGAACCCGCCCGCAAGCCAGCGCGCGTTCTCGCGTAGAAACTGAAAAAAGGGCATCAAGCGTCTCGAGGCAGGATGAAAGGCGGCTCATCCGCAAATGGCGGCCGCACCGGGGATGCAGGCGATCTTAAAACCTGAAGCAGGCTTTGCAACCTTGCCCGTTGGGCCACGGCAGCAATGGCATCGCGACAGGCCGAGGCGGGCGTCGGGTTCCGTTGCCTGGCCCGGCGCCGGCCTCAGCTCCGGTCGCGGAACTTGTTGGTGATCGGATAACGCCGGTCGCGGCCGAAGTTCTTTCTGGTGATCTTCACGCCGGGCGCCGCCTGCCGCCGCTTGTATTCGGCGATATAGAGCAGGTGCTCCACCCGGTGCACGGTCTCCCGGTCATGGCCACGCGCGACGATCTCGTCGACGCCCATCTCGTTTTCGACCAGGCATTCCAGAATATCGTCGAGCACGGGATAAGGCGGCAGCGAATCCTGATCGGTCTGGTCGGGCCGGAGCTCGGCCGAGGGCGCCTTGTCTATGATCGCTGCGGGAATCACCTCTCCCGAAGGCCCAAGAGCGCCGGGCGGCACGGTCCCATTGCGCCAGCGCGACAGGCTGTAGACCTGCATCTTGTAGAGATCCTTGATCGGATTGAAGCCGCCATTCATGTCGCCATAGAGCGTGGCATAGCCTACCGACATTTCCGACTTGTTGCCTGTAGTGACCACCATCGAGCCGAATTTGTTGGACAGCGCCATCAGCAGCGTTCCGCGCGTCCTGCTTTGCAGGTTCTCTTCCGTCACGCCCTCCTGGGTACCTTCGAAAACCTGCGTCAGCGCGTTCAAAAATCCCTCGACCGGCTCGAAAATCGGCACGATTTCGTAGCGGCAGCCGAGCGCGCGCGCGCAATCCTCGGCATCCTTGAGCGAGTCTTTCGACGTATACCGGTAAGGCATCATCACGCAGCGCACGCGTTCCTCGCCGAGCGCATCCACGGCGAGCGCCGCACAGATGGCCGAGTCGATGCCCCCGAAAGGCCCAGCACAACGTTCTTGAAGCCGTTCTTGTTCACATAGTCCCGCAGCCCGAGCATGCAGGCGCGGTAATCCGCCTCTTCCTTCTCCGGAATTTTCGACATGGGACCCGACGCGCAAACCCAATGCTCCGCCTCCCGCTTCCAGATCGTCACCGCCAGCGTTTCCTCGAACTGGCTCATCTGGAAGGCCAGCGTCCTGTCGGCCTGTATGGCAAAGGATGCGCCGTCGAAGACAAGCTCGTCCTGCCCGCCGAGCTGGTTGGCGTAGATCAGCGGCAGGCCGCTTTCGATCACCTGGAGGATCGCCACCTGCTGGCGCACGTCCACCTTGCCCCGGTAATAGGGCGATCCGTTGGGTACGAGCAGCAGTTCGGCACCGGATTCGGCCAGCGTCTCGCAGATGCTGAGCGTGCCCCATATGTCCTCGCAGATCGGAATGCCCAGCCGCACCCCCCGGAAGTTCACGGGGCCCGGCACGCTAGGCCCGGCCTGGAAAACGCGTTTCTCGTCGAACTCGCCGTAGTTGGGCAGGTCGAGCTTGTGGCGCTCCGCGATGATCCTGCCGTCGTCGAGCAGGACGATCGAGTTGTGCAACCCGCTATCGCGCCGCAGCGGAGTGCCCATCACCATGCCCGGCCCGCCGTCGGCCGTATCGGCGGCAAGGTCCGCCACCGCCTTCTCGCAGGCCGCGACGAAGGCCGGCTTCATGACCAGATCCTCGGGCGGATAGCCGGCGATGAACAGCTCGGTGAAGAGCACGAGATCGGCGCCTTGCCGTGCTGCATCGGCCCTGGCCGCGCGCGCCATTGCAAGATTTCCCGCAACATCACCTACGACGGGATTGAGCTGGGCAACGGCGATGCGCAGGATATCGGGAGAAGCGTTCTTGATCATGCAGCCCCTGTAGCCCGCAACCATTCCGGTTGCAATAATGGCTGCTGTCAGGACGGCGCTAACTGACGCCCAGCCCGCCCTCGCCCCTGTCCAGGATGAGCGGAATGATCAGGTCTTCCTCATCATGCAGATGCCTGCCCAGCATGGCGATCAGCCGGGCGTTCTCGTCCGCATAGGCATCTCCCGCAAAGCGCTTCGCATCGCTGTCGGCTTTTTGGAGGACGGTCAGGAATTCCCTGGCCGCTTCGGCGTTCCGCTCGAGGGCGTCGTGGATGACGTGATGGTCGCTGTCGAGGAGTTCGAAGCCGCGCGCCAGCCTGGCCTCGGCGGCTGCAAATACCGGGAAATAGTGCATGTCCTCGATCTGGTGGTGGCCATGGAGCTGCTGCAGGAAGAAGCGCAGGCGCGGCGCGAACCATGTCTGGAAGGCATCCGGAGCCAACCGCCCTTCGCGGTAGTCGAGCACGCTGTTCTGCAGCATGCCGCTCAGCTCCCGAAACATGTCGTGCCGCTGAAGCCAGAACTGGGCCATGTCGCCCAGATTTTCGTGCGTCTTCCACTGTTCGCGCGGGTATTTTTCCAGCAGGAACCGCAAATCCTCGGGCAAGCCGTGGCGGATTTCCAGCCCAAGGCCGTCGATCCGGTTATTCATGCGGGCCGGCTTCCCCAGCCACAGGCACATCCCAGGACGAACGCTCGAACTGCGGCAGCCCATCCTGGATCTCGTAGAAGTCGCCCTTGTCGGCGACGAATATGTGTGACTTCGCCACCAGGCCGCTGGGCTGATCGAAGCTCCCGGCAAGAATGGACGTGACATCGGCGCCGAGACGCTTCCAGAACATGGCCGATCCGCAGCGGCTGCAAAAGGCGCGCCGGGCAAAGTCTGAGGCGGCGTACCACGTCAGATGTTCGCCGCCGTCGATCTCCAGCCGGGAATCCTCGAGATCGGTTGCCGCATAGTAGAGCCCTGACTGCCGTCGACACTGCGAGCAGTGGCAATAGACCACCTCCCGCAGCCGTCCCTGCGCGCGGAAACGGACAGCGCCGCAAAGGCACCCGCCGGTTCGTTCCTCAGTCATGAAACCTCCAAATGAAAACCCCCGCCACTATGCCATGACGGGGGCTCGATCTGCATCGCAAATTGCTGAACACAGCGGTCAACGCGACATGGGGCTCAGGCGCCGACGGCTTCCTTCATCGTGTGCGCTGCGCGGTCCTTCTTCAAGAGCTCGGCCACCAGGAAAGCCAGCTCGAGCGACTGGTCGGCGTTCAGCCGCGGATCGCAATGGGTGTGGTAGCGGTCCTGCAACTCCTCATCGCGGATGGCACGCGCGCCGCCCGTGCATTCGGTCACGTTCTTGCCGGTCATCTCGATGTGCATTCCGCCCGGATGCGTACCCTCGGCCCGGTGAACGTCGAAAAAGGTCTGAACCTCCTTCAGGATGCGGTCGAATGGACGCGTCTTGTAGCCGGCGGCGGTGATCGTGTTGCCGTGCATCGGATCGCAGGACCAGACCACCTTGCGGCCCTCCTTCTCGACCGCGCGGATCAGCTTCGGCAGGTGCTCGCCGACCTTGTCCGCGCCGAAGCGCGCGATCAGGGTCAGGCGCCCCGCCTCGTTCTGCGGATTGAGCAGATCGATCAGTTCGATGAGCCCGTCCGGCGTCATCGACGGTCCGCATTTGAGGCCGAGCGGATTCTTGATGCCGCGGCAGTATTCCACATGGGCATGGTCAGGCTGGCGCGTGCGGTCGCCGATCCAGATCATATGGCCCGAGGTCGAGTACCAGTCGCCGGAGGTTGAATCGATGCGCGTCAGCGCCTCTTCGTAGCCGAGCAGCAGTGCCTCATGGCTGGTGTAGAAATCCGTTTCGCGCAGCGAAGGATGGCTTTCGGCGTTGATGCCGACGGCGCGCATGAAGTCCATCGTCTCCGAGATCCGGTCGGCCAGCGCCTGATAGCGCTCGCCCTGCGGGCTGTCGGAGATGAAGCCCAGCATCCACTTGTGCACGTTTTCCAGATTGGCAAATCCACCCTGGGCGAAAGCGCGCAGCAGGTTGAGCGTGGCAGCGGACTGGCGGTAGGCCATCTCCTGGCGCGCCGGATCCGGAATGCGGGAGGCTTCGTCGAATTCGATGCCGTTGATGATGTCGCCGCGGTAGCTGGGCAGCACCACGTCGCCCTTCTTCTCGACATCGGACGAGCGCGGCTTGGCGAACTGGCCGGCGATGCGGCCGACCTTGACCACCGGCTGCGAGCCGGCGAAAGTCAGCACCACCGCCATCTGGAGGAAGACGCGGAAGAAGTCGCGGATATTGTCCGCGCCATGTTCGGCGAAGCTTTCGGCGCAGTCGCCGCCCTGCATCAGGAAACCGTCCCCGTCGGCGACCGCCGCAAGCTGCTTCTTCAGCTTGCGCGCCTCACCTGCAAAAACAAGCGGCGGATAGGTCGCCATCCGCGCCTCGACCTCGGCCAGCGCGGCCTGGTCCGGATAGGCCGGAACTTGGCTGATTGGCTTGCTTCTCCAGGAATTCGGCGACCAGTTTGTCATGTCAGCACCCATAGATGTTACGCGTCGGGCGGAATGCGTGGCATCTCGACCGGCAAGGCGGCTATTTAGCGAAAGCCGCACCCACATACTACCCCGGAAATGAACGCAAATCGAACCCCACCGTGTCAGCCCGGCAAGATTGTTGCGCCGGCATGGGGGATGAAGCGCAAAGGAAGCTGGGCAAGGGCGCCGTCGATCAGCTCCCGCTCCATTTCGCTCAGCCTCACCGGCCGCGGATAGAGCGGGGCCTGCCGGTCGGCCAACACGGGCGTGTCGAAGCCATGGGTGTCGCGGACGAAACGGCGCATTCCCTCCTCGCCGTGCACGCGCAGGAAGCCTTGCAGAACAGCGTCGAGATAGGACTGCAGAATGTGGCCTTCGCCATCCCGCTTCGCCGCCGGCGGCAGCGCTTCGTAAACGTAAAGGGGACAGTCGAACGGGAGCTCCGCCTCCAGTTCCAGGTCCTGCGGCTGGACCTGGCGGCGCACATAGCCGATCTCGCGTTCGTCTACCTGCGGAAGGTTCTCCAACAGGTCGAGAACGAGCAGCCCGTCGCAGACATGGCCCTCGTCCCGCTTGACGCTCAACAGGACGGCGCTGCGCATGTCCGCTTCGTGATAGGGTATCCAGTGGCGCCGCCAGCCCTTCAGCCGTGCCGGCACGCTGGTCACAATGCGCGTGCGGTGCGTGTCGGCGTTCACCAGCGAGCCGTAGCCGAAATAGCCGATGACCGCGCCCTCGGCCGGATATTCCTTCTTCGTGAGATCAATCGTCGATGCGTTCGCCATTTTTGACCCTGTAGCTCGGCTTGTACATCGTCACCAGTTCCTCCGCCGCGCTGGGATGGACGGCCATGGTGCGGTCGAAGTCTTCCTTTGTCAGCCCGGCCTTCAGCGGGATCGCGAGAAGCTGCGCCATCTCGCCGGCGTCGGGACCCAGCACATGCGCCCCGACCACACGCCGCGACGCCGCATCCACCACCAGCTTCATGATCATCTTTTCCTGCCGGCCCGAAAGCGTGTGCCGCATCGGCCGGAAACTCGCGCGGTAGACCTCCAGGGCGTCGTAGCGCTTGGCCGCTTCCTCCTCGCCGAGACCCACCGTGCCGATCTCAGGCTGCGAGAAAACCGCGGTGGCAATCATTTCGTGGTCGACCTTCGTGGGGTTGTCCCGGAACGCGGTCTCGATGAAGCACATGGCCTCGTGGATCGCCACCGGTGTCAGCTGAACCCTGTCGGTCACGTCGCCCACGGCCCAGATGTTGTCGACATTGGTGCGTGAATACTCATCGACGACGATTTCGCCCTTCACCCCGGTCTCCACGCCCGCTCTCTCCAACCCCAGGCCTTCCGTGTTGGGAATGCGGCCGATGGCAAGCATGATCTGGTCGAAGCTTTCCACCGCGCCCGACTTGAGGTGCGCGTCGAGCGCCCCGTCCGGCCGTTTGTCGACCTTTTCGATGAGTTCGTGGCAGAGAATGCGTATCCCCTTGGCTTCCATCGCCTCGTGCAAGCCGCGCCGAAGGTCGTTGTCGAAGCGGCTGAGAATTTCCTTGCCGCGATAGACGAGCGTCGTCTCCACGCCCAGGCCATGGAAGATGTTGGCGAACTCCACGGCAATATAGCCGCCGCCTTCGATGGCGATGCGCTTCGGCAGTTCCTTCAGATCGAAGGCTTCGTTGGAGAAGATGCAATGCTCGTGCCCGGGCAAGGCCTCATGCGGATTGGGCCGTCCGCCGACCGCGATCAGGATATTTTGCGCCGTCAGGGTCTCGCCGCCCACCCGCACGGTGTGGCGATCCACCAGCACGGCACGATCCTCGATGATCCGCGCGCCGGCGTTTTCAAGGCCCCTGCGGTAAAGGCCTTCCAGGCGGGAAATCTCCCGATCCTTGTTGGCGACCAGCGTTCTCCAGTCGAAGCGCGTCTCACCGACCGTCCAGCCGTAGCCGGCCGCATCTTCAAAGTGCTCGGGGAACTGCGAGGCGTAGACATAAAGCTTCTTGGGAACACAGCCGCGGATGACACAGGTGCCGCCGAACCGGTACTCCTCGGCGATGGCCACCTTCTTGCCCAGGCCCGCCGCCAGCCGCGCGGCGCGCACGCCTCCCGATCCTCCGCCGATGACAAAAAGATCGAGATCGAAATCGCTCATGTCGGAAAAACCCCGTGCTGCTCGTTCTGTCGCCTGAGGCAGCTATGCTCTTGTCGCACAAATTGAAAGCCCGGCGCGGCGGCCGGGCTTTCAATAATATTCAATCGGGCACGCTGTCTATTGTCCGGTGGCGTTGCTGTCGCCGGCGTTGCCAGCCTCGCCGGTGCCGTTGCTTTCGCTGGCGGGCGCCTGCGCGTTCGCTGCCGCTTCGATCTGTTCCGTCACGCTCTGGGTCAGGTCGCGCACGATGCCGCGGCGCCAGATCTCGGCCGCACTGAGCACTTCGCGCGTGACGATGGGCCCGTCCGCCAGAAGCTTCTTGCCTGTCTCGGAATTGTAGAAATTGGCGATGTTGTTCAGGTCTTCCTCGCTGAACACGCGCGCATAGGCCAGCGCCGCCTCCCGTTCCAGATCGGCCCGGCGGCTGGCCAGTTCCAGCGCCTTTTCATCGACCGTCGCATTGATGAGGTCGACGAGGTTCGGGCTCTGCTGGATAAGCTCGCTCTTCAGCGCCTGTGCAGCCTGGGGCAGCACATTGTCGAAATTTTCGGTGGCGTTGATGGCGGTGATCGCCTGGCGCGCGGCCCGCAGATGCGTATCAGATATTTCCTGCGCGCCAGCCGGCAAGGTGAAGGCGGTAAGGGCCATCGCCGCGGCCAGCGCAATGTGGCGAACATTCTTGGCCATGTTCATATCTGTTGGACTCCGTTTCTTATATAATTCAACCGTTACGCGTCGATGGTCCTGATGCCGTCCCCGCCCGCCAGGATCGCCAGACTGGCCAACCCGGTAAAGAGCCCCGTTTCGACGACGCCCGGAATACCGTTCAGCGCCTGTGCCAGCGCTCTTGGCTCCGGAATACGGCCAAATGATGCATCGAGGATGAAATGGCCACCATCCGTAACAAATGGCTTGCCGTCAGCCAACCGCATTTCGTGGGTAAGGGAAAGACCCAGCCGCTCCGCCGTTTTCTCGATGGCCAGCAGCGTGGCGCGCAGGCCGAACGGAACCACTTCCACCGGCAGCGGAAACCTGCCGAGCGTGGCGACATGCTTGCTTTCGTCCGCGATGACGATCATCCGGCGCGAGGCGGATGCGACGATCTTTTCGCGCAGCAGCGCGCCCCCGCCTCCCTTGATCAGCGCCAGCTCCGGCCCGATTTCGTCGGCGCCGTCGATAGTCAGATCCAGGCGCGGGGTCTCGTCCAGGTCCGTCAGCGGGATCGACAACTGGCGGCAGAGCGCGGCCGTGCGCTCGGAGGTGGGAACGCCCACGACCTTCAGCCCCTCGCCGACCCTGACGCCCAGCAATCTGATGAATTCTTCGGCAGTGGAGCCGGTACCGATGCCGAGCTTCATGCCGTCTTCCACATGTTCGAGCGCGGCCTGCCCGGCCGCAATCTTCAATGCCTTTGCATCGAGCGCCATCGATTCCCCCAGAACTTCCCCTGCCTCTACCGCATCGGCCCGAAAACCGAAACCGGCTTCGGACGGCCCGCTGCGGCCTTAATTATCCACGGCGTCTTTGGTGCATCCAACGATGCATGGCGCTGTAGCCGTTTTCCGCCGGCACGGCAAACCCGCTTGCGCATCGCCGCGCTTGCACGGGGCGATGCGGGAGGGTATCGCCTCCACGGAAGATCTTTGCAGGCTCAGGGGAAGCACCATGGCACCGCCCATCATCGTATTCGATCTCGACGGCACGCTCATCGATACCGCGCCCGATCTTCTCGACAGCCTCAACCACTGTCTTCAGACGGCGAACGTGCCACCGGTCGAGGCGGCGGAAATCCGCCGTTTCGTCGGCTTCGGCAGCCGCGTCATGATCGAAAGGGCCTTTGCCGATCACGGACAGCCCCTCATCGAGGGGCAGCTCGACGCCCTGCAGGCACTGTTCCTGGAGCATTATTCGGCCGCGATGCCCGGCAAATCCCGCCCCTTCGCCGGCGTGCCCGAAGCGATAACCCGTTTTCGCAAGGCGGGCTACCTGACCGCCGTGTGCACCAACAAGCTCGAAGGACTTTCCGTGTCTCTGCTGGACGCACTGGAAATGACCGAACTCTTCGGCGCGGTCTGCGGCGCCGATACATTCGCTCACCGCAAGCCCGATCCCCGCCACCTCCTGGAAACGATCGAGCGATGCGGCGGCGACCGCGACCGCGCCGTGATGGTCGGCGATTCGCGCACCGACATCGACACCGCCAAGGCCGCCGGCATTCCCGTCGTTGCCGTGGATTTCGGCTATACCGACGTGCATGTCAGCACTTTCGAGCCCAGCCGCGTCATCTCCCATTTCGACGAACTTACGGTCGAATTGGCTGAAAGCCTCATCCGCGAGGCATCGGGCATCGCGGTCTCTTGACTTGCGGCCCCTGCCCCCCTTATATCGCCGCGCGCTCGGTAATTGAGCACCGGGCGGGCGCGTAGCTCAGCGGGAGAGCACACCCTTCACACGGGTGGGGTCACAGGTTCAATCCCTGTCGCGCCCACCATTTGAATGAGGTTGGCCAGCCGCACCGGCCTGTTACCCCGGTCCCCTTATCCTTCCGCATCCATGAAAGTGAAGAAACCGTGCACGCTTCCGTTGTCCGGGCAAGTGCTTTCGCAGCTTCCATTTTCGCCCTTTACATAGCCGGCGCAATGCTCGTTCCGGCGGCTGTCGATCTTTATTACGGCAATAGCGACTGGCAGGTTTTCGTCTTCTGTTCCCTCACCACCAGCGGTGTGGGGCTGACGATCGCCGCCGCCACGCACGGACGGCGTCATGTCGGTTCGACGCGGTTTGCCTTCTTCGTCGTCGTGATGTTGTGGGCCACGCTCGGCCTCGTCGGGGCTCTGCCGTTCTACGCGGCGTCCCTCAGGCTAGACCTTGCCAGCGCCGTCTTCGAATCGGTGTCGGCGATAACGACGACCGGCTCCACAGTGATAGCGGGGCTCGATGGTCTTCCCCCGGGCATGCTCCTGTGGCGCTCTTTGCTGCAGTGGATCGGCGGCCTCGGCGTCATCGCCCTCGGCCTGTTCTTTCTGCCCATGCTGCGCGTGGGCGGCTTCTCCTATTTTCGCATCGAATCATCCGATATCGAGGAGGATCGGCCGTTCGGGCGGCTGGCAAGCTATACCCAGGCGCTGGTCGCCATCTATATCGCCCTGACCCTTTTGTGCGCGATCGCCTACGGCATGGCCGGGATGAGCTTTTTCGACGCCGTCAATCACGCGATGACCACGATCGCGACAGGCGGGTTTTCCACCCATGACGCTTCCTTCGGCTATTTCGAGGGCCGTGCCGTCCTGTGGGTCGGCGTCGTCTTCATGATGCTCTCGGCGCTCCCCTTTTCGATTCTGATCCTGTTCCTGGTCAGCGGCCGGCTGGACGCCCTGCGCGATCCGCAGATCCGGGTCTTCCTGGGTTACGTGGCGGCCGCCGTCCTCGTCATGGCCATCTACCGGCGGCTTGCGACGGGCATGGACTTCGGCGATGCGCTGACGTCGTCGGCCTTCAACCTTGTGTCGATCATCACCACCGCCGGATTCGCCAGCGAGGACTACACATTGTGGGGTCCTTTCGCCATCACCCTCTTCTTCTTCGCGACATTCCTTGGCGGCTGTTCGGGCTCGACCGCCGGCGGCGTCAAGGCTTACCGCTTTCTGATCCTGGGATTGATGCTGCGCAACGGGCTGCGATCGTTGATCCATCCGAGTTCGATCCAGCCGCTGCGCTATGGCAACCGGGTCGTCGATCCTCAGATGCAGCGTTCGGTCACGCTTTTCGCCATAGCCTTCATCGGTATCTGGGCCGCCGCCTCGCTGGCTCTGTCGGCGGGCGGGCTCGATCTTGTCACGTCGACCACCGCAACCCTCACGGCGATTACCAATGTCGGGCCCGGCCTGGGCCCCGTCATAGGCCCGGCGGGCAATTTCAGCGCGCTCAACGACTATGCCAAATGGATACTGACGGTGACCATGCTGCTCGGCCGGCTCGAGATCCTCGCCGTCCTGGTGCTGCTGTCGCCGGCCTTCTGGCGGGATTAGCGGGTCAGCTGCCGGCCGAGCGGGCGTCCCCGACCTTGGTCAGCGCCGTGGAGAGGCGGGCGTCGCGATCATAGACGTCGTCATGATAGGCAACGCTTCCCGACGCATCGGGCCAGGCCGTGAAATAGCCGACATAGACGGGTATCTTCGACGGCACGTTCCGGCGGCTGTTCTTGCCCCGGGCCACGGCCGCGCCGACATCTTCCTCGGTCGTACCCAGGACGGCCGCCGCCATCGCCCGCGGCTCATGCAGCCGCACGCAGCCATGGCTGAAAGCGCGGGTATCGCGGCTGAAGAGATTGCGGGCCGGCGTGTCGTGCATGTAGATGGCGTGCTTGTTGGGAAACATGATCTTCAACTCGCCCAACGCGTTGCGCTCGCTCGGCGTCTGGCGAACATTATAGGGGATGTTGGCGCCGTAGCGCGACCAGTTGACGGCCGATGAAGGAATGCGCCGCCCCTTGGCGTCCGTGACCTCATAGCCGGCCCGGTCCAGATAGCCCGGATCCTTGCGCAGACGCGGCAGCATCTCGTTGATCAGGATGGAACGCGGCACGCCCCAATAGGGGTTGAACTCCACATATTCGATCTCGTCGTAAAAGAAGCTGGTCTGGTTGGCGGTCTTGCCGACGACCGTGCGCATCGCCAGCTTCTCCTTGCCGTCCTCCATATAGCTGGCGGTGAAGGAGGCGGCGTTGATCATCACGCGCCGGCTGCCCATATGGGAAGGGTGCCAGCGCAGCCGCTCCATCGCCAGGATGACCTTGTCAATGCGGGCGGCCTTCGATTCGCCTGCAAGAGCGCCGACCGTGCGCCGCCCGACGATGCCGTCGGGGTTGAGATCATGCCGCTTCTGCGCGGCCTTTATCACGGGAACGAGCTCGTCCGCATAGGTTTCGCTGCCGGCGTAAGAGGCCAGGAGGACGCCGTGCTCCCGCCGGAATGCGTCGTCCGCGTCCCTGTCGATGATGCGCAGCAATTTCGCGAAATCCGGATGACTCCCGCCCGGCCGCACGAATGTGTCGGGATCGACGACGATTTCCCGCTCCTGGCTGGCGCGCAATGCGGCAAGCTCCTTGCGCAGCGCGGCGTAGATCTCGTTGGCCGGTTGAAGCGACGCCAGATAGCGCGGGGCATTGGCCGTCTGCGACAGGATATTCAATACGCGTCCGGCATCGAACGGCTTTTCCGGGAAATCGTGGTAGCCTGAAAGCTTGTTGGGATCGACGCGCCCCCGTGTGGCATCCCTGGCATATCGAAGCGCCCGCGCCGACAGCATCAGTTCGAAGCGCATCAGATCCGCCAGCCGCGCATCCTCGTCACCCGAAGCGGAGGGTTCCCGGACCGCATAATCGGCCTCGACCAGCCCATCCTCACTGGCGGCGCGAAGGACGCCGAGCGTGGCAAGCGCCCGCTCGTTCGGCCCATTCTCGTCGCTCCAGATGAAGGCGGGATTTTCCTGGTAATAGGCAGTGACGGCGTCGACGATCGGCTTTTCTGCAAGGATGTCGAGATCACCAGCCGCTGCCAGCGCTCTGGTGAAGCGTGAATCCGGTGGAAACTGCGCCCCCTCTTCCGCTTTCGGCGCAATGGCGGTCACGTCGAGCTTCCGCAGATCCTCGGCCCGATAGTTGTAATAGCTGGGGCCGCTGACCTTCGGCGCGGCCGCTCTTGGCGCTGGCTGCTCCGGCTCACGAACCACCGGAGCCTGCCGTACCGGCTGGCGGTTCGAACGATTGCCGAAAAGCATGTCGAACAGATACTGCTCGGCACTTGCCTGCGGCACATGTCCGGCAAGCCCGGCGGCGAACGCCAGAACGGTCAGGCTGACATATTTAACGGACCGCTTCGCCATCTGGCGCACTCCCCCAAGGTTTTGCAGGTCATCACTTACCGCCGCCACCGGCCATGGCGTGAGCCCCGCAGGCCGGACAACGACCACCGCGACACTATAATGATTCATCAAACTAAGGTTAAGCGCGCGCTAAGATCGGCCGTGGAGCCAGCGAAAGACACCATCAATTTAACGTGAAGGCGGCGACCGGGTTCCCTTTACTCGGCAGCGGCAAGCAGCCGCTGCCCGGCGAAGAATTCGGCCAGATGGGCAAGCGTCGCCGGATCGGAAAGGATACGGCGGTGGCCGGCGCCGTCGACAGGCCGGAGCCCGGCACGGTTTGCGCCCGCCGCGATGGCTTGCGCATCGGCGAAAGGAACCTCGCGATCGTCGGGCGCATGGAGAACCATGATCGGGACGGCCAGCGATGCAGCTTGCCGCGCTACGACGAACTCCGACAATGGCGAGCCCGTGACGCGTTCGACCCGATCGAAGAAAGCCTCGCGGCTTCTGCGGCCCAATCCGAGCTCGCGCGAAAAATAGGCGAACAGATCGGGCATGGAGTTCGGCGACGCGATCAGCGCCAGGCGACCGGCGTCGACCGGTTCCAGCCCGTTCACCGAGCCCTTGAGCGCATTGACCAGCACCGTGCCTCCGAAGGAATGGCCGACGAGGCCGGCAAACGGGCCGAACCAGTCCTGAACGGTTTTCACCGCCGCCACGGCGCTCGCCATGTGAAGCCGCCGTCCGGAGGAAGCGCCATGGCCGGGAAGATCGAGCGCAATCACCCGGAAGCCGTGCGCGCGCAGTTCCCCGATGATGGCCCGCATGTATTCGCTGCGCGATCCCCAGCCATGCGTGACCAGGATCGTCCCCCTGCCCCGCCATGCGCCCTGCGGCCGGAACTCGTGGGCAACAAAATATCCATAGGCGGATTTCAGGCAGTGCCGCCGCGCTTCCAGCATGAAGGCCTCGGCCGCAGCGATCCTTTCGCGCGCCCTTGGCGAGCGGCCGCCATCCGGTTTCGGCGTCCGGCAAAATATCTCGAAAGCCGCATGTCCGGCTAGGCGCGGCGCGATATGTTCTGCTATTCCAAACAGGATGCGCAGTGCAGACAGTCGGAGAGAAGCCATCATCGTCGCCCTGAAATGTTCATTATTGAACAGGATAGTTCAATCATGAACAATAAGCAACAGCTCCCTTGGGACAATCCGCGTTTTCACAACTGGATTGCCGTGGTCCGTGCCGAAAAGGCAGTCGTCAAGGCGCTCGGCCAGGCGCTTGCGCCGCTCGGGCTCAAGATCGCGCAGCTCGACGTCCTGATGAATCTCTACCGGCATCCTGGAACTTCCCAGCACGATCTTGCCCGGCGGCTTCTCGTGGGGCGATCGAACATCACCATGCTGCTGCCGCAATTGGAAGAGCAGGACCTCTTGCGCCGCGAAGGCGATCCCAATGACCGGCGCGTCATGCGCCTCTACCTGACCGAAAAGGGCGAAGCTCTGCTCATGAAGGCGCTGGAGGTCTACACGGGACTGATCGACCGCGTCATGGCGCAGTCCACACCCTCGCAGTGCCAGGCGCTCGGAGAGCACATGCGCCGCATCATCGACGAACTCGAGCGGGACTGAGCCGGCTCCGCTTCCCGCACGCTGCGGCTCTACCACATCGTCGCGGCAGCGCGCTCCGGCCATTCCCGGTCATATTTGGCGCCGTCGATCTTGCCCGAGGTGAGCGCGCCCAGTATGTCGCCTGGTGTCGGCAGGCCCGAGGCGGCGGCCTGCGACGCGGCATCCCACAGCCTGGACCGCTGTATGGCGCGGGCGCACTGAAAATACACCGTTTCCACATGCACGACGATGACCGAGCGTGGCGCCTTGCCGCCGACGGCGAAGCTGTCGCACAAGCCGGGATCGACGCTCAGCCGGGCACGGCCGTTGACCCGCAGCGTCGTGCCCGATCCCGGCACCAGGAACAGCAGCGCCACCCGGCCGTCGCGCACGATATTGCGCAGCGAATCGATGCGGTTGTTGCCCCGCCGGTCGGGCATCAGCAACGTCCGTTCGTCGTGGACCCGGACAAAACCCGGCTCGTCGCCGCGCGGCGAGCAATCGAGCCCTTCCGGTCCCGACGTGGCGAGAGCCACGAAAGGCGATGCCTCGATGAACGCGGCATAGGGCGCAATGATGTGATCGACCTCCTTCACGAGCGAGGCCGTGCCGGGCTCGCCATAGATGTCCTCCAGCGCTTCCACGCTCTCGACAAATCCGCAAATCCCACCTGCTTCATCGATCACGGCTCAGCCCCTTTTCATCCAGTTCTTCGAGATATTCCTGCCACCGTGCCTCACGCTCGCGGCACAAGGTGGCCAGATAGGTCCAGCTGAAAAGCCCGGTATCATGGCCGTCGTCGAATACGATGCGCACCGCGTAATTGCCCACGGGCTCCATGCGGGCAATGCCGACATCGCGCTTGCCGCCCACCGTCACGCGCTGATCCGGCGAATGGCCCTGCACTTCCGCCGAGGGCGACAGCACCCGCAGCAGCTCCGCACCGAGCGCGACGGGCTCCTCCCCGTCGAATGTGACGGTCAGCGTTCGCCGATCGCGGGAGACCCTGAGTTCGCTGGGAGGCTTCATGAGTATGTCCGCAGGTTGGAGCGATGAATATTGCCGAAGCGTCTGCCGTGATGCTAGCCTGCCCTTCGCCCTTGAAAAAGCCCCTGATCGGCCTGACATTCGGTCCAGCCGGAAAAACGAGCCAGGAGCGCGGAATGAACACGGTATCCAGCATGATCGACCCATTCGGACGCGCCATCGACTACCTGCGCGTCTCGGTCACCGACCGCTGCGACTTCCGCTGCGTCTACTGCATGGCCGAGGACATGACGTTCCTGCCCAAGCGCGACCTGCTCAGCCTTGAGGAGCTCGACCGGCTGTGCACGGTGTTCATCGAGAAGGGCGTGCGCCGGTTGAGGCTCACCGGCGGCGAGCCGCTGGTCCGCAAGAACATCATGCATCTCGTCCGCGAATTGTCGCGGCACCTGAAATCGGGCGCGCTCGATGAGCTGACCCTGACGACGAACGGCTCTCAGCTGGAGCGCTTTGCCGGCGAGCTTGCCGATTGCGGCGTCGAGCGTATCAACGTCTCGATCGATACCCTCGATCCGGACAAGTTCCGCGCCATCACGCGCTGGGGTCATCTCGACCGGGTGATGCGCGGCATCGATGCGGCCGCCGCCGCAGGCCTGAAGATCAAGCTCAATACGGTGGCGCTCAAGGGCTTCAACGAAGCCGAGATCCCGGAGATGCTTTCCTGGGCCCATGGCCGCGGCATGGACATGACCGTGATCGAGACCATGCCGCTCGGCGAAATCGACGGCGACCGCACCGATCAGTACCTGCCCCTTTCCCAATTGCGCGCCGACCTGGAAAAGCGCTTCACGCTGACGGACATACCCTACAAGACGGGCGGGCCGGCGCGCTATGTCGAGGTCGCCGAGACCGGAGGCCGACTCGGCTTCATCACGCCGATGACCCACAATTTCTGCGAAAGCTGCAACCGCGTCCGCATGACCTGTACCGGCACGCTGTTCATGTGCCTCGGCCAGGAGGACGCCGCCGATCTGCGCGGTCCGCTGCGGGCCTCGGAAGGCAACGACCTTCTGTCGGCTGCGATCGACGAGGCGATCTTCCGCAAACCCAGGGGCCATGATTTCGTCATCGACCGGCGCACGAAGCGTCCGGCCGTCTCCCGCCACATGAGCGTCACCGGCGGCTGAACCACTGTTTAGCGCCGCTGGACCGATTGCCAGGCGCGCCCGAAAATAATAAGCCATCCTGATCAATTCTGCCGACGGGGTGCGCGTGGCTCTTTCTCCCAATCTGCGTGGTGCGCTTTTCATGTCGGTCTCGATGGCCGGCTTCACCATCAACGATGCTTTTGCCAAGCTGGCCTCGCAGGGTATGAACATGGGCCAGATCATGCTCGTGCGCGGCGTCTTTGCCACCATCCTGCTGGCGCTGCTCGTCTGGCGCACCGGCGCATTCTCCAGGCTCGGCGGGCTCCGCCATCCAAGCGTTTTCCTGCGCATGGTTTGCGAGGTCGCGGCCACTGTGACGTTCCTGACGGCGCTCATGCGGCTTCCCATCGCTAATGTTCACGCTGTCCTCCAGGCCCTGCCGCTCGCCGTCACCATGGGTGCGGCGCTTTTCTACGGCGAGCCCGTCGGCTGGCGCAGATGGGCCGCCATCGCGGTCGGTTTCGCCGGCGTCATGATCATCGTTCGCCCCGGGCTGGAAGGTTTCAGCGGCTGGTCGTTGCTGGCGCTCGCCGCGGTCGGCTTCTGCATGGTGCGCGACCTTGCCACGAGGCAGATCCCCGGCACCACGCCCACGGCGCTGGTATCCATCGCCACCTCGATCGCGGTCTCCATATGCGGAGCGGCTCTGATCGGGCCTTTCGGCGGCTGGTCGCCGCTCACCTTCGCGAACGTTTCCCTGCTTCTGGCTGCCGCCGTTTTCCTGATCTTCGGCTACCAGTTCATCATCATGGCCATGCGCGAGGGGGACGTCTCCTTCATGGCTCCGTTTCGCTACACGGGGCTGCTGTGGGCCATTCTGCTGGGCCTTGTAATCTTTGGCGACATTCCTGATCTGATGATGCTTGCAGGAGCGGCGATCGTCGTGGCCTCGGGGCTTTACGCCCTGTACCGCGAGCAGGTCGTTGCGAGGAAAACGCCCATCGTCCACAGCACCGGGCCGGGCATGGCGCCCGACGGCGTGTAGGGCGGAGAAAGAAACAGCATGTCGGTCCGCAGCTTAGATCGCACGACCCCGCCGCACATTCTGACCCTCGTGATGGCGGCCGCCACCGCGGCCGTCGCCATGAACGTCTTCCTGCCGTCCCTGCCCGGCATGGCCGAGTACTTCGAGGCGGACTACGGCATCGTCCAGCTCGCGGTCTCGCTTTACCTCGTGGCGACCGCCATTCTCCAGCTCGGCATCGGCCCGGCCTCCGACCGGTTCGGACGCAGGCCGGTCATGCTGGCAAGCTTTGCGATCTTCATCGCGAGCACCTTTGCCGCGACCTATGCGCCGACCATCGAGATCTTTCTGGTCTGCCGTGTCCTTCAGGCATTCGCCGCAGCCGGAATGGTGCTGTCGCGGGCCATCGTGCGTGACACGGTCGGGACCGACGAGGCCGCGAGCCGCATCGGCTACATAACGATGGGCATGACCGTCGCCCCGATGATCGGCCCGTTGATCGGCGGCTTCCTCGACGAGCTTTATGGCTGGCAGGCCACGTTCCACCTGATGCTGGCCTTCGGCGTTCTGGCCTTTGCCGTGGTCTGGCTCGACCTCGGCGAGACCAATCACAGCCGCTCTGCATCCATGTCCAGCCAGTTGAGGAACTATCCCGAACTTTTCCGCTCCCGCCGCTTCTGGGGCTATGCGGCCACCGCCGCCTTCACTTCCGGCGCCTTTTTCGCCTTTCTGGGCGGAGGGCCCTTCGTGGCAACGGTGCAGTTGAACCTGTCTCCTTCGCAGTACGGCATGTATTTCGTGCTGATCACCTTCGGCTATATGCTCGGCAACTTCATTTCCGGACGGTTTTCGCGGGTCGTCGGCATCCATCCCATGATGCTGGCCGGCAACCTTGTGTCAGCCGTGGGGATGGCCCTGTCGATCGGCCTGTTCGCCGCTGGCCTCTACCACCCGCTTGCCCTTTTCGGCCCGACTTTCTTCGTCGGCATCGGCAATGGCGTCACGCTGCCCAACGCCACCGCCGGCATCGTCAGCGTACGGCCCCATCTGGCTGGGACCGCTTCGGGGCTTGGCGGCGCGCTGCAGATCGGCGGTGGTGCGGTGCTGTCGGTGGTCGCCGGCGCCCTGCTCGCCCCCGGATCAGGCCCATACCCGCTGCTTTTCGTCATGTTCTTCTCATCCATTGCGGGCGTGCTGGCCACCCTTTACGTCATTCACGTCGCTCGCAAGATGGAGAGCCTATGAACCGCCATGTCTTCGGCATTGCCGGCTGGAAGAATTCCGGCAAGACCACGCTGACCGAACGGCTCGTCTCCGAATTCGCCGCGCGGGGCCTGCGGGTGGCGACGGTCAAACATGCCCATCACGGTTTCGACATCGACAAGCCAGGCAGCGACTCCTTCCGCCACCGTGCCGCCGGCGCCACGGAAACCGCGGTCGTTTCAGCGCGCCGCTGGGCGCTGATGCACGAATTGGGCGACGAGGACGAGCCTCCGCTTGAGGCGATGCTGGCAAAACTGGCACCGGCCGACATCGTGCTGGTGGAAGGCTACAAGAAGGAGCCGCATCCCAAGATCGAATGCCGCGGCCCCGCCACGGGCGCCGTCCCCATCGCCAACCGGGTTTCCTCGGTCGTCGCCATCGCCTCCCACACCGGAACCGCTGAAGAACCGGTTCCCGCCTTCTCCCGTGACGACATCGCCGGCATCGCCGATTTCATCCAGCAATATCTGGGCATGAAGCGTGGCTGAGGGATCCGGGACCGCAGTTTTACGGTTGCAATTTTGTTTCAAAGAGTGGGAATATCGCTGCTCAAACCCGGCGATTGCAAGACAAATGCCCGGGGACAAGCAAGACAGAGAGGAACATTCATGAAGGTTTCAAGGCGTATCGCGCTGGGTCTTTCGGCTTTGGCCCTGGCCGCCACGATGGGTGCGGCCGGCGCGCAGGAGAAGATGCAGCTCAAGATCGGCACCGAGGGGGCGTATCCCCCCTTCAACAACCTCAACGCAGCCGGCGAGCTGGAAGGCTTCGACATCGACATCGCCAAGGCGCTGTGCGAGGAAATGAACGCCGAGTGCGAGTTCGTTACCCAGGATTGGGACGGCATCATCCCAGCGCTTCAGGCCGGCAAGTTCGACGCCATCGTCGCTTCCATGTCGATTACCGAGGAGCGCAAGGAGCAGGTCGATTTCACCGACAAGTACTATAATACGCCGCCGGCGCTTGTGGTGCCGAAGGATTCGGACATCACGTCGGCCACGCCCGAGCAACTGGAAGGCAAGGTGATCGGCGCCCAGGCCGCCACGACCCACGCCCAGTTCGCCGAGACGACCTTTCCCGACGCCGAGATCAAAGCCTATCCGACTGCCGAGGAATACAAGCTGGACATGGCGAACGGCCGTCTGGATGCCGTCATCGACGATGTGATCGTGCTCGAGGAATGGTTGGGTACGCCCGACGGCGAGTGCTGCAAGGTTCTGGACACGCTGACGCCGGTCGAGGAAATCTACGGCGAAGGCATCGGCATCGCCGTCCGCAAAGGCGAGGACGAACTGCGCGAAAAGCTGAACGCCGCCATCAAGGCCATCCGTGAAGATGGTACCTACAAGGAAATCAACGACAAGTATTTCAGCTTCGACGCGTACGGAGAGTAAGCGCGCCCCCAGAGCGCGGCGGGACCGGCCCGCCGCGCTTTCACTTGCTCCACTGTATCCTGCTGTATCAGTTCACGGTTTCACGGAAACGCTGAATTGATCTAACTATTTGATTTAAAGCAGTTCCGGACGGAAACCCGCTTTCCACTTGCCCTGGAACTGCTCTAGAAGCGTAAAGGGGCGCCCGGGCTTTCGGGCAGCCCAGCGCCGAATGTGAATGCGGCCGGGTGGATCGCGGCGGATCCCCTCCCGTCGAAAAATGCCTTGGGGAGCCTCATGGACAGGGTCTTGACCCTTCTCAGCTTTGGCCGCGAGGGCTGGGGCGACGACATTGCGGCAGGCGTGCTGGTCACAATATCGCTGGCGCTGGCAACGCTTCCCTTCGGCCTTGTCGTCGGTTTCACCGTTGCCCTTGGAAAGCGTTCGCAGGATGCGGCGCTCCGGCTGGCCGCCAACATCTACACGACCATATTCCGCGGACTGCCGGAACTGCTCACCCTCTTCCTCGTCTATTACGGCGCGCAGATCGGCGTCCAGCAACTCTGGCACCTCCTGGGCGGCACGGGCGGCATCGAGATCAACGCCTTTGTCGCCGGAATGGTGGCACTGGGCGCGGTGTTCTCTTCCTATGCGAGCGAGGTCTTCCTGTCCGCCTTCCGCGCCATACCGGCGGGACAATATGAAGGGGCCTATGCCATCGGCCTGTCGCGCTGGCTTACCATGCGTTTCGTCATCCTGCCCCAGCTTATCCGCGTCGCACTGCCGGGCCTCTCCAATCTCTGGCTCATCCTTTTGAAGGAGACCGCGCTCGTATCGGTAATCGGACTTTCCGATATATTGCGGCAGACAGGCATCGCATCCCGCGTGACCAAGGAGGCGTTCCTGTTCTTCGGCATTGCCTGTCTGCTCTATCTCGTGCTGGCGATGCTGTCCTCCATCGTCCTTTCGGCGATCGAGCGCAGGGTTTCGGCCGGCGGGGCGCCGCGATGAGCGCCGTGCGCCCAGCCGTCGTAACCGAGGATTCGCCGCCGCCGCCGCCGGCGCGAAGGATGACGCGCGCTCGCGCGCTCGGCATCGCGTTGATCTCCCTATGGGCGGTCCTCGGCCTCGGCATCGTGCTTTTCCTGATCTCGTCGTGGAACCCCGAGCTTTTCCAGCGCTACCTGCCGCGATACGCCTCGGGCCTTTGGGTAACGATCAAGCTGGTCACGCTATCGGTTTTAGCGGGGGCCCTGCTTTCGGTGCCGATCGCGCTCGGGCGCAACTCCCGGAACCGGCTGATTGCGGCACTCGCTTACGGCTATGTCTATTTCTTTCGCGGCACGCCGCTCCTGGCTCAAACCTTCCTCGTCTATTACGGCCTTGGCTCGTTTCGCGAGGAATTGCAGGCCGTGGGACTGTGGGGGTTCTTCCGCGACGCATGGAACTGCGCCGTCTTCGCCTTTGCGCTGAACACGGCCGCCTACCAGGCCGAAATCCTGCGCGGCGCCATCCAGAGCGTCGGACGGGGGCAGTGGGAAGCGGCCTCCGCGCTCGGCCTTTCGCGCCTCCAGACCATACGCATGATCATAGTCCCCCAGGCACTGCTGGTCGCCCTGCGCCCCTATGGCAACGAGATCGTGCTCATGATCAAGGGCTCGGCGATCGTCGCCATCATCACCGTCTATGACCTGATGGGCGAAACGCGCCGCGCCTATGCGCGCACCTTCGATTTCCAGACCTATATCTGGGCTGCGCTCATCTATCTGACCATCGTCGAGATGCTGCGCAGGGGCATAGACCGGATCGAACGGCGCTTGACACGCCACCTGATCCGCTGATCTTCATGGCGTGATCCGACGCGAAAGATCACGCAAAAGCATAATGATGGGCTGGATCGCGATGCTGCGTATCATGATCGGCCCGTGCATGTCGAACGAGGAGGTAGCGCCATGGCGAAGGTAGCATTCATCGGACTGGGGGTCATGGGATACCCCATGGCCGCGCATTTGAAGAACCGCGGCGGCCATGAAGTCACGGTCTATAATCGCACGCAGGCCAAGGCCGAAAAGTGGGTGGCCGAACATGGCGGCGCCTCCGCTCCCACGCCGGCCGAGGCGGCCGACGGCAAGGATTTCGTGTTCTCTTGCGTCGGCAATGACGACGATTTGCGCTCGGTGACGCTCGGCGGCGACGGCGCCTTCGGCGCCATCAAGCCCGGTGCGGTGTTCATCGACAATACGACCGCCTCTGCCGATATTGCGCGCGAACTGGCCGATGCCGCGGCGCGGAAGGATTTCGGCTTCATTGACGCCCCGGTCTCAGGCGGCCAGGCCGGCGCGGAGAATGGCGTCCTGACGGTCATGTGCGGCGGCGACCGGGCCGTTTTCGACAGGGCAAAGCCGGTGATCGAAGCCTATGCCCGTATGGTCGGCCTCATGGGGCCCGCCGGTGCCGGACAGCTTACCAAGATGATCAACCAGATTTGCATTGCCGGGCTGGTGCAGGGCCTGGCCGAAGGAATTCATTTCGGCAAGAAAGCGGGCCTCGACATCGAAAACGTAATCGAGGTCATCTCGAAGGGTGCGGCCGGCTCCTGGCAGATGGAAAACCGCTACAAGACCATGAACAAGGGCGAGTACGATTTCGGTTTTGCCGTCGACTGGATGCGCAAGGATCTCGGCATCTGCCTGACCGAAGCCAACAACAACGGCGCCAAGCTGCCGGTCGCCGCGCTCGTAGACCAGTTTTACAAGGAAGTGCAGGAGATGGGCGGCAAACGCTGGGACACGTCTTCGCTGCTGGCGAGGCTGGAGAGATAGCGAGGATCGAGGAAGAAGCCTGTGACCGCCCTTCGTTTTGCCCCGGTCACTGCCAGGACGTGGACCGATTTCGAGGCGCTGTTCGAAACACCCGGTGCGCCGAAATATTGCTGGTGCATGGCATGGCGGCACATGCCGGAGCGGCAGTCTGCCACCAACGCCGACAGAAAACGGGCGATGGAGTCGCTTGTCCGCAACGGCACACCGGTGGGGATGCTGGCCTATTCGGAGGATGAGCCGGTCGGCTGGTGCTCCGTCGCCCCGCGCAACAGCCTGCGCAAGCTCTCGCCGCAACAGGACGAGGCCGAGGAAGGGGTATGGTCCATTGTCTGCTTCTTCGTCCGAAGTGCCCAGCGCCGGAAGAAGATTGCGTCCGCCCTCCTCGAGGCGGCGGTGGAACACGCTTTCGCCTCGGGCGCAACAACGGTCGAGGCCTACCCGGTGGATCCAGGATCGCCGAGCTACCGGTTCATGGGCTTTCGAGACATGTTTGCCGCGCGCGGCTTCCGCGAGACGGGCATGGCGGGGTCGCGCCGCCACGTCATGCGTCTCGACAGATCCGCAGGAGCAACCGCCCGAAGCGGAAGTTCGGCTTGACCTGGCTGCAAACCGGAATTCTACTCGGAAAGCAGGAAACGCGGAGAGCGGCAAATGAACATGCCCATTTGGTTGTCGGCCGCCATACTGGCCACGCTCCTCCCGGCTTCTGGAGTAGCTGCCGAAAGCCTGCGGGTTGGCTGGAGCGACCTGTTGCCTGCCGGTGGCTCCCCGGGCTGGAGGAAGATGAGCCCTGCATCTACCGCAACACCCCCTGCCCTCGCCACAGAACTTGGCGGAAAGACGGTCGAGCTCTCCGGCTATCTGCTGCCGGCCGACCGCGAGGGCGAACTGGTCTATTCGTTCATGCTGGTGCCCCGCCGCGGCGCCTGCAGCCATATGACCCAACCGCCGCCGGCCCAGATCGTGCGCGTGGTGCCTGAAAGGCCCTATCGGCTCTCGATGAACTACGAGCCGGTGTCGGTGACCGGCAGGCTGACGCCGGGGCTGGAGAAGACGCAACTCTTCATCCTCGATGGCCCCGCCGTGGTGGAATCGGGCTACACGATCCGCCTGGCACAGGTCGCGCCCGCCGCGATCTCAGACGCCACGCCATCGCGGGCAGAAGGCCGCTCGCCCTGGTCTTTCATCGACAATCCGCATCCGGCGGGCACTCAAGCGGCAGACCCGGCGGGCTCCTTGTCCAGCACCAGATAGTCGAGCGGCAGTTCCGTCGTGTATTTGATCTGCTCCATCGCAAATGTCGAGGACACGTCCCTTATCTCGATCTTGGAGATCAATCGCTTGTAGAACGCGTCATAGGCGGCGATATCCGGCACCACCACGCGCAGCAGATAGTCGACATCGCCGCTCATGCGGTAGAACTCCACCACTTCGGGAAACTCCTTGATCACCTCCGCGAAGCGCTTGAGCCATTCGTGGCTGTGCGCATTGGTCCGGATCGAGACGAAAACGGTCACCCGCGCATTGACCTTGACCGGATCCAGCACCGCGACGCGGCGGCGGATGACACCCTCCTCCTCCAGCTTCTGGATGCGCCGCCAGCACGGCGTCGTCGACAGGCCGACCTTTTTGGCGATGTCGGCCACCGCCAGCGTTGCGTTTTCCTGGAGCAGGCGCAAGATTTTGCGGTCGAGACGGTCCATGCTTAAGACTCCTTAGAATGAAATTCCAAAATGAGGCCGACATAAGGTGTTTGCAAGAAAAATATTCTTGACGGCAGTTGAAGGCCGCTGAACCGCTCCGTTAAATCCGCCGAGCGATGTCCGCGCGCAGGACCGGCAGCAGTTCCGTCTCGAACCACGGATTCTTTTTCAGCCATCCGGTATTTCGCCATGAAGGATGAGGCAGCGGCAGGACCTTCGGCTTGCTCGAACGCTCATAGATCCCGCGCCAGTCCCGCACCGTGTCGGTCAGCGTCTTGCGCCTGAGATCGCCCAGATGCCAGGCCTGGGCGTATTGGCCGATGGTCAGAACCAGATCGACTTGCGGCATTGCGGCCATCAGCCGGCTGCGCCACAGCGGTGCGCACTCCCGCCTTGGCGGCAGGTCGCCGCCCTTGGAGTCATGCCCGGGGAAGCAGAAGCCCATCGGCGCAAACGCAAATATATCCGGATCGTAGAACGTCTCGCGCCCCACCCCCAGCCAGTCGCGAAGCCGATCGCCCGAGCGGTCGTCGAAGGGGATGCCCGATGCGTGAACGCGTGTGCCGGGCGCCTGCCCGGCAATCAGGACACGCGCCGTGCGCGAGCCGACGACCACGGGCCGCGGCTCGTGCGGCAGGCTTTTGCCCTGCGCGTTGTCTTTGCAATACCGGCAGGCTCGTATTGCCTCCAGCAGATCGTCCAGATTACCGCTCATGTGCCGTCAAGTAGGGCCGTTCACGCCTTCGCGCTCGGACGGCCCGCCACTGTGTGATACCAGCGCATCAGATGGTCGAGCCCATCCGGAATATCAATACGGGCCGGTTTCATGAAATCCACGCTCACCAGCGCGGTGATGTCGGCGATCGTGTAGCGGTCCCCGGCGACGAACTGCCTGCCGGCGAGCTCCTCGTCGAGAAATTTCAGGAACTCCCTTGCCTTCGGCTTGTTCGCCTCGCCCCATTCGGGCACCTGAGGCACCTCCCATTCCTTCATCGCAGGGTGCAGATGACGGAATGCGGCGGCGACCGGCATGAAGAGATGGAGTTCGACCCGTCTTTGCCACATCTCCACCCTCGCCCGCCCGAGCGCCCCCTCTCCGAACAGCGGAGGCTGCGGGTTGAGTTCCTCGAAATAGCGGCAGATGGCGACGGTCTCGGTGAGGCAGGTGCCATCGTCGAGTTCCAGCACCGGCAGCCGCCGCATGGGATTGAGCGCGCTGATCTGCGGCCCCTTGTGCTCCAGCGCGCCCATGTCGACCGGCACCGTGGGCACGACGATGCCCTTCTCGTGCAAGAAGATGCGCACCCTGCGCGGATTGGGCGCCCTGCCTCCATCGTAAAGCTTCATCGGTCCCCCTTCGTATCTGCCGTGTCCGCGGACCGGCCGTATCCGAGCAATTGCCGCAGGAAACCGGCGATCCGGCCGAACCAGTCGTGGGGTTGTTCGTTCACCCCATCCCGGTCGAGCGCCCGCCACTCCCTCGGCTCGTCGAAGGAGCCGGCCCACAGACCCCGGCGGAGAGCCCGTGCCCGCGCTTCCTCGGCACGGAAATCACCGTAGGAGATTGCCCATCCCGATTCCACCATCCTTTGCGCCAGGTCGCCTGCCTCCGTCGTGCATCGCGCCAGAAGCCGATCATATCGGTCGAACTCCCACCCCTCGCAGATGACGCGGCGACCCTGCACGAGTTCGCTCAGAGCCGCCCGGGCGCTACGTCCGCAGGCATAGGACCTTCCATCGAGCGAGCATTGCTGATCGAGTTCCGGCGCATCGATGCCGCGTAGCCGGATGTTTTCCGCCGAAACTCTCAGGCTGTCGCCATCCATGACCCGCACCGGTCCCGAATATTCCCGCGTCGCGATCCGCTCGAGCCGCGCCGAGACGAACGCGACGGCCGCCAGCAAGGCGAGGGCCACAAGCCAATCGCCATAGCGCCGCCATCCGCTTCGCCTTCTGCGACGCCTTGCGCTCCGGCGCACACTCATACGGTGAAGGGTCTCTTAATCATTAAAAGTTACCCTGCCGGCAACAAGGCGGGAAATTGAAGCAGCCTATGGGGCCCGGCAGCAACCATACAGCGGACAAATTCATTGTGGACCGTAGAAAGCCGCATCGCAACAGCGAGGTGGCGCGCGCGGTGCGCAAAACGCGCGACCGTCTTTCCCAGCGCATAGGCAGCCCGGATTTCGAGCGCGAGATGCTCAAGATCCACGCCCGCGCCATTATCAACAGCGGGCCGGCCGTGCTGGCCATGGCGCTGCTGATAGCCGCAGTAGGCCTCTCGGTCGGCATGGATTTCGCCCTTGCCGGCTGGGCGCTGCCGACCGCCTGCAGCTATGCCGGCCTCTACCTTCTGGCGCGCCGCACGGACCGGGCCCAGGTTTCCGACATCGACGCGCCCGCTACCCAGCGCCTTCTGCTCATCCTCTATTTCGTAAGCGGCATCGGCTGGGCCTGGCTCGTTTCGCTCGGCCGCTCCTCCTGGAGCGTCGACCAGATGCCGCTGATCCTTGCAATCGTCCTGCTCATGGCGATAGCCGCGACCGCGCTCATCGCCGCCTCCCTCCGCGGCGCCGTCATCGTCGCCTTCGCCCTGCCGGTGGGAGTGTTCGTCTGGCTCTTCGCCGGCCCGACCCTTTCCATACAAACCATCATGGCGGGACTGCTGACGATCTCGCTGCCGTTCTTTGCCTATGTCTCCCATCACCGCAACCAGGCCGCCGTCACGCTCTTGTCGTTTCGCAGCGAAAAAGACAGCCTTATCGCCGAATTGGAAACCGCCAAGGCGATGTCGGATGAGGCGCGGCGGCGCGCCGAGGAGGCCAACCTGGCCAAATCCCGCTTCCTGGCCTCGATGAGCCACGAACTGCGCACGCCGCTCAACGCTATCCTCGGATTCTCGGAGGTCATGGCCAAGGAAGTTCTGGGACCGATCCAGAACGATACCTACCGCGAATATGCCAATGACGTGCACGAGTCGGGCCAGCACCTGCTGGACCTGATTAACGAGATCCTCGACCTTTCCCGGATCGAGGCGGGGCGCTATCAGCTCAACGAGGAGCCGATCCTGCTCGCTGCTATTGTGCAGGAAAGCTGCCGCATGGTTGAGCTCAAGCTGCACGCCAAGGGCATCCGCCTCGTTCAGCAGATCGAGCCTGCCCTGCCGCCAATGGTGGCCGACGAACGCGCTATAAGGCAGATCATGCTCAACCTGCTCTCCAACGCGGTCAAGTTCACGCCCAGCGGCGGCGAAATCCGCGTGCGCGTCGGCTGGACCGTCGGCGGCGGGCAATATCTGGCGGTTCGCGACAACGGACCCGGCATTCCGCAAGACGAGATACCGGTCGTGCTTGCCGCCTTCGGCCAGGGATCGATCGCGATCAAGAGCGCCGAACAGGGGACCGGCCTCGGCCTGCCGATCGTGCAGGGGCTGACCAGTCTTCACGGCGGCCAGTTCGATCTCAAATCGAAGCTGCGCGAGGGTACCGAGGCAATCGTCGCATTTCCTGCCTCGCGGGTCATGGAAGAGCTTCCGGCGATGCCGCGTCAGCAACAGCAGCCGGCAGTGCCGAGGCGCGTTCGCGCTTGAAAAGCCGCATCAGGAGGCGGCGGTCTGCCTCTGCGCCACCTCGGCGGCCCCGCTAGCGACCTTGCATGCCGACTTGATCATGCCGGCCGCCAGCACCAGGCCCGCCGGATCCCGCGTGCCCGAATGGCACACGGGCGGAGGCAGGAGGGCCTCGAACCCGCCCTCGTTCGAGAAGCCACTATCGGCAAGCAGGCAATGATCGAGCGCCGCCGGATTGAGACCACGAAGAACCGCGGCCGCCGCGAGCGCCGGCAGACCGTCCAGCACCACGGCCACCTTTTGCGTGCGGGCTGCGAGTATCGCGCCCGCCAGCGCCGAGATCTCGCGGCCGCCGAGCCTGCGCAACGCTTCGAGCGGCTCCCCCAGATAGCCGGCATGAGCCGCCAGCGCCTCTTCGGCAAGCGCCGTCTCCTCAGGCGCGGCTTCCGCAGCGCCGTCCGCCCCCGTTCGGAGCGCCCGAAGCAGCGCCAGCGCCGAAACATCCGCCTGGGCGCCCACCGTGCCGAGGCACAGAAGATCGGCCCCGCTGGCCACGGCCTCCATTCCAAAAGCGATGGTCGCAGCGCAATCCCGCTCTTCGAGAGCGGCCTCAATGGTGATGTCGCCCACCGGCACCTCGAGCGCCAGGTCGAAGACGTCAAGGCCCAGATCGTTGGCGCCGCACAGCTGGCTCACCGGCGCTGCCCCCGATGCGATCTCTTCCACCAGCTCCAGCAGCGATGCGGCGGGACGATCTATGCCAAGCCTTGCCGATACGCCGTGGGTGCCGGCAAAAAGCGCAACCGAGGGACGGGCGACAAGTCCCGGCGCCCGGCCGGTCGCTGCCGAGTACCAGGCGGCCAGATCGGGCAGCCGGCCCAGCCGACCCTCTCCGCCTCCCGTCCGCAACGATGCGCGAACACGGCCGGCCGCATCTTCATCGACCGGCGGCAGTTCGCGCAGCAGATTGCGGATGTCGTCGAAAGGCAGGCCGGTGGCAGTCATGCGGAGTTCTCCAGGATCCGCCAGGGGCATAGCGGCCGGGGCGCGGCAAGGCAATGGCTCCCGGCCGTTGGGGTTGCATTGATCCTCCACGTCGCCCACATGCCTCTGATGAGAAGCTGCTAGTCTGGCAACATGATCGAATCGCCCTGCATCCTCGTATGCTCCATCGATACCAAGACCGGCTACTGTTTCGGCTGCGGCCGCACGCGCGAGGAGATCGCCTCGTGGACGGCCATGAACCCGGCCCAAAGGCGCGGCGTCATGGCTGATCTGCCGGCAAGGCTGGAAACGGTCGAGCGCAAGCCGCGCCGCGAAACCCGCAGACGCCGCATGGCGCGGTTGCGGGAGGAGAACGAAGGGTGAAAGATGCAGATATTGTGGATTGCGCTCGCCATCCTCGGCATCGGCCTTGCCCTGCTGATTGTCAATCACGACGGCGGCCGCGTCTTCGGCCTGCAGAACGACATCTTCGCCTCGCTGCTCTATCTCAGCCTGTGGGTCTCGGTGCTGATCGTCGGCCTCGCCGGCCATTACTACCGGCGCGGCAACATGCTGAGAGACCTCGCCTTCTGGGCGCTGCTCATCCTGATCCTGAGCGTTTTGTATGCATACCGCCTCGACCTTGCGGCATGGGTCGGGCTCTGAGCACCAGATCAGCCCATCGTCTCACAGAAGCGCTGAACTGATCTGACCGTTTGATTTCACGCAGTTCCGGACCGAAAACCGGCGTCCACTTTTCCTGACCCTAGATCAGGCTCCAGAAGAAGCGGCCGGCGACGAAAACCGCGAACAGGCCGAAGCTGATCTCCAGATGACGCTTGTCCAGCGCGTGGGCGATCCGCACGCCCAGCGGCGCGACGGCCAGCGTTATCGGAATGACCAGCGCCACCGCGATCCAGTTGACGAATCCGGTCGAGCCCGGCGGCAATTGCGGGGCGCCCCATCCGGCCCAGACATAGCCGAGAAATCCAGGAATGGAGATCAGCACGCCGACGCCCGACGACGTTGCCACCGCCTGGTGCATGGGCCGGCCGAACAGTGTCATGAAGGTATTGTTCAGGATGCCGCCGCCGATGCCGATCAGCGTCGACAGGAACCCGATGACGAAGCCGACGATGGAACGCACGGGGTTGCCTGGCAACTCATTTGCGATTGTCCAGCCCGTGCGGTTGAAGATCAGCTTGATGCCGATGAGGAAGATGATCGCTGCGAAGATCGCACGCAAGCCTGCGTCGGAGATCACTGCTGTCACCAGTGATGCCGCGACGACGCCCGCCGGAACGGCGAAGACGAAGCTGCGAAGGAGCGCCATATCCACCGCGCCACGCAGGAAATGGGCCCGGCAGGAACGCAGCGAGGTCGGCACGATGATTGCGAGGGACGAGCCCACCGACAGATGCATCGCCACGGCTTCGTCGACGCCGAGCAAGCCGAATACCTGGTAGAACACCGGTACCAGCACCGCGCCGCCGCCGATGCCGAACAAGCCGGCCAAAAGGCCGGCCACGACGCCCGCCGAGGCGATTGCCAAGGCAAAGGTGACTATTTCGCCCGCGGGCACATCCATGCCGGCAATTCCCCGTCCTGTTCAGCGCCAGTGGCTATAGTATTTTCCGCGCAAGGGGAAACGGCCGCCGACCGATAGATGAGGAAAACACCGGCAAGGACTGCCGCCGCCCTGTCCTATGCCGCCTGCTGCGACACGGCGTCCTCGACCGCGGCGAAAGCCTTGACGAGAACCTCGGGGCCGGCATTCGGACGCGTTGCCTCCGTCGACAGTATCTGGCGATAGCGCCGCGCGCCCGGCAGGCCGTGGAACAGCCCGGTCATGTGCCTGGTGACATGGGAAAGCCTGCCGCCGGCCGCTATATGCCTTCCGGCATAAAGGGCCATTGTCCGGATGACGTCACCAAGATCGACGGATGGACCCGCATCGCGATACACCTCTGCGTCCGCCGCGGCCAGGATTGCCGGCATATGATAGGCGGCGCGGCCGATCATCGCGCCGTCGGCCTTTTTGAGATGCGTGAGCGCGTCTTCGATGCTCCCGATACCGCCGTTGACGCCGATGAAGCGCCCGCTCAGCCGCTGCTTCAGCCGGTAGACCCGATCATAGTCGAGCGGTGGAATGTCGCGGTTCTCGCGCGGGCTCAGCCCTTCCAGCCAGGCCTTGCGGGCATGCACCCAAAGGGCGTCCGCGCCCGCTTCGAATGCCATATCCGCCAGACGGTCGAGCGCGACCTCGGGATCCTGATCGTCCACGCCCAGCCGGCATTTGACGGTGACGGGCACCTCGACCGCCCGTTTCATGGCCGCAACGCCGCGCGCCACCGTTTCCGGCTCCTTCATTAGGCATGCGCCGAAAGTCCCGGACTGCACCCGGTCGGACGGACAGCCGACATTCAGATTGATCTCGTCATAGCCGAAATCGGCGGCCACCCGCGCCGCCTCCGCCAGCTTGGCCGCGTCGCTTCCCCCAAGCTGCACCGCAACCGGATGCTCGCAGGCATCAAATCCCAGGACCCGCCCCCGGTCCCCATGGATCACCGCATCCGCAACCACCATCTCGGTATAAAGCAGCGCCCGCCGCGTAAGCTGGCGATGAAAGAACCGGCAATGCCGGTCCGTCCAGTCCATCATCGGGGCGACGGCAAACCACAGCCGTGAATAATTCGTATCCGCGCGCACTCGTCCTGACAATATTTCTGCTCCAATGCACCTTTCAGATGCCCGTGCCAGATATAACCGTCGTCCCCCTCCCCCGCCAGTCTGTTGACACCAAAATAGTCCAAGCGGAAGAGACACTCGTCAAAATCGATCAGCTCCCGATCCAAAGCGTCAATCGGGCTACATTATTGCTCACAGCGTCCGCTTCGCGCCCCCATATCGGTCATTCCGGCAAGTGCCTGACGATCCCCAAAGCGGTCGTTTGTCAGTTGCTGAGCCGCGGCTTGTGCACTGCCGCGCCGAACGGGCGCTCGCAATCAGCATCGCGGCAGTCAGCCGGACCCAGGGTGCTCGGGCACAATGCACAGTCTTCCTTCCGAGGCGGTGACCGGGGCTGCGGTGCTACCGCGCGATCAAAGATGCCATCTTCCGCGCTTGTTTCAGCGGGACGCCGGTCGCGCCGACGTCAACCCTTCCTTGCGGCGGCGATCCAGCCCGCAACGCGCTCAGCATCGCGGCCGACGCCGGCGACCATCGTGGAGGACACCGCGTACTGGAAATGAAGCCCGGCGAAGTAGAGCCCGTCCATGTCGGTCGCCTTGCCGAACCGCTGGCGCGGCTCGCCGTGGTCGTCCAGGACCGGCAGGTCGATCCAGTCGAAGCCGGAGTGGAAGCCGGTGCACCAGATCACGCTCTCGAAAGGCACGGCCTTGCCGTCGTCGGAGACCGCCTTGCCGTCCCTGATTGCGGTGATCTTGCCGATGCGCCGCACGCCGGCGCGCTCGATCTGGCCCGGACGTGTCCGGATCAGCGGCATGCCGTGCCCGTGCATCTTCGAACGGAACTTGCGTCCCATGGGTGTGCGCATGGTGAGGACGCGGTGAAAAATGCCGCGAATGACCAGGCGAACCAGGAGCTTGCGCCCCATGAAGCCGGCGATGTCGAACGGAATGTGCCCGACGTTGCGCCCTGACAGATACACCTGGTGCGTTCTGGCCAGGTCCATTGCGATCTCGGCGCCCGAATTGCCGGCACCGACCAGCAGCACCGGTCCGTCCGGAACCTGGGCAGAGTTCCTGTATTCGTGCGAGTGCATCTGGAAAACCTGCTCGTCCAAATCGTTGGCGAAGGCCGGCAGGCGCGGCTTCTGATAGCTTGCCGCCGCGACAACCACGCGGTCCGCCTCATAGACGCGGTCCGTGGTTTCCAGGCGGAAGCGGCCGTTCGCCTTGTACAGCCGCTCGACCGGCTCGTTCACCCGCACCGGCAGGTCGAACTTCACGGCATATGCTTCGAGGTAGTCCGCCATCTCGTCCTTGGTGGGGAAGGTGTCCTTGTGCGCCGGGAAGCGATAGCCGTCGAGCGAGTCGAACTTCGCCGGGGTGAAGAGGCGCAGCGAGTCCCAGCGATTGCGCCAGACGTCGCCAACGCGGGGCGCACCCTCAAGGATGACGTGATCGATGCGTTTCCGCTTAAGGTGGTAACCGACGGATAATCCCGCCTGGCCGGCGCCGATCACCACGACATCGTGACGCTCGGGTCTGGATTCGGCCGTTTCCCGGGACGATGCCGCCGGAAACGTGTCGGGTTGAGTTCTGAGCAGGTTGCCCGTCTCTACCAGGTCCGCCGGATGGCGTTCGATGTGGGCGCTGTCGGTCGTGCGTGTGCTAGCCATGGCTCTTCTCCTGTCGTCGTTGTGGAGACGAGCTTAGGTCTTCGACCGGCGGCCTTTCATCGTGAGGATGACCCACGACGCATTTATATCGAATGGGGCGTTCTACCCATTCCGGCGCGAGTCGATCGACCCTGACTGCAGGCCCTTCGCGACAGCGGCCGCGCGCGAGGAAACCCCGAGCTTGCCGAAAATGTTCTCGAGGTGGCGATTGACTGTCTTGGGGCTGAGTTTGAGTTCGTCCGCGATCTCGCGGTTGGTGCCGCCGTCGGCGACCAGCGCCAGCACCTGCCGTTCGCGCGCCGTCAGATTGTCCGCTCTCGCCGCCTTCAACCCGGCCCGCAACTTGGGTATTCGCGCCAGGTCGGGTGCCGCGCCGAGATCCTCGAAGATTTTCTCGGCAGCGTCGAACTCCCTTTCGGCACTTTCGACGTCGCCGAACTCCGCACATGCGCGCGCGATGTCGACGCGCAGGCGCGCAACGAGATAGGGCGCGCCGAATTCCGACCAGTAGCGCCGGGCACGGGTGAGCGCAGGCACGGCGTCGCCGAACTGGCCGCGCGCCAGCGCCAGCGAGGCGTGTCCCTGATCGGCCACGCGGGCGAGGATTTCCGTCCCGAAGCGCTCCGCGATGTCCGACACTTCACCGCAAAGCCGTTCGGCCTCGTCCAGAGCGCCGCAGGCGATGAATATCTCGATGCCCGCAGGCAGCAGTGCAGCCTTCCGGGGCATGTCGCCGGCCGTTTCCAAAGCGCGCCGAATCCCGGCAAGCGCCTCCTCGCGCCGGCCCTGTGCGAGGCGCAGCAGCGCCAGTCCGGGCTGCGGGTCCACCCCGATTTCTCCAGCCAGACGATACTCGGCATCGGATTTGTCGAACTCACCGCGCAGGCGCAGGATTTCGCCGCGCCGGTAGGCGGCGTTGGCCATGGCGGTGTGCTCGGTCGTGCCACTCAGGCCATTGCCCGCGCGCTCGGCCTCCGCGAAGGCTTCGCTCCAGTTGCCTTCGAGCTGCAGCACCTCGGCCCGGTGCACCTTGCAGACACCGTTGAACGCCTTGGCCTGGGGATTGCGCCGGCACCATTCGGTGAGGATCGCAGTCCATTCGCGCGCGCGGACCATTTCAAGAACACGGCAGCAGGAGGCGACGATCTCGCAATAGACGACGCCGCATACCACTGGCGAAAGCCGCCGGCTGTTGGCCAGCAGCATCGCCTCGTCGATAGGGACATAACCCTCGCCGATCCGCCCGAGCCGGAAAAGGATACCGCCCTTCAGGCTGCCGGCCAAGGCGATCAGGTCCGGGTCTTCTCCATTTTCTCCGATGGCGATTGCCTTGTCGGCAAGTTCGATCGCCGCTTCGTAGTCGCCTTTTCCCCGTTGCATGTAGATTTGAGGCAGGAGCAGATAGCCGCGTTGCACGCAATCAGGCGCGGTCTGTTCGGCATGTTTCGCGGCGCGCTGGAGCCAGCCGGATCCCAGTCCGACCTCTCCGATCAGCATGTTCCGCAATCCGCTCCAAAATGCTGTGCGCGCGCATTCCACATGGTTCTCGTCGGCGGCGTAATGCCCGTAGAGCCGCTCCAGCCCGTCGAGCATGACGCGATCCTGGGCCGAAATCCCCGCGGCCCAGACCAGCGCCTCAAGATCGTCGGCCCCGAGCTCCGACTCCGCATCCGCGGTCAGAAACAATTCGGTCGCGTCCGCCCAGGCGCCTTCGCTGTAGGCGTCCTTCGCAGCCCTAAGGGTTTCACGCAGGTTCTGTGGCATCTCCCGGACAAATATACACCAGGGTTCCGGGATGCAGAAACTTGTATGAGGATAGCCTCAGCGGTTACAGGATGGTCGAGGAGCGAAGGGACAGCCGGGGCCGCGCGAGAAACCGCTCTTGTCGGCGCGCTCTGTGAATGCCGCGGTTGGATCTGGCTGCCTCGACACCGACCACGAAGCCTGAAGATCAGCTTCTGACAATCACAGCCTGCTAGTCCGCTGTCGGCCCCGATCGCCACTGTCCGCAACGCGCCCCCATCTCGGCCGTTGAACTCAGCATTACCATTGCCGGAAAACGGACATTGCGGTGACCATGCCGTAGGTCGTGGTCGCGCCAGGAGAAGCCGTTCGGTCCTCCGGATAACAATGGCCGCTACTGCTCAGTTCTCCGACATTGATCGTACACACCTCCAGATCGTGCCGGTCAACCGAATTTGCTTAGCTGAAGCAGGACCACATAAGAAGAGTGGTTCTGCTCGCCCGGCAGTGATTCAGCTTTCCGAGACCAGGAGAACGAATGCATCGTCAGCGATGTGATTATCAAGGCGAGCCTTGATAGCCGGAGCCACCTCGTCACCATCGTGCCTAAAAAGTCCACAGCTTCGCAATGCGCGTCGGATTTGAATGTCTCGCCCGAGGAACTCGAACACCACCTTTCCGGCAGCGGGCTCGCGGCTGCGTCGCCCTGCGAGAGTGCATTGGACGCCAAGTAATAGGTCGATGCGGCGGTAGGCGGGATAGAGGATCGTCTCCGAAACGATGTCGCGCAATACCGATTCATATTCCAAAAGGAAGATTCGGTCGTTCACGAGAAGCGGCAGGCCGAGATATTTGAAGCGGATCGCATGGCGCCGCTCCGTAGGCTTCTCAGAGAGGATGCCTAAGTTCTTGGAGTAGTAGATGTCGCCCTTACGGAAGAGACCGAACAGCGACTTTACGATCATTCCCGGAAATCCGTAGGAGTAGAAATAACGGTAGTAGTAGCCGAGATAGGCGTCGAGCTTGTTGCCTCCTATCTGACGCAAGGCTTCAAGATGATCGATGTGTGTCGCGTGGTCGGCCGTCGTTCTCCGACGCTGCGGACGCAGTTCGATGATGTCGGCAAACCGCCGGCTCGGCAGAAGGATTTCCGCCTCCTCCACGCTAAAGAAGTCGCAGATGCGCCGCAGGTTGTGACGCGACGGCATCGCCCGCCCGGCAAGGTATTTATTGAATTGCTGGCGGTTGATGCCAAGCCGGCGACATACCTCGGACACAGAGCTGTAATAGCTGCACAAAAGCTCGAGGTTTCGCGCGAAATTTCCGTCCTCCACCGCAACCGCTCCCAAGAATAGTGTAAGCGACTTGACGCTATCACAGCTTCAATTGGCTAAAAAGAGTGACAAGACGCGAAATTGCCCATTCATGATCGCTGGGATCAACTGCTTTCCTGAAAGTCCAGGCGAGGACCAGAAATCCAGATGAACGTGCACGCAGCGCCGCTCAGGCAGACGACCGAAATAGAGAATTTCTGGATACCGCTTGCCGACGGCTGCCACCTCGCGGCACGGATGTGGATGCCGGTGGATGCCGCGAATAGTCCCGTGCCCGCGATTATCGAATATATCCCGTACCGGAAGCGCGATCATACAGCCTTGCGGGACGAGAGCATGCATCCACAGATGGCCGCGCGCGGCTATGCGTATGTCCGCATCGACATCCGCGGAAACGGCGAATCCGAAGGGCTGATGCTCGATGAATATCTGCCGCAGGAACTTTCCGATGGTGTCGAGGCGATTGAATGGATCGCGCGGCAACCCTGGTGCAACGGCAGGGTCGGCATGGTCGGAATTTCCTGGGGTGGTTTCAACGGTTTGCAGATCGCGGCGCTTCGGCCGCCGGCGCTCAAGGCTATTATCACAGTCTGTTCGACCGACGACCGCTACGCCGACGACATCCATTATCGCGGCGGCTGCCTGCTGAATGACAATCTCGGCTGGTCGGCGACGATGATGGCCTACTCGTCGCGGCCGCCGGATCCGCTGCTGGTCGGCGAGCGCTGGCGGGAAATGTGGCTCGAACGGCTGCAGAACATGCCGTTCCTCGCCGCCAACTGGCTGGAGCACCAGCAGCGGGACGAATTCTGGTGCCACGGCTCGGTCTGTGAGGACTTCGATGCGATCGCGATCCCGGTTCTCGCTGTCGGCGGCTGGGCCGATGCCTACACAAACGCGATCCCGCGCCTGCTTGCCGGCTTGAAGAGTCCTGCCTACGGGCTGATCGGCCCGTGGGGGCACAAATATCCGAATGCAGGCGTGCCCGGGCCGGCGATGGACTTCATCGCCGAGATGGCACGCTGGTGGGACCATTGGCTGGCGCAAAAGAGTGAAATCGAACTTCCCGCTTTGAGGGCATATGTGCTGGACGGGCCAGATACCGGCGAAGGCAACGATGAGCGGCAGGGGTTCTGGGTGAGCGAACCGTCTTGGCCGTCGCCGAATGTCGAAGAGCAGACGCTCTTCTTCACTGGAGACGGTCGACTTGCCGAGGCAACTGGAAGTCAGGGAGCGCGTGTGGCGCGCTCGCCTCAGACCGTCGGCCTGACGGGCGGACGCTATTATCCCAAGGTCGGCCGGCCCGACCTTGCAGTTGACCAGCGTCCGGACGATGCGGGCTCGATCGTCTTCGATGGAAAGCCGCTGGAAGAGCCGCTCGTTTTGCTCGGCGCGCCGGCGGTAAACCTTACGGTTTCAGTGGATCGGCCACAGGCCAACATCGCGGTCCGCCTGTCGCATGTTGCTCCCGACGGCGCTTCGCATCGCATCAGCGTCGGCGTGCTGAATCTCACTCATTCCGACGACCACCAAAGCTGGAAACCGCTTGAGCCGAACCGCGCCTTCACTACCCGCGTCGCCTTGGATGACATCGCCTACAAGGTGCCGGCAGGCCACCGGTTGAGGGTTTCGATTTCCACGACCTATTGGCCAATGATCTGGCCCTCTCCGGAACCGGTGACGCTCACCGTCGAGGCCGCAGGCAGCCGGATCGACCTGCCTGTGCGCAAGGATCGGGGGCAGCCGGCGGTAGAGATCGCGCCGACGCCACTGCCGCCTATCGGCAATGTCGAGTTCCTGCGCGATCCGGTCACCGAGCGTCGTGTCTGCCACGACCAACTGACCGGCGAGGTTACGATCGAAAGTACCGACGATACCGGGCTGAAGCGCCTACCCGCTCACGGGATCGAATTCCGTTCGGTCTGCCGCGAGCGCTATTCCATCCGTCGCGACAATCCGTTGTCGGCCGAAATGTCGACGGATTGGGTGACTGAAACCGGGCGTGAGGGATGGCGCGTGCGTACGGAGTCAAGTCACGCGATCCGTTCGGATGCGACCACCTTCTACCTCGAGGCCGAACTGGTGACGTTTGAGAACGAGAAGGAAGTCTATCGCAATCGATGGGAGCGCGCGATCCCCCGCCAGGGGGTCTAGTTTACGGTCAACATCGCCGGGATCCGGCAAGGGAGGAGAGTATGACCAACATTCAATCCAGGAAGTCCATGTGGATGACGCGACGCGGCTTCATGCTGTCGTCGCTGGTCTTCGGCGCCACTACGGCTATGCCCAGCGGCGTGGTCCGCGCCTTCGCCGCAGATGACGGTATCCTGCGCGCTAGGCTCTATAACGACATTAACCGTCTCGACCCGGCCATCTACGAAAATGCCTACAACGTGGATGTGATGGGGCTGATCTATCCGAAGCTCATCAGCTACAAGCCGAACAGCGACAAGTGGGAATGGCAGCTTGAGGCAGCCGAGGCGATCGAGCAAATCGACGACACTCACATTCGGTTCAAGCTGAAGGATGGAATGCGCTGGAGCGGCGATTTCGGCGAGATCACCGCCGAGGACGTGAAGTTCTCGTTCGAACGTGTGATCGACCCGGCATTGGAATCTCCCGTCGCGGGCGACTGGGGTCCCCTCAGCCATGTGGAGGTGGAGGACAAGCTTTCCGGTGTCGTCGTGCTAAAGGAGCCGTTCCAGCCGCTATGGACGGTAGCGCTGCCATACGGCGTCGGCCACATCGTCTCCAAAAAAGCGGTCGAAGCCGCTGGCGGCGGCAAATTCACGATGGATCCGCCCAAGGCCTTCGGCGGGCCCTATAAGCTCAAGGAATGGCGTGCCAATGAGGTGACGATCCTTGAACGCAACGAAGCATGGACTGGCGAAGAGCCCGCCTTCCAAGAAATCCATCTGCATCCGATTGCTGATCCGCAGGCCGGAGAGATTGCGTTCGAGGCGCGGGACATCGATTATACCCAGCCGAGCGCGGCCTCCCTGCAGCGCTACAAGGACAACCCGCCGGCCGATTCAAAGATCGCCGACTACCCGGCGTTGTTCTATGTCTGGGTCGGCATGAACACGGAGCACGAAAAGCTGAAGGACAAACGCGTGCGTCAGGCGGTGCAGAACGCGATCAACGTCCCCTTGATCATAGAGGCGGCCTATTTTGGGGTCGCTCCGGCGGCTACCGGCATCATCGCTCCAGGCCTGCCGGGCCATCGTGACAAGACCTTGGTTCCGATGGAAGGCGATCCGGAGAAGGCCCGTACGCTGCTCGCCGAGGCCGGCGCCGAGGGGCTCGAGCTGACGCTAACGGTCCGGAACACCGCCACCTTCACCACAATCGCCCAGATCATCCAGGCCAATCTCCAGGATGTCGGTATTACCTGCAACATCAATATCCTCGATTCAGGCGTGTTCTGGACGATTGGCATGGAGTCGGAAGGTGACCAGTGGAAGGACGTGCAGCTGATTCTCAATCGCTTTTCGTCTCTGGCCGATCCCTATTACGCGACGCAGTGGTTCACTACGGATCAAGTCGGCGAGTGGAATTGGGAGCGCTTCAGCGATGCCCACTACGACGAACTGCACAAGCAGGCCGTGCGGGAAACCAATCCTGAAAAGCGCGACGCCATGTATCGCGAGATGCAGGACATTCTCGAGGAGTCCGGCGCCTACCGATTCATCACGCATGAGGTGAACGCGGTCATGCATCGCGACTTCATCAAGCCCGCCGTCCGGCCAGACGGCTTTGCGCTCTACAAATATTTCGAGCGGGCCTGAGGAGCCGCGCCATGTGGCTCTACCTGGTGAGGAGGATCGGACTGGCCATTGCCATCGTTGCAGTGGCCGTCACGATGCTCTTCACCATGATCCATCTCGTTCCAGGGGATCCAGCCAGTATTCTGCTTGGGCCGCGCGCCACGCCGGAGATTCGAGAAGCACTGCGCATCCGTATGGGCCTGGACGAGACTTTTATCGTTCAAGTCGGCACGTTCTTCATGAACGTGCTGACTGGCGATCTCGGCATGGATATCGTGCGCAATCAGCCAGTTTCGCGGATCGTCCTGGGGCATCTGCCTCACACGGTCGCGCTGGTGCTGACGTCGATCGGTTGGGCCGCTGTGGTGGGGTTACCACTGGGGTGTTTTTCTGCAATCAGGCGCGACAGCGTCGCCGACAAGCTGATCGCGATATCATCCGTCAGCTTCATCGCGATTCCGTATTTCGTCGTCTCCATCTACGCACTGCTCATCTTTGCCGTCTCGTTGCAGTGGTTCCCGGCGATCGGGGTGGGTGAACCTGGCAACATCGCGAGCCAAGCTCGCCATCTCGTACTGCCGGCATTCGCTGTTGGCCTGAGTTGGGTCGGCTACATCGCGCGCATGGTTCGAGCCTCCATGCTGGAGGTTCTGGGGGAGAACCATATACGGACGGCACGGGCCTTCGGCCTGTCGGAGTGGCGGATAACTTTCCGCTATGCACTGCCTATTGCGGTGCTGCCGACCGTCACCATCCTTGGCGTGGGGATCGGCTATCTGATTTCATCTGCAGTTTTCGCGGAGATCGTATTTTCCCGTCCCGGCATCGGCAGTCTGATCTATGAAGCCGTCGGCCAACGCAATTACCCGCTCGTGATGGGCGGTGTTCTGGTAACCACCGCGCTCTTTGTCGTATCGACGACCTTGGCCGACCTGATCAACGCCGCGCTCGATCCGCGCAGCCGGGAGAAGCTTTAACGATGGTCGCCGTGGAAGCTCCGTCCAATATGGGAAAGACACGGCGGGCTGGCACGGTCGGCGTCGCCTTGCGGCTGCTGCTAGCTAACCCGCTTGGCATGCTCGGTCTCGTCACTGTGGTCGTGATCATCCTTGCGGCCGTCTTTGCCCAATGGCTGGCGCCCTATGATCCGACGCGGATCATGGCCGGCCCGCGCTTGGCGCCCCCTTCGCTCGACCACTGGTTGGGGACCGATCAGATCGGGCGCGACGTCTTCTCGCGCGTACTGGTCGGCGGCCAGATCGCGCTTCAGGTGGCGCTGGCCTCGATATCGGCGGCACTCACCCTCGGTCTAGCCCTGGGACTCCTCGCCGGTTTCGGCCCCCGCTGGCTCGACAATATTATCATGCTTCTTTTCGATACGGTGCGCTCGTTCCCGGTCGTTATTTTCGGTCTTGCCACGGTCACGGTGATCGGACCAAGCCTTGCCACGATCATCCTGATCGTGGTCGTGACATCTATACCGACCTTTGGCCGCGTCGCACGTACTCAGACCATGGCGATGCGGAACGATGAGTTCATTCTGGCCGAGCGAGCGATGGGAGCCGGGACGGCACGCATTCTAGCGGTTCATGTTCTGCCCAACATCATCGGACCGCTTCTGATCCTCGCTTCGATGGATATTCCAGTCGTCATCACCATTGAGGCCGGCCTGAGCTTTCTCGGAGTCGGCGTGCCGCCGCCGGCACCAAGCTGGGGATCGATCCTAAACGACGGCTTTTCCTTTATCCGAAACACGCCCTGGCCGGTGATCGCAGGCGGCATCCCGCTCATTCTCACCACTCTAGCCTTCACCTTTTTGGGCGAAGCCTTGCGCGACATTTTTGATCCCAAGCTGCGCAGGGATGTCTGAATGAAGACGGGTACAGGGAAAAACCTGGTCGAGATACGCGATCTGTCGCTGCGCTTCCGCACTCCCCGTGGGCCGCTCAACGTGTTGCGGAACGTTTCGCTGGACGTTCCACGAGGCCGAATCGTCGGCATTGTTGGCGAATCCGGCTGCGGGAAGTCGACGCTGATCTCCAGCGTGATGCGTCTGCTTCCCGGCAACGCCGAAATTGTGGGCGGGGCGATAAATTTTGACGGCCGGAATATCCTGCGGTTGAGCGAAAGCGAGATGCGCGGCCTTCGCGGTGGCCGCATCTCGATGATCTTCCAGGATCCCATGACGTCGCTCAATCCGGTGCGCTCGGTCGGCCAGCAAATGATAGATGTGCAGCATCGCGAGCGACGTTCAGCCCGCGAGAAGCGGGAGCGTGCCGCCGACATGCTGGCGCGCGTCGGAATTCCTGATCCGGTATCGCGGCTCGACGCCTATCCGCATCAATTCTCAGGAGGAATGCGCCAGCGCATCGCGATCGCCATGGCACTTATGGTCGAGCCGGACCTCTTGATTGCCGACGAGCCGACGACTGCGCTGGATGCCACACTGGAAGTGCAGATCATCGGGCTGCTGGAGCGGCTTCAAGAAGATTTCGGCTGCTCGGTCATGTTCGTCACCCATCACCTCGGCGTCGTTGCCGAACTCTGCGATGATGTGGTGGTGATGTATGCTGGCGAGGTAGCAGAGGCCGGCTCGGTACGCGACATCTTCCATCGACCGGCGCATCCCTATACGGCCATGCTGCTGGAAGCAGATCCGGGCCGCATCTCAGAACGCACCCGACATTTGCCCACCATTCCCGGTGAAATACCCGATCTGGTCAATCTGCCGACCGGCTGCGTCTTCCGCGACCGGTGTCCACACGCCTTCAGCGCCTGTGTCGAAGCCCCGCCGCTTTATCCGGCTGCGGCCGGCCATGTGGCCGCATGCCATCTGCTGGCGTCGGAGACTGTCGCATGACCGCCCTGCTCGAGGTTCGCGATCTCAAGGTGCGCTTCCGCGCCAAGCCAGCGCTGCGGGCGTTTATCAATCGCGATCCGAACGTGTGGGTTGATGCCGTCTGCGGCGTTTCGTTGGATATCGCTGAAGGCGAGACGTTCGGACTTGTTGGTGAGTCCGGCTCCGGCAAGACGACGCTCGCCCGCGCCATAATCGGGTTGGTTGATGTCGCCGGTGGAACGATCCGGTTCGCCGGCCAGAAAATCAACGGCCTCTCGCATCAGGCTATGAAGCCAGTGCGGCGCAACATCGCCATGATGTTCCAAGACCCTATCGGCTCGCTCAGCCCACGCCTGACAGTGCGGTCGCTGGTCACCGAGCCCTACCGGATCCATGGCTTCAACAATCGCTACCGAGATGCCGAGTGCCGCCGTTTGCTCGGCATGGTCGGCTTGCCTGCGGACTTCGCCGAGCGATATCCGCACCAGCTCTCCGGCGGGCAGGCGCGTCGGGTTGGCGTGGCGCGCGCGTTGGCACTGGACCCCAGGCTCATTCTTGCGGACGAGCCGACCGCCGGACTCGATGTCTCGGTGCAAGGTGAAATCCTTAACCTGCTCGCAAAGCTACAGGACGAGATCGGCTTGTCGATCCTGATGGTGACGCACAATCTAAACGTGGTCCGCCATGTCACCAATCGCGTGGCGATCATGTATCTAGGCCGGTTCGTCGAGACGGGGGCGACCGAGGAGATTTTTCGTCAGCCGCGTCACCCCTATACTGCGGCTCTTTTGTCAGCGAATCCCGAGCCCGATCCGGATGCGCGTTCGGAACGGATCGAGCTTGCAGGCGATGTACCGAGCCTGCTGCGCCGTCCTGCAGGTTGCGAATTCCACACACGCTGCTTTCGCGCCCAAAGCTGCTGCAGAGACGCGGCTCCGGCGGTCACTGTGGAGGCTAAGGCACGGCTGTACACTTGTCATTTCCCCCTCGGGCTGGACCATGATGTCCGCGACAACGCGGCGTAAATCCTGAAGCCCATGTCCCGTTTTGCGGTCATGCGGTGATCCAGACGCTGTCGGGGTCAAAGCTTCATGCTCCCGATCCGCTTGATTGATCGAGCCGGATCTAGTCCGTAGTCGATCGTGAACAATCCGGGTTCTAAGCGGCGGCCTGCATCGGCCGGAATTGAAGCACAGCGATCAAGAACGATAAAAACACCTTCAGCCACCTGAGCAGGAGGGAGAAGTTGTAGCCGGCGGCGGCCAGGATGGCGTTGATGGCATCGCCCTGGGCGTGGGCGAGGTAGTTGCGGCCCATCCTTGCTCGTTCTTGATATGGCCGATCACCGGCTCGACGGCGGATCGTCGTCGCATCTGGCGCTTGATGGCCGGCGTCACGCGACGCTTCTGGCCTGCGGTGAAGACCCTGAACCTGTGGCTTTGCGGCGCGTTGTGGCCGCGGTAGCCGGCGTCGGCGAGGATGCGCTCGATCTCGGCGCCGACGGTGTCTTGCATCGCGGGGATGACCGTTCCCAGGGTATGGCCGTCATAGGGGTTGCCGGGAAGGGCCATGACGTGCAGGGCGAACTGGCCGCCCTTCGAGCGCTTCAGCGTGGTGGCGATCGAGACTTTGACGCCGAATTCATAAGGGGCGTGGGCCTTGCCCTTGCCGATGCACTCGACCTCATGGGCGTGCAGGCTGTAGATCTTGCGGCCACGCTGGCGTTGCCTCTGCTCGAGAACGGTGGAGGCCTGGTAGAGCGGCCACTTGAAGACCGCGTCCAGCTCCGCATCGCCGGCGATCTGGCGCTTGATGTCGCGGATGGTCCGTCCGAGATAGGTCTTCAGCTTGCGCAGCGCCTTGCCCGCTCGCTTGAATTGCTTGGCGTGGGCATAGCGCTGATGCTTGATCAGCGCCAGCTTGCCGACCCGGACATAGGACTGGCGCAGGTCGAGCCCCGTCTTCTTGGCCAGCCGTACCAGCCGCTCGCGGGCACGATGGATAAGCTTGGCGCCGGTCGGAAACATGACATTCTTGGGCTGCACCGTCGTGTCGACGATGACCCGCCGCGTGTCCTGCGGCTTCATCGCGCCAGTCTTCACCGCCACGCACGGCTTTCCTGCAGCAGGACTGCGATCCGTTCCTCGCCCATGCGCTGACGCCAGCGCGTCATCGAGGAGCGGTCAAAAGGCAGTTCGTGCTGGAAGAACTCCTCGCCGCACAGATACTGGTAATAAGCGTTCTCGATCCACCGCTCGCACAGTGCCTCGTCCGACAGGTCGAAGGTGTGCTTGAGGAGCGCCAGCCCAGCCATCAGCCGTGTCGGCAAGGGCGGCATACCCGGCCCGTCGGAATAGACCGCGCCGAAACGCTCTTCCAGCACCGGCCAGTCGATGGCCTGCGTCAACCGCACCAGCTCGTGCTTCATGTTGAGAATCTGATCAAGGCGGGCGCGGAACAGATCCTGTTCTCCCGTCTCACGCCGCTCGCGTGGTTTGCCCATCGCCTGGCTCTCCGATTCACCGCGATAAAGGCAGTGAATCATGCTTCGCCGGGCAGACCATAAACTGGAATTGCAAGAAAACGACCCACAACAAGGCTGTTTCCTGCAATCTCGAAATCAACACTGCAGACTTTTTCTACGAAATATCAGTGGCTTCCGGATTCTTCACGGCCGACTCCGTAGCGGGGCATATCAGGAAATGCGCCAAACGACTGCACTACACTGTAGTGCAGTCTGCGCCATGGCCATCTCGGCGCTGTTAGCCCGAGGGCGCGGAGCCACTCTCCAGAAGATGCGCTGCCACGTCCTCCGAGAACCGCCTGCGTTTGCCGCCGACGAGGACGCATTCCGGATATTCAGGATCCCGTTGCGCGCCCGGCATACCGTGCTCGACCAGCGCCTCGGCGCAGGCCACCCAGTCGCCATCCTCGACGGGCCGGTTCCATGAAGCCCAGCTCAAAGTACCGCACACGTTGTCGCCGTAGCCGTGTTCTTCGGTCCAAGAGGCACCGCATCCGAGCAAATGACGCACCAACTCAGCGTCGCCCCGAAAGACAGCATGATTCAACGCGCTCGCGCTCCAGTCGCCGCCGCGAACGGAGATCGGCCAGCCGAGATCGGTCATCAGACGGACTGATCCGGAACAGCCAGCCGCAGCCAATTCTGGAAGCATCCGTAGCCGGGCCTCATCAAGCGTAGCAGGAAGATCAGGCTGGCGGGCCTTGATCCGACGGGCAGCCTCCGCATCGTTGCTCGCGCAGGCGGCCAAGAACAGGTCCGCGTCGTCGAGATCCGCAGTAGCACCTGCCTTTTTGAGCACGGCAGCAACCTCCGGCACTCCGTATCGCAGCGCGTGCGTATAGGCGCTGACACCGTCCGGCGTCCTGGCCGTGGGATCGGCGCCCGCTTCGAGCAGAGCCTCGATATGGGCGGGCGAACGACGACGTCGTATCGCCCAGAGGACCAGCTTTCCATCCTTCAACTCGTCGGTGCCAGCGGCATCCGATAGGAGAAGTCCAAACGTGTCGAGATCATCAAAGTCGAGGCATCGATAGAGCGCGTTTGTGCCGGTGACGATGGCACCAGCCTCCAGCAAAATGGGCGTGCAGATCGGTTTGTCCAAAGAGTGATAGAGGGATTCACCGTCATTCGGATCGGCACCCGCCGCAAGCAGACGGCGCGTGAGATCCGGATCGTAGTTCACTCCGGCCGCGCCATGGAGCGCCGAGACCTGCCATTCCTGACCTGGTGCACCGGCCAAAGCAGCCCAGCGCTTGCCCACGGTCAGGTTCGGATCGGCACCGGCTTCGAGCAACAGATCCACCACCTCGTGCAACCGGCCCGTATAGTCAGCGATGCGGAGCAGGCTCGAATGCGTTACGGCGATAAGCGGGGTCAGATCGAGCGGGCCGCCGGTTCGGTTGACCCAGGAGGGGTCCTCCTCTATGCGGCGGCGGACCATCTCAATGTCTCCGACGGCGCAGGCGAGCCAGGCATCTTGCTTGGGCAGGTCCGGGTGATCGGCCAAGAGCCGTGTTGCGGCCTTGGGCCTGGCGCTGTTCGTGCCGCCGGCCAAGTCGCCGGCATAGACCAGTCCGCAGAACGCCTCTGCGAGGGTGCCCGAATCCGTATCACGCGCCCGGCTGGCATCCACATAGGCCTTGAGGTCGGCCCACGAATCAAAACCGTATTCGCGGGCTATGCAAGATTGCGCGTCGTGCAAGCGCAACTTCAATCCGCTTATCGCGGCAGAATCGCGGCCTGCCGCTATGGGTAAAGCATTGTGGAAGCGTGCGATGGCCTCCGGTGTCGCGCATCTGAAGTCTGCCAGCAGGTCTTTCGCCTGACGCTTCAGGTGGTCGATGTCGGGCCGGCGGGGGAGCGATTTCATGAAAACCTCCGTGCATCTGACGCCGACGACTCGCAACTCGGCTGCACAAAGGCTGGAGAGCTATCAGGTTTTCAGTGCAAGTGGGCTCTGCCCTTCCCGCGAGTCCAGGTGCGGCTTGCCCGCACGGCAGAAGCTATTTCAGTGCGCGATCCAAGTCAAATGGTGGGGGCACGCGGAAGCGCAACATTCGAGTTGGGTCAGGATGAGCTATTCGGCACGCATCCCGCGGAGCCGGTTCGCTCTAGACTTTCCGTCGACTCCCTCCGATGTACGCTTCCAGCGAAAATAGAAGCTCGCCGCTACGACTGGGCCGAGGTCATCAGCCGAACGGCGGCTTACTTAGTTTTTCGGCCAATACCGGATAGGCAGAATCGGCCCCAACAGGACGTTCGTCAGCGCGCGAGAGTGCCCGCATTCCACCTACTTCAGCCATCGCTGTCACCCGACAATCCTTGCGTCGTCTTTGATTTCCTGGTGCACGGATAGCGCACAGGAACGCTGGTAACTCTTTGAAAAAAGTTCTCTTTTCGGTCCAGTCCATCATCGGTGCGACGGCAAACCGTGGCCCAGAGTAATTCACGCGCGCGCATTCGTCCTGACAATATTTCTTCTCCAATGCGCCGTTCAGATGCTCGTGCTAAATATAGCCGTCATCCCCCTCCCCCGCCAGTCTGTTGACACCAACATAGTCCAAGCGGAAGAGACACTTTCAAAATCGATCAGCTACCGATCCAAAGCGGCAATCGGGCTACATTGCTCGCAGCGTCCGCTTCGCGCCCAATTTCGGTCATCGAGCCAACCGTGCCCGCGATCTCAAAAGCCGCCATTCGAACGATCAAGCCGGCGTGGCTGATAAGCAAAAATGCCGCCTACATGACCACCGATGGCACCGGATCATGCCATTTCGGCACGCACGATCGCCGCGCCATCGGCCATTGCCTTCATCTTGCCGAAGGCGATGTCGCGAGGCAGGTACTTCAAGCCACAATCCGGCGCGATCACGAGCCGCTCAGGTGCGACGTAGGATAGCGCGCGGCGGATGCGCCCGGCCACGATTTCCGGCGTCTCGATCTCCAGCGTCGACAGGTCGAGAACGCCAAGGATGATCGTCTTGCCTTCCAGCGTCGCCAGGACCGAGCAATCGAGCTCTGACTGCGCCGTCTCGATGGAGATGGCCTTGACCGCGCTATCGACCAGTTCCGGTAGGAAGCTGTAGCCGTTGGGCCGTTCGTGGATGACCGCGGCATAACCGAAACAGATATGCAGCGCCGTCTCGCCGTTCACGCCATCGAGCGCGCGTGCAATCGCCTGCAAGCCGTATTCGCGGGCCTTCTCGGGCCGGGCCTGCAAATAGGGCTCGTCGATCTGCACGATGTCGGCCCCGGCGGCGAAAAGATCCTTGATCTCCTCGTTCACCGCGCCCGCATAGTCCAGCGCCAGTTCCTCGTCGCTGTCGTAGAAATCGTTCTGCGCCTGCTGCGCCATCGTGAAGGGACCGGGCACAGTGATCTTGATCGCCCGGTCGGTGTTGGCGCGCAGAAACTCGACGTCGCGCACCTCCACCGCATGCCTGCGCTTCACCTTGCCGACCACGCGCGGAACCGGGTTGGGGTGGCCCGAACGGTCGAGCGCAGTGCCAGGATTGTCGATATCGATGCCGTCGAGCGCCGTGGCGAAACGGTTGGAGTAGCTTTCGCGCCGCATCTCGCCGTCGGTGACGATGTCGAGGTCTGCCCGCACCTGGTCGCGGATGGCAAGGAGCGTGGCATCGTCCTGCGCCTCGTCGAGAAACTCAGGCGCGACCCGCCACAGTTCCTTCGCCCGCACGCGCGGCGGGAACCGGCCGGCCAGCTTGGCGCGATCGAGGAGCCATTCGGGCATGGCATAGGAGCCCACCAGGGATGTGGGAAAGAGAGGTAGTTTCATGAGGTCGCGTCTCCCGGTCTTATGTTAGTTTCTGAACACGTCACGATCGACGCCGGATGCCTCGAAGAGATGATCGCGGCTGGCTTCCAGTTCGGCCCGCAGTTTGGGCAGGTCGACGCCGAGCAGTTCGCCGCGCCATTTGCGGATCTTGCCGGCGACCAGGACCGTGTCGACATTCGACCGCTCCATCAGCGTCACCACGGCGCCCGTCGCATGGTTGAGCGGCGCGACATTGATCGCATTCGCGTCGAGAAGGACGATGTCCGCCTCCTTACCGGGCGTCAGGCTGCCGGTCTTCGCGTCCAGCTTAAGCCCCTTCGCGCCTTCAAGCGTCGCGAAGCGCAGCACGTCGCGCGAGGTCACCATGGCCGAGCAATCCGTCCGGCCGCCGAGCGCTTCCTCGTTGATGAAGGCGCGTTGGAGCGTCATCGCCGAGCGCATCTGCGTGAACGGGTCGGCCGTCATGGTGCACTCCACGTCGGTGGAAAGCGAGGGCTGCATGCCGAGGTCGAGCGCCTTCTGGATCGGCGGCATGCCGTGGCGCATCGTCATCTCGATCGGGACGGACAACGACACGTGCGCGCCGGCGTCGGCCGCCGCCTTCCAGGCGAGATCCGACATGCCCGTCATGTGGATGAAGATGTTGTCCGGACCGAACAGGCCCGACGTCGCCAGTTCGTCGAAGGTCTCGCGCATGCCGAACGTGCCGACGACGTGGAGTGCAACGGGGACGTCCAGTTCACGGCCCAGCGCCCACGACGTCTCATAGCCAGGGATATAGATCTCGCCGCCCATCACCATGGTGAGAAGCTGATCATCGGAGGAGAAATGCTCCCGTTTCAGCCGGCGCGCGTCGTCCGGATATTTCGACTGGTCGCCCCAGCCCTCGAAATAGCCGAAGACGGCACGCCGTCCGGCCTGGCGCAGCGCCTCCACCACGGCGTCCGAATGCTCCGGCGAATGGTGAATCTGCGACACGTCCATCACGGTGGTAACGCCGGCGTCGAGCTGCGAGAGCGAGCCGAAGAGCTCGTTGATGTAGACGTCGTGCGGACGATACACCATCGAGAACTTCTGCAGCATGTGCTCGTAGTAATTGTAGAAGCTGTGCGGCTGTCCGTCATTGACGAGGATGCAGTCGGCCAGGAAGCCGCGCAGCGCGGTCTCGAACTGGTGATGGTGCGTGTCGACGAAGCCTGGAATGACCACCATGCCGGTCGCGTTGACGACTGTCGTGTCGTCCGCCTGCAGGTTCATGCCCACCGCTTCGATGCGCTTTCCGGAGATCAGGATGTCGCCGCCGGCAAAATCGCCCACGGCCGGGTCCATCGACACGATATGGCCGCCGCGGATCAGCAGCCGGCGCCCTTCCTCGCCCGACCATGACGGCATTGCGCCGGCGCCCGGCCGACCTCCGGCTGCCGCACCGGATGCCTCCCCGGACGGGCTGTAATGTATCGCCGAGCCCAGCGCTCGATCGGCTTCATCATGTCCCACAAGGCTGATCTTGCGATCGCCTATGACGGCGCGCCTTCCGCTGCTGCCGCCGCCAAGAAGAATTCCTGAGGCCGGCACATGAAGATACTGAAGGACATACGGGTTATCGAGATGGGGACCTACATCACGGGTCCCGCCGCCGGCATGCATCTGGCAGACCTCGGCGCCGACGTGATCAAGGTCGAGAGGCCCAAGACCGGAGACCCCTTTCGCGCGTTCAAGGGCGGGCTCTATTCGCCGCATTACCAGACCTATAACCGTAACAAGCGCTCGATCGCGCTGGATACCAGCCAGCCAGACGACAAGGCCGTCTTCGATGACCTCATCCGTGGCGCCGACGTATTCATCCAGAATTTCCGACCTGGCGTCGCCGAGAAGCTCGGTGCAGGCGCAGCCCAACTCAGCGCGCTCAATCCCAAGCTCGTCTATTGCGCCATTTCCGGCTTCGGCCAGAGCGGCCCATCGCGCGACAGGCCGTCCTTCGACACCGTCGCACAGGCCGCCAGCGGCTATTTGCGGCTGCTGACGCCACCGGCAAATCCACGCGTGATCGGCCCCGCGATCGCCGACGCCGTAACCGGCCACTATGCGGCGCTCGGCATCGCCGCCGCGCTTCTGGAACGCACGAAGACCGGCAAGGGCCGTCGCCTCGACATCTCGATGATCGAGGCCATGTGCCATTTCAACCTCGACAGCTTCACGCACTACTATTCCGTGGGCGAGATCATGGGTCCGCTCAGCCGGCCCACGGTCTCCCAGTCCTACACGTTCGCCTGCTACGACGGGAAGTGGATCGCCATCCACATGTCGTCTCCGCCCAAGTTCTGGGAAGGGCTCGTCGCCGCCGTCGGCATGCCCGAGCTTTTGAGCGACCCGCGCTTTGCCGAACGCCCGGCGCGCATCGCGCATCAGGACGACCTGATCGATATCCTCACGCCTGTCTTCGCAAGCAAGTCACGTGACGAATGGTGCGATCTTCTTCTCGCGAACGAGGTGCCGCATTCGCCGGCCTACGATGCCAACGAGGCGCTGGAAGACCCACAGGCGGTCCATCTCAATATCAAGGTTGAGGCAGAGCATCCGGAGATGGGGCAGTTCACCACCGTGCGCGCGCCTTACAGCTTCGATGGCGAACCGGAACTCGGCGTGCTGCCGCCTCCAACCCTCGATGAGCATGGCGCGGAGATCCGGCAGGAACTCGCGCGCGGCAAGACGAAGTGACCTGAGTTGCGAAGGGGGAGCCATGGGAATTCCAGTCGAAAATGTGAAGCAGGCATCGAGCGCGATGCTCCAGAAGGAGCTCTATGCGATCTTCACCGTGCCGACGGGCGGCATCGAGCCGATACTGGAAGGCCTTGAGGAACACCTCGCATTTCAGACCGGGCTCGAGCGCGACGGCATCATGTTCGCCGCCGGGCCGATGTGGAGCAATGACGGGAGCGAGTGGAACGGCGACGGGCTCGTAGTAGTGCGCGCCTCTTCCCGCGAAGAAGCGATCCTCATAGCCGAGCGCGACCCCATGCATATCAGCGGTGCACGCCGGTTCACGGTGCGACCGTGGATGGTCAACGAAGGAACCATGACGGTAAGGCTCGCGATGTCGAGCCAGACCTTCACACTGCTCTGAAGCAAGAAACGGGAGGAACAGACATGAACAGATTGAAAGGACTGCTGCTTGCAGCCACGATTGCCTTTCCGGCGGTCGCGCAGGCCCAGGAAGAGATCGACCTGACGGTCGCCTCCAGCCATCCGGTGGTCATTCCCTGGGTCGGGATGATCAAGTCCGTTTTCATGGCCGAGACCGACAGGATCCTCGCCGAGAAGGGCAACTACAAGATCAACTGGAACGAGGCCTTCGGCGGCTCGCTTTATAAGGCCAACGCAACGCTGAGCTCGGTGCAGGAAGGCATCACGGATATCGGCTGGGTGTTCTCGTTCCTCGAAGGCGCGCGGCTGCCGCTCAGCCAGGTTTCCACCTACACCCCCTTCTCCACCGCCAATCCGCCGGTGCAGCTCGAAGTCATCTGGGACCTCCTGGAGAACAACGAGGTCTTCCGGAACGAGTGGGAGCAGTACAACATCAAGGTGCTCGGCCTGACTGATACCGACGATTACGACCTCTACACCAAGAAGCCGATCGAAAGCATCGCCGACCTCGAGGGCATGAAGATCTCCGCACCGGGCGTGCTGGGCCAGTGGCTGCGTGGCACCGGCGCGAATGCCGTCGACGGTTCGCTCACCTCGTTCTACACCGACATCCAGACAGGCGTCTCCGATGGCGTTCTGTCGCTGGCGCTTGGCGTTCTACCCTCGAAGCTCTACGAGGTCGCGCCATACATTACCCGCGTCAACATCGGCACGGCCTTCTCGGGCGCCATCGCGATCAATAAGGACACCTGGGACGGGCTGCCCGAGGAGGTCCAGCAGGCGATGATCGAGGCCGGCAAGACCTATACGGACACACATGCCCAGGACATGATCGACCTTCACGAGGCCGCTTTCGCCAAAATGATCGAAATGGGCGAGGACCAGAACCCGCCCGTGACCATGACGGAACTGCCGGCGGCCGAGCGCCAGAAATGGGTCGACGGACTTCCCGACATCGCAGGCGAATGGGCCGCAGACGTGGAAGCCCGAGGCCTTCCCGGCAAGGCTTTCATGAAGGCCTACATGGAAGGCCTGCGCAATGCCGGCGAGAAGCCCGCGCGCGACTGGGACAAGGACCTCTAGGGCACGACAGGGCAAGGATCATGCAGTCCGAAGGCGACAAGACCGTGGCGGGGCAAGGCGTCCCGCCCGAGACCGGAGGTCCGGCACGCTACTGGAACAGGGGCGTCGACGGGCTGGCCGCGCTCGGCACTGTGATGATCCTGTTCCTGATGGCGATCATTGTCGCGGACGTGGCCGCTCGAAACGCGATGGGCGCATCGCTGCCACTGATCGCGGAACTTGGCGCGCTGACGGTGGTGATCATCGTCTTCCTCCAGCTCGGCGCTGCGGTGCGCAACGACCGGCTGGCGCGCACGGATTTCCTGCTTGCAGCGATTTCGGTCCGCTGGCCTCGCTTCGCCGCTCTCATACGCGGCGTGTGGGACCTCGTCGGCGCGCTTCTTTGCATCGGCATCGCCTGGTCGAGCTGGGACATTTTCGGACGCGACCTCGAACATCGCGAATTCATCGGCGTCATCGGTGTGCTGACGCTGCCGACGGCGCCATTTCGCGCATTCATTTTTCTCGGCGCAGCCGTCGCGGCCATTCAGTTCCTGCTGATGGCGGCCATGTACCTGCGCGCGGCGATCACCCCCGGGGACAGACGCCCATGACCGGCGTGGAAATAGGCATTGCTGCGATTGCCGTTCTGCTTCTGCTCATCATCTTCGGCATGCCCATCGGCGTGGCCATGATGGCCTCTTCCTTCGGGGCCGTGGTCTTCATCCGCAACGAGAAGGTCGCCACGAGCATGCTCGGCTCCGTCGCGAACGACAGCTTGGAGGAATATCTCTACGCCATCGTTCCGCTGTTCGTGCTGATGGGTTTGCTGGTGACCGTTTCCGGCGTCGGCAAGGACACGTTCGACCTGTTCGAACGCCTGTTGCGCCGGGTGCGCGCGGGGCTGGGCATCGCCACCGTTTTCGCCAATGCGGTCTTTGCGTCCATCACCGGCATTTCGGTTGCCTCGGCATCGGTGTTCTCGCGCATTGCCGTGCCCGAAATGACCCGGCATGGCTATACGAAGAGCTTTTCCACCGGCGTTGTGGCGGGAAGCTCAGTGCTCGGAATGCTGATCCCACCCTCGCTGCTTATGGTCGTCTACGCCGTTCTGGCCGAGCAATCGGTCGGCCGCATGTTTCTTTCCGGCATCGGGCCGGGCCTGCTTCTGTCGGCGCTCTTCGCGGCGACAATCCTGCTGACGGCATGGCTGCGGCCGGCATCGGTCTTCGTGAAGGAAGACGGTCACGACGCGGGCGAACCGCTCGCCTTTCTCGGCTTCCTCCGCAAGGGTGCGCCGATTCTTATCCTGGTGACCGTCGTGCTCGGCGGCCTCTACGGCGGATTTCTCAACCCGACCGAAGCTGGCGCCATGGGAGCGCTGGGCGCGCTGCTGATTGCGCTGGCACGGCGCTCGCTCACTCTGAAAAGCTTCTGGTCGCTCCTTCTGGAAGCCGGCCAGATAACCGTATCTGTCCTGTTCCTGATCGTTGCCGCGACCTTTTTCAGCCGCATGCTGGCCATGTCCGGCCTGCCCATGGCGCTGGCCGGGTTCCTCATCGACGGGTCGCTCGGCCCGTGGGGCTTCATGATCGCCTTCATCGCACTTGTCATCGTGATGGGCTGCTTCATCGATTCCATCTCAATCATGCTGATCCTTCTGCCGATCGCGCTGCCGGTCGCGGAAGCCGCCAATTTCGACCTGATATGGTTCGGCGTGATGACGGTCGTGGCGGTCGAGATCGGCCTGCTGACGCCGCCTTTCGGCCTCTCGGTCTATACCATCAAGTCGTCGATAGACGATCCGGCGCTCAAGGTCGGCGACATCTTCCGCGGCTCGTTCCCCTTCGTCGTCGCCATGGTCGTCTGCCTGGTCGTCCTGTCGATTTTCCCCTGGATCACTACGTGGCTGGCGAGACTTTGACCATGCATTCGATACTCTGCATCTCGGGCAGTCTGCGCGCGGCCTCCTCCTCGACGGCGGTCGTCAACACCATCTGCCGGACACTCGCGGACGAGGCCGGCTTCTCGCGTTTCGACATCGGCTCCCTGCCGCATTTCAACGCCGATCTCGATCCGCTGCCGGAGAGCGCGACCGCGCTGAAGGCGGCGATTGCGGCGGCCGACGGGGTCGTCATTGTCACGCCCGAATACAACTATTCGATTCCCGGCGTGCTGAAGAACGCGATCGATTGGGCTTCGCGGCCCGGCTACGCCTCCGTCTTCAAGGACAAGCCCGTCTTCATCGCCACGGTTTCGGGCGGGGCACTCGGCGGGGTTCGTGCCCAGGCGCATCTGAAGAACGTGCTCGGCGCCGTTCTGGCCAGAACCTTCGTCTGGCAGGAAGTGGCGATCGCCAACGCCAATACAAAAGTCAAGGACGACCACTTGGTTAATGAAGCCAGCGAAGCGTTCCTGCTGGAAGCGCTCCGCGCCTTTCTTCGTTCCATCGACAAACTCTGATCTGCATGCGGAGCAACTTCTACCGGGGATTTGACGAAGTTGCCTGGAGAGCTGGTTCCGGTTGTTTGGTCATCCGGCGTCATCGGCAGCGATTTCCGCGCCGGCAATTCCGATAGAATTCGCACCCAACTGCGTATGTCTTTGCGCAACCGCTCGACGTCGTAGCGCTCGTTCGGGGCATGGATGGCGTCGTCGGCGAGGATGAAGCCGGTGACGATGCAATCGACATCGAGGCGATCCGTCAGGAGCTCCACCAGGGTGATGGTGCCTCCCGTCCCTTGATCGGCGCCGGCTGCGCCCACTCGGCTTCCAGCGCGCGGGCGGTCGCGGACACGTAAGGACTGGCCTCGTTCACGGACACTGCGGACGTTCCGCCGCTTCCTTTGAACTCGACACGGCAGCCTGCGGGAAGGCCGGCCTCCACGAATCTGCGAAACCTAGCGCGGATATGCTCGGGACGCTGCCGGCCGACCAGGCGAAACGACAGTCGCGCCGTGGCCGACCCGGGCAGGACCGACCGCTCACCCGGCCCGGCATTGCCTGCCACGATGCCGTTGAAGTCGACGCCGGGGCGGCCCCACATCAATTCGACCGTGCCCAACCCACCTTCGTCGGGCCCACCCGTGACGGAAACGCCCGAAAGAGCCTCCTCGATGTCGAGCGCCTCCCATTGGTCCCGGAGTGTCGGAGACACTGGTTGGACGCCATCGTAGAAGCCGTCGATGGTCACGCGTCCCTGCTCGTCATGCATCGAAGCCAGGATCCTGGCCAGCGGATACCGATGGGCCAATGGCCACGCAGACCTCCCCTTTCCCGATCGTCAGGTCTACGCCGCACAGAGCGTGGAAGTCGTTGTAGAATTTGCGGATTCCTTGGAGTTCGACGGCCGGACTGACTGGCGTACCATGCATCAGCGTGGCCCTCCCTCGGCAACGATCACGTCGTGGCCGCGGCCGAAATGACGTTCGAGATAGTATTGCCCGACCATCAGCACCGAGGTGATCGCGAGGTACCATGTCGCCGCGACAAGGAGCAGGGGGATGGGCAGGTAGGTCCGGTTGGCGATGGCATTGGTCGCGAACATCGCCGGCGCTCATCTTACCGATCGTCTCTCGTCCTCAGCGCCGCGCATGCTTACCAAGGCGCGACGGAGTGGCACCTTTGCAAGCCGCGGGAGGGCACATGCTCATGAAACCGCCACGCAAGACACCGGGCTTCGATACAACTTTCGTAATGGAAAGCCTGAGTCTGCCCGAAGAACAGATGCGGGACCCGGAGATCGGCTATCCAGCGCTGATCCCGCGGGTGCCAAACGATCTCATGACGCACGCCTGTCTGCACCATCGCTACGCGACGAGCGGCAAACTGGAACCCTGGGCACTCTACGAGGGCGAAACAGAGCTGCGCCTGGACCTGCCGGCGACCGCCGTTGTCGACACGATCGAACCACTGATCATGATGGCGGAACGCGGCGTGGGGATCGCCTCCCTGCCCGATTTCGCAATCGCCGACCAACTCGCCACAGGCCGCCTCGTAACCGTCCTGCCGAACTTTGTCCGGCACGAGGGTTCGTTTCGCCTGCTTTGGCCAACCAACCGTCACATTGCGCCCAAACTCCGGGTCTTCGTCGACTTCATGGCCGCGAAACTCTTTCCGGTGTCTCCGCATCGGAAGCCGATCACTGCATAACCGGCAGATACCTAGGATTGCTCTTAAGCTCAAGCACCGAAGCTGTCTCGTATTCAAATCACGTTTTCAATGCCCGCCCCAGGCAGATGGACATCGGAGCCATCCGTCGCCGCCGCGATCATCATCGGCGCGGGCAATCGCGGCGAAATCACCTTTTGGCGCCCTGCAGGCGACCCTGGATCGCGGCTACAGCCCGTCCATGATCTTCTTTACATGGGCCGGCTTTGATGAAATGGACGAGCTCAGCGGCGACGGCCATGCCGAATTACTCGATGACGGCTCCATCGAGATCACATTCGCCTATCACAATGGCGATGAGGCAATCCTCAAAGCCACACGGGATACTTCTTCAACAGCCTGCTAGAAATCCGGCATCGGCAACGCCACCTATGTGCAGAACGGTCGAGAGCCAGCGGCCGAGCGGTACGATGGAAGCGATGCGGAAAAGATGACGGTACATTTCGACTTCGACAACAGCTACGCGCGCCTCGGTGCCGCCTTCCACTGGCCTGCCGTGCCGTCACCCGTCGCTGCGCCGCATCTCCTGAAGCTGAACCGGCGGCTCGCCGAGGAGCTCGGGCTCGACGCGGATGTGTTGGACAATGCTGAAGGGGTTGAAATCTTCGCCGGCAACCGACTCCCAACAGGAGCCGAGCCGATCGCGGCCGCTTACGCCGGACATCAATACGGAAACTTCGTGCCGCAACTCGGCGATGGGCGCGCCATCCTCCTCGGCGAGGTCGTCGATCGGCAGGGCCGGCGTCGCGACATTCAACTGAAGGGGGCTGGCCCCACCATCTTCTCGCGCAGCGGCGACGGACGGGCCGCGCTCGGCCCGGTCTTGCGCGAGTATCTCGTTAGCGAGGCCATGGCCGCGCTCGGAATCCCAACCACGCGGGCGCTGGCCGCAGTCGCGACGGGAGAACCAGTCTACCGGCAAACGGCCCTGCCGGGCGCCGTCCTCACGCGTGTCGCCTCCAGCCATGTACGCGTCGGCACGTTCCAGTTCTTCGCGGTACGGGGCGACGATGCCGCGGTTCGCCGACTCGCCGACCATGTGATCGACAGGCATTACCCCGAGGCCGCGGGCGCTCCCAATCCCTACCGCGCTCTTCTCGAAGGCGTCTGCGCCCGCCAGGCGGGACTCGTCGCACGCTGGATGCAAATCGGCTTCGTGCACGGCGTCATGAACACCGACAATATGTCGATCGCCGGGGAAACGATCGACTACGGTCCGTGCGCCTTCCTCGACGCTTACGATCCCGCAACCGTCTTCTCCTCGATCGACCGGAACGGGCGTTACGCCTACGCCAACCAGCCCCGCATCGCGAACTGGAACCTCGTACGTCTGGCAGAATGTCTGCTTCCTCATCTCGATCCAGACGAAAACAATGCCATCGAAGCCGCACAGGACGTCCTCTCCGGCTTTGCGAACGCGTTCAACACCGCTTATATCGACGGCTTTCGCGCGAAGATGGGTTTGCAGACACCGCAGACGGAAGACGCCGCGTTGATTGAGGATCTTCTTGGGCACATGGCACAGCAGAATGCGGACTTCACCTTGACCTTCCGCAGTCTCGGCAAAGCGGCGGAAAGCGAGCAGGCCGAGGAGTCGCTGCGCGGTCTCTTTGCTGATCCAACCGCCTACGACGGCTGGGCGGCTCGCTGGCGTATGCGCCTCGCGGCCGAACCGAGAGAGCCGGGTGAACGTCGCGTTGCGATGGATGCGGTAAACCCGGCGATCATTCCGCGCAACTACCTCGTCGAGGAAGCGCTTGCCGCCGCGGTGGCCGGCGACCTAGCGCCCTTCGAACGCTTGAACGAAGCGCTGGCCACGCCCTTCGAGGATCAGGCGGAGTTCACCGATTATGCCGGCCTTCCGCCGGTGCCCGAGGCGGCCTACCGGACCTTCTGTGGCACGTAAACGCGCGGCCCACGAGCGACGCAACCCTATTCGGCGGACCGAGGAGCAGCTCTTTCAATGGCGGTTATCGGGATCATTTCGGATACGCATGGGCTGCTGCGCCCCGAGGCCTTGTCGATGATCCAAGGCGTGCAGCACATCATCCACGCCGGCGACATCGGCAAGCCGGAGATAATTTCTGGCCTTGCCGAGATTGCTCCGGTCACCGCCATTCGCGGCAATGTCGACGTCGCGGATTGGGCGCGCGCTTTCCCTGAGACGGCTTCCGTAACACTGCTTGGCCGTCGCTTCTTCGTCATCCATGATCGCAATGATCTCTGGTTCGATCCTGCGAAAAATGGTTCCGATGTCGTAATTTCCGGGCATTCGCACCGAGCCAGCACAGAAACGGTCGACGGCGTTTTCTATCTGAACCCCGGAAGCGGCGGACCCAAACGCTTCAGTCTTCCGATAACAATTGCGACCCTCCACCTTGAGGGAAACTCGATGTCCTCGACAATCCATCGTATCGCATAAACGAGGACGGCGCGACCGATCCAACTGCTTCCATCCGCCTCGTTCACGGCATCGTACCTCCAAGGCCGTTCGGCTGCTGTCAGCTTCTTACAATAGAAATCGGAAGCCGACTTTCCGCTAACGGCCCCCTTGCCGGCATTCGTCTTTGGTCCCGCGAATGACCCTCACATAGCGTTCGAGGTTCGAAGGCAGTTCAGCAACCTCGCAGCCCGCCGCCACAGCCGATGAAACCCTGGAATATCTTCTGCAAACGACGGCAGGGGCCAGACGTCTATTCCGACATGCTCAAGACATAGACCTGTGCGTGGCCGGTGCGATCTGATGTGAACACAACCTGCCTTCCGTCCGGCGAGAAGCGCGGGTGCGGATGGGTGTGCTGCGGCGCATAGACTTTCACAGGGCCATTGCCGTAAGGAAAGGGCCGGGCCCAATGCGCGCCCATGGAACTGGCCTCAGGCTCGTGAATGAACATAGGCTCCGCATTGAGCGTGGCGGCAAGTTCGATAAGATGCAGCCCTCGATCAGGGAAGTTGGTGTCGCAGACCAAGCGCGTGCCGCCACGATCCGGCGCGCCATGCCAGGCGGGGAAGTTCGATATCTGCCGGACCTCGCCGGTCGGCACGTCAATCTCTCCGATCCCATTCGGCCAATCGACGAAGAGAATGGAGCGATGGCGGGGCCGCCAGACCTCGTGTGTGATCCACTGCAGATCGCGGGTGCGCTCATGCATCCGGCGGTCCATCGTGCCTGAACGGTTGGTCACCCAGACCCGGTCTGTCATGGGGCCGGCATAGAGGATCAGATCCTCATCGTCGGGGCAGAACTGCGGGTGGCCGATCGTCGGCCTCTCAAGGAAAACGTCTGCCGTCTGCCTTATCGTGTCGATCATCCAGAAGCGGGTGATCTCGCCGCTGCGCACCGGAACCGCCCAGTATCGCCCGCTGGCCGAGAGCGCCGTGGTGCCCATGGCCGCGCCGACCATGCCCTTCTCGCGCATTTCCGCTTGCCCGAAATCGACCAGACACTCGGCTTGCCCATCGAGTGGGCTGACGCGGTAACCAGCCTGCCCCGCAATGTAGTAGATCCAGCGGCCGTCGCGAGAAGGGATAACGGACCATTCCGCAAGGCTTTCCTCTTCGGTCAATTGGATCAGTTCGTGGCTTTGCTGGTCTTCGATAAAAATATTAGGCCTTCCGGTTCGGTGCGACAGGAACACCAAATGGCGCATCGCATCATCGAAGGACTCGACGAAGAAAAAGGGATGGTGATGGATCGATGGATGGGTCGTGACCTGCCGGACGACCACCCCGTGCTCGTCGCTGAAGATCTTCCCTTCTGCGGGCCAGACATGCCGGGACATTGGCTACTCCGCAGGCTGCACGAACAAGCGGTTGGCAAAGAGCCCCGCATTCAGGCGCGAGGCGGCAAAGGTCGCAGCGACCATACCCCATCCCACCGCAATCGCTATCATCCAGATCGTTCCTCCCATCGGCTCGATGACGGCCGCAAGACCTGCAACGCCGATGATTATGCGAAGCGGCAATCCGAGCGGCTTGCCGCACCAGCCACCGAAGGCGACCGCCCAAAGCGCGGTTGAAGCCAGCAAACTGACGGCGCTGAGCGCGATCGTGCCGTAGCTGCCTTGCCAAAGGATGCCGGGATCAAAGACGAAGCCGAATGGAATGAAGAAGGCGACGAGACTCAGGCCGAACGCCGAGAAGCTGGTTTTCATGGCTGATGTATTGCCCACGCCGGCCGCCGCGAAGGACGCCAGCGCCACAGGAGGCGTCACCATGGAGAGGACACAGTAGTAGAAGATGAAGAAATGCGCCGCGAGCGGCTCCAAACCGAGCTTCTGCATGGCCGGAACGTAAAGCACTGCACCGATGATATATGCGGCGACCGTGGGCAGGCCCATGCCCATGATGATGCAGCCGAGCATGGCGAGCGACAGCGAGGCGTAGATCGAGCCTTCCGAAAGCGACAGCAGCGAACCAGCAAATTTCAGGGCGAGGTTGGACTGCACCGCCACTGCGATAACGAGGCCGATGGCGGCGATGGGAACGGCTACTTCCGCCGCCTGCCTCGGTGCTTCGCGCAGGCCCTCCAGAAAGGCCGGCAGGCCGACGCGGGTGGACTTGCGCAGGAACGGCGTGACGAGGCAGCTCAGCGATGCAACGACGGCGGAGTAGGCTGCGGAATACCCCGTCACCAGGGCGACGATCAAAACGACCGGCGGGAGAAGCAGGTGGATGCGCGGCAGGAGCGCGCCGGTTTTAGCCACTTCCTCGGCGGTCATGGCACGCTGGCCGCCGCGCCGGGCGGAAAGGTCAACCACGAGCAGCAGTGCAAGATAGAAGGCGACGGCGGGGATCAGGCCGGCCAGCGCGATCTGCGCATAGGGCATGTTGAGCATTTCGGCCATGATGAAGGCCGCAACCCCCATCACCGGCGGCATCAACTGACCGCCGGTCGAGGCGATGGCCTCCACACCTGCCGCCCGGTGGTCCTTCATGCCGCAGCGCTTCATCAGCGGAATGGTAAAGACGCCGGTGGACACGACATTGGCGACCGCCGAGCCTGAGATCGACCCCATGAGCGACGAAGAGATGATGGCGGTCTTGGCCGTGCCGCCGACGGTGCGCCCGGCAAGCCGGACGGCGAGGTCGATGAAAAGTTGGCCGCCACCGATCGCTCCATAAAAGGCGCCGAACAGGATGAAATAGAAGACGAAGTCGGCCGAGGTGGAGGTGGTGATGCCAAGAACGCCTGCCGTCGTCATGGTTGTGATCTCGATGGCAGGCTCCAGATCAAAGCCGCGGAAGGAGAGCCAGCCCGGCAGCAGATTGCCGAAGAATGCATAGGCGATGAAAACCAGCAGCACGCCGACCAGGATCCAGCCGACCGCGCGACGCGCGCCCTCCAGCAGAAGGGCTACGAGCGCGACGCCGGCCCAGAGGTCAATCGGAAAGATCGGCGAGACGTTTTCCATGCGGGTCGTCAGACGGTCGAACTCAACGATGTAGTAGGCGCCGACGGCAAGCGTAGCCGCAATCAGCGCGAAATCGACCATGCGCGCCCACCGACACGTAAGAAAGGAGATACTGAAGGGCCGGCAGAGGAAGAGCAGCACCAGCGCGAAGCACAGGTGGACGGGGCGCTGGAACATCGGCTGCTGGGGTGCGAAGAGGATCCAAATCTGGAATGCAATGAAGAGCAAACCGATCAGAAAGACCGGAGAACGGAAGAGGGAACGGGGCTCGGTCGTGGTCATGGCTCTGGCTCCGGCTGCCGGAAACGGATAGGGGTCAGGCCCGGTGCGGAAATATTCCGCGCCGGGCAAGCGGCAGGTCACATCCAGCCGCGCTCCTTGTAGTAGCGGATCGCGCCGGGATGTAGTTCTATGCCGACATTCTCGGGCTTCCAGGCGTCTTCCGGCTTGAAGAACTTCCAGGCAGCATGGGCGTCGCCCATGGTCTCGGCATTCTCGACCAGCGCCTTGGTGATCTGATAGGCCTTTTCCTCATCAAGCGAAGCGCTGGCGATTAACACGGTGCCGAGATTGGCGCCCGAATTGGGCCCCTTCTGGTCGTCGAACCAAGGGCCATACTCGCCGGGCGTCAGGCCGTTTTCGGCGAGAAGGTCCATGGCCTCCTGCGGGATATCGAGAAACACCATGTCAGCGGTGAGATTCACTTCAGTGATGGTGGGATGGCCCCTGATCATCGTGTCGACATAGATGTCGGCGTTGCCGTTGCGCAGCGAATCGGCGATCTGCGCCTCGGCGACCTGGATCACGTCGCCGCCGTCGGCCTTCACCTTGTCGAAGCTTGAACCATAGGCCTCCAGCAGCATTTGGGCGGCGGGAACGGCGCTGGAGCCGGTGGGTTTGAGCAGCAGGCGGATGGGCTTTCCCGATTTCACGATGGCGCCAAAATCATTCGTCCCTGCAGCGTCGATGAATTCCTCGCGGGCCATGATGCCGACATAGACCTTGTTCAGGCCGCCCACGAGCGCGCGAATATCCGGGGCCGAAGCGCCTTCGTAAATCGGCGCGCCGGACTTGGCCCAGACGGCGGTCGCGACGTTGGAAAGGGCGATTTCGGCCTTGCCGGACTGCACGACCATCGGATTGGCGACACCGCCGCCGCGCGCGATCACCTCAACCGTGTTGTCGCCGAAGATCGGCTCGATCATCTGTTCAAGCGTGGCGGCGAAAACATACCAGGACGAGCCTTCGCGCATGGCGCCGATCCGGATTTCCTGTGCGAAGGCAGAGGTCGTGGCAAAAACTGCAGACAGCGCCAAGGCAGCGATCTTCAGGTGTTTTGCGAAATGTTCAATCATCTTGTTTCCTCCCGATGGATGGACCCCCGCCCACTGGCGGGGGCAATGACTTACTCGGCGGCCATTAGATCCTCGACCCGGCCGATACCGGCAGCCTCGAATGCGGCCTCGATCACGCGTTCGGCGGCTGCGCCAAGGTCCTTGAGCGGCTCGCGGATCGTCGCATGGTCAAGAATGCCGCGATACCGCAGGCCGATTTTGAGCGCCACGGTGCCTTCCATGTGAGATCCGCGGTGGTAGACAGCTCGTGTGACCGGCAGCAATTGCTCGAAGATCCGGCGGGCGGTGGGATAATCCTGCGCCTTTCCGGCCTTGATGAGATTGATCAGAAGCTCGGGTGCGATGTTTCCGTAGCCGACGAGCAGGCCATCGACATCGAACATGGTAGGCAGAAGCCATTCGTCATGGCACGACAGGATCTGGAGGTCGGACTGGGCCTTCTTCAGTTCCGGGATTTCCACATACCAGCGTTTCATGTTGCGAACGCCGTTCTTGGTCGCCACGACGCCTTCCTGCGCCGCGATGGCAAGCTGGGTATCGAGATCGTAGCTGGCCTTGGTGGCGTCCGGATACTGGAAGAGAATGCACTGCAGGCCCGAGCTTTCCCAGATAGCCTTGTAGCGGTCCTGGGGTGCACCCTTCTGAAAGCCGAAGCGCAGCCAGCCATGGTTCGGATAAACCAGCGCGCCAGTCGCACCTGCCTCGCGGCACTTCCGGGCTTCCTCAGCGGCAACCTTGGTTCCCTCGCCGGTGATGCCGGCAACGATCGGGATATCCACCGCGTCCGCATAAGCGCGGATGAGGTCGAGACGCTCACCTTCGGTCAGAAAAGTGCCTTCGCCGGCATGGCCGAGGATGACCAGCGACTTGACGTCATCGAATGAGGCCAGCCACTTGGCGATGCGGACGTTAGCGTCGAAATCTACTTCGCCATCGCGGGTAAAAGCGGTGACCGGTGCGGGGCTGAGACCGCGAAGATCCATGGTGGGCATATTGTTCTCCTAGTGATAGGAACGATAATCGGAACGTTCCCATCTTTGCGTCACTGATTTCCCGCTTGCGGAAAGGGATCGTTTATGGGAACGTTCCCATATTGAAATTTGACTCTCCTCCGAGTCAAGCAAAAAAGTAGCCGGAATATTCGACCGATACGAAAACGAGGGATCAACTTTGGATCAGAAGCTTGAAATGGCAGAGAAAAAGGGGCGAATCACGATTCTCGACGTCGCGGCTGCAGCCGGAGTATCGAAGTCGACCGTTTCGCGCATTCTGGACGAACGCCTTCCTCGCTCCGAAAGTGAAACGGCTCGACGTGTGCGCAGGGTCGCCATGGAGCTTGGCTACATACGTGACATGTCCGCTGCGAGCCTCCGGCGCGGCAAGACCATGACGATTGGCGTGATCGTACCGCGGCTGACTGACACCGTCATGGCCATGCTTTATGAGGCGATCACACGAGCTTGTCGAAGGACAGACCTGTTCGCGATCGTGGCGACCACGGACGATGACCCAGATGCCGGACGAGAGGCGGCAGAGACTCTTCTCAATCGTGGTGTCGATGCCCTCATTCTTGCGACCGCGCGCTTGGATGACGATTTTCCGGCGGAACTCGAAAGACGTGGCGTGAACTATGTGCTCACGTTGCGAACCAATGGCAGGAGCCCCGCCTCTGTAGGGGACGACCAATTGGGCGGTTACCTCGCTACGCGCCATCTGCTCGATCTCGGTCACAGATGTATCGGCCTAATCTCCGGTCCGTCTTATGCGTCGAGCGCCACGCAGCGCGTTGAGGGCTATCGCCAAGCGTTTTCGGAGGCGGGTATCGCCATTGATCAGGATCTTCTCATTGGATCGACTTTCGGCATCGATTCCGGTACTGAGGCCGCCGAAAAGTTAATGGCGCTGCCAAACCGGCCGACCGCTATATTTGCTGTCAACGACAATACTGCCATCGGCGCGCTTTCGGCACTCACGCGGATGGGATTGAGAGTGCCCCACGATGTGTCGCTGGTGGGCTACAACGATATCCCCCTCGTCAGCCGGCTTCCCATTCCGCTCACCTCCGTCCGCGTGCCCTTTGACCAGATCGCCAGCGCTGCGCTGGACCTACTCGCATGCGAGCCGCAAGCAAGTGACGATCGTGTCCGCGTCGCGACGCCATCATTGATTCCGCGCCGCTCGACTGCTGCGCTCAGCTAGGGCCCGATTTCTACATTGAAGTCTGACGCGGGTCGTAAAGGGAACGTGACGTGCTCCCCTTATTGGTACCTTTGTCTCGACAGCGGACGGGCAGATTCCGGGCCCCAAGTCTACTCTGATCGTACAGGCACGAAATGCGCTATGGTGGCTCATCGTCATGCTGGGGATGATCGGCGAACGGTGTGGATTGCCAAATGGCGTCAGAACACCTTTCCTTCCTCCGCGAGGAAATTGAGCAGCGCCCGGACGCTAGAGGGGAGCAGTCCGCCCTGGCCGACATAGACGGCGTGGAAGGCTTCCTTCTCGCCCGTGTCAAGATGATCGAGGACCGGCACCAGCCGTCCAACGGCGATGTCGTCGCGAACAGTGAAGGCGGCGAGGCGCGCCAGGCCCACGCCGGCGAGCGCCAGATGGCGCAGGCCCTCGCCGTCGCTGCCCTGCACGCGGCCTGTGGCGGGAACCACGACGGTCTCGCCGTTTTCCCGCAGCGGCCAGCCATCGACAGCGCGCGCATAGCCGAAGCCGAGACGATGGTGCTGTTCAAGATCGGCGATGGTGCGTGGCTCGCCGCATCGGTCGAGATAGGACGGGGCGGCTACGATCGTCTGCGCCGTCTCGCCGAGCTTGCGCGCCACGAGGCTGGAGCTTTTCAGCGGCCCGGCCCGGATCGCGACATCGGTGCGCTCCGCCAAAAAATCAACCACCGCATCGGTCTGCACCATGTCGAGCGTGAAGCCGGGATGGCGTAGCAGAAACTCCGGCAGAACCGGCGCGAAAATGTGGTTTGCATAGGAAGCGCTGGTGTTGATACGCACGCGCCCGACCGGCTGCTCGCCCACGCCCACTGCGCGCTCGGCGTCCTCCAGGTCGGCGAGGATGCGGGTCGCCCGATCGTAGAAGGTGCAGCCCTCCGGCGTGAGCTGGAGCTGGCGTGTCGAGCGGTTGAGCAACCTTGCGCCAAGCCGGGATTCCAGCCGCGCGATGAGCTTGCTCACCGCCGAGGGCGTCATGCGTGCGGCCCGAGCGGCTGTCGAGAAACCGCCGAGTTCGACCACACGGACGAACACTTCCATTTCGCCGGATCGGTTGACGTCAAGCCGCGCCATGATGAGTTCATCTCACAAGTAATGTTCCTTTCGGCATTCTATCTCATTCGATTTCGCCGATCTATCTTCGCCGCATCGCACAATCGAAGAAGATTGGACCGCATCCATGCCGCTGGCGCTCTATGCCCTGACGGCCGGAGCCTTCGGCATCGGCGTCACCGAATTTGTCATCATGGGCCTCTTGCTGGGGGTCAGCCGTGAGTTGGACGTGACCATTGCCGCCGCCGGCCTGTTAATATCCGGCTACGCCCTGGGCGTGGCAATGGGTGCTCCTGTCCTCACGGCACTCACCGCCCGGTGGCCACGCAAGCGCGTGCTGGTCGGGCTTATGGTCATCTTCATCATCGGCAATGCCGCCTGCGCGCTCGCGCCGACCTATGGCTGGTTGATGGCGGCGCGCGGGTTGACGTCGTTGACGCACGGCACATTCTTCGGCGTCGGAGCCGTTGTGGCGACCGGCCTTGTCGCCGAAGACAAGCGCGCCTCGGCCATCGCCATCATGTTCACGGGCCTCACGGCCGCGACCGTGCTCGGCGTGCCCTTCGGCACGTGGCTCGGCCAGCACTATGGCTGGCGCGCGAGCTTTTGGGCGGTGACGCTCGTGGGGCTGATCGCCCTGACCGTCCTCGCGCTGTTGGTGCCGCAGGACAGGACGCAGCCCGAAACCTCCGACTGGCGGGCTGGCCTGTGCGCCATCTGCCGCCGCCCGGTCCTGCTCGGGCAGCTGACGACGGTGCGCGGCTATGCCGGTGTCTTTGCGGTCTTCACCTAGATCGCGCCACTATTTACCGAGATCAGCGGGTTTGCCGAAAGTGCAGCCCATTTCTCCGAGGGCGAGCTGCGGGTCGGAACGACCGTGCTGGCGCGACCGAACGGCCGCGGGGCGGCCCTCCCCGCCGCATTGAGGCTCGGAATACGCCCCGAGCACCTGATTGTCAGGGAGGAGGAGCCCGGCGGCCTGGCCGCGCGCATCCAGGGCAGCGAGGCAATGGGCCGGGAAACCATGTACACCGCGGATACCGATCTCGGCATGTTGCGCTTCCTTGAGACGACGCCACTGCCGCGATTCAGACCGGGCGACAAGGTCCGGCTCGGTTTCGAGCCGTCGCACGCGCTCCTGTTCGACCGCGCGTCCGGGCGGAGAGTGGAGGGTCTCGAAATCCATGTCTGAAACATCGTTGCGCAACCGTGTGACCTCGACAGTAGACTTGCTCGACCGGCCGTCGCACACTTGGCGCGAGGCAGCCGAAGGAGGTGAGGCGAACCTTACCCGCCATGACAGCCTCCTGCAGGCGGCCGGATGCATGAATGCTGTCGAACTGCGCCAGCCGGTGAATCCCGCCACGCCGGCAAGCTCGCTTACCGTCGCCTGCTGGAACCTCGAGCGCTGCAAGCATGTGCCTGAGAGCGCCGCAAGGCTCCAGGGCACGGGCGCCGACATCTGCCTGCTGACGGAAATGGATCTCGGCATGGCGCGCTCCGGAAACCGCCATACGACCGCGGACCTCGCCCACCATCTCGGCATGGGATACGCCTTCGGCGTCGAGTTCATCGAGCTCGGACTGGGGGATCGTCGCGAACAGGCCGAGCACACGGGCGAGCGCAACGAGGCCGGCCTGCACGGCAACGCGGTGGCCACGCGCTTTGCCATCGACCGCGCGGCGCTCCTTCCGCTCGACCGGGGCGGCATGTGGTACAGCCCGGACGGGATCGACCAGCGGCGCATCGGCGGGCGCATGGCGCTGGCCGTCCGCCTTTGCCTGGCCGAGCCGGTCTGGTTCGTGGCCGTGCACTATGAGAGCCGGCTTTTTCCACATGACCGGGAGCGCGAGACGGCTTACCTGCTGCGCCATGTGGACGAGCTTTGCGGCGACGATGCGGTTCTCGTCGGCGGCGATTTCAACTGCCGGGCGATGGCGGACGAGGGTTTCGACGATGCGGCGCTCCTCGATCGGCCTCAGGAAGCCGAGCCCATGTTCGCGCGGTTGGCCGAAGCCGGATTCGACTGGCGAGCCTGCAACACGGCCCAGCCGACGACGCGTCTTCATTCCTGGGACGACCGGAAACGCATGCTGAAGAAGATCGACTGGTTCTTTTCGCGTGGACTGAAGCCCTCCGCGCCGCGCGTGATCCCGGCCGTCGCCGCCGACGGCCGGACCCTTTCCGACCACGAAATCATTGTTGTCACGGTGTCGCTGTGAAGAAGCCGCTCGTTGTCTGCCACCGTGGCGCCTCCCACCACGCGCCCGAGAATACCTTCGCGGCGGCCGACAAGGCCATCGAGCTCGGCGCGGACTATGTCGAGCTCGATGTCAGGGAGAGCGCCGACGGCGTTCTCTACGTCATGCATGACCGCACCGTGGACCGCACCACCAATGGCAGTGGGCAGATCGCTGCAATGTCCTCGGCCGAGATCGACCGGCTCGACGCGGGCTCCTGGTTCGGGTCGGACTTTGCCGGCGAAAAAGTGCCCCGGCTTTCCGACTATCTCGTAAATCTCAAGGGCCGCGCCGGCGCCTATATCGAGATCAAGTGGTGCGATCCCGAGAAGGTGGTGAAGACCGTTCGCGACCTCGGCATGGTCGACGACATCTTCTGGTACTCCCACAAGCAGTGCATGCGCCAGGCGATGCTGGCCTGCGCCTCGGGATTCGCCCATATGGTCACGCTCAGCACTGCGCGTTCACCCTCCGTGGCACAGGCAGTGTTCGGCGCGACCATGGTTGAGATGAACGTCGAGGAACTGCGGCCGGCCGTGCTCGCTGCCTGTCGCGAACTCAAGCTGCAGACGATGGCCTACTATATCGGCGACGAGGACGAGGTCTTCCGGACCATGGCCGCCGCCAGCGTCGACCTCGTCAATGTCGATCACGCGGATCGCTTTGTCGCTGCAACCAGTGCCCTGCCGCCGTGATCACGCCGGCACCATCGATATCGACTACCGGAGTCAGACCGATCTGCATGTTGCCGAGGCGCTTTGCTCGGCAGCCGAGGTGGGCGGTTGGCCGGTATTGCTGCACGGCCTGTCGGACGATCGGCTGCCAGTGGCTATAAAGGGGCATGCATGCAAGGGCGCGGCTGGACGGTGGCGACGGATTGCAGACAGCACCGGCAGGGTGAAGGCAGTCTGGCTCGAGTCGGTTCCGAAACGGGCAGTGCTGCGCCTTTTCGGTATGGCTCGGAATATGGCGAAGGAGCACACGCCATCTGAACTGGTTTTTCCAGTGTCTCTCACCAACAGGTAGGCGTGGGACTGGCTGTTCGGAAAACGCGGCAGAGGATGTTCCGGGCTGGTCTGCCAAAGGTCATCGTATAATTGCTTCATCTCGTTGCCTTTCCACATCATCCGCCTCGCTGGCGACGCCCGGGCTGGAAGACTCGTGATTACCGACCGAACAACACTCTGCGTTCCGCATCCGAGAGTCGTCTGCGTCGTGCGCCGTAGACATCCTCAACGCCCTCATACGTCCTGAACGTTGCAGGACGGGCGCCGATCGCGGCGAACCAGTTGGCGAGGTTGGGGAAGAGTTTGAGATTCAATCCAAAAGCTTCATGCGGCGCGATCCAAGGATAGCAGGCGATATCAGCGATCGAATATTCGTCAGCGATGAACTCGTGATCCGCCAGCCGCCGGTCCAGAACGCCATAGAGACGGGCGGTTTCTCGCGCATAGCGATCGATTGCGTAGGCCACCTTCTCTGGCGCGTGAACGTTGAAATGGCCGATCTGCCCGGCCATGGGTCCAAGCCCGCCCACCTGCCAGAAAAGCCACTGAAGGACCGTGTTACGCCCGCGCGGAGACGTCGGCATCAGCATGCCCGCTTTGTCGGCGAGGTAGACAAGCATGGCCCCCGACTCGAACATCGCCACCGGCGCCCCACCGTCGATGGGTGAATGATCGACAAGGGCCGGGATCTTGTTGTTGGGCGAGATGGCGAGGAACTCGGGTGCAAACTGTTCGCCCTTTGACAGAGCGATTGGGACAATCCGGTGCGGCAGACCGGTCTCCTCGAAGAATAGCTTCAGCTTCAGGCCGTTTGGCGTCGGTGAGAAATAGAGATCGATCATCGACGGACCCTCGTCCTTCTCGCCCCCAGAACAATGCGTTGCCCGCAAAGATGCCTGGGGATATGGTTCCAAAAAAGGTCCGATAGACCGGAGAATCATGGAGCCAATTCTCGACATTGCGATCGACCTGCCCGAGAAGGGATCGCGCGAGCTTTTGCGATCTCTGCACCGGCAATTGCGGGCAGCGATCATCGACGGGCGGCTCCAACCCGGACTTCGGCTGCCGCCGACGCGCGCGCTGGCAGAGGGACTCGGCATATCGCGCAACACTGTGATTGCCGCCTATGACATGCTGTTGAGCGAAGGGTATGTGGAGGGACGACGGGGCGCGGGCACCTACGTCGCGGATGTGCGCCCAAGGCTGGAGCGGCCCAGGGCTCCATTGCGGGCTGACCCCATCGCCGACAGGCGGCTTGGCCCCACTTGGCGCGGATGGCGGCCTTTGGCAGAGACTTGCAGCGGTGAGACCTACCGCTACGACTTCGTGGCGGGTATGCCCGACGGCCAGTTCCCGTTCGACATATGGCAGCGGCTGTCGACGCGTGCCGTGCGCAAGGTTGCCAAAAGCCAGGTCCGTGCGCACGACCCGGCTGGCGAACCACTATTGCGCGAGGCGATTGCCAGCCACGCATCTTTCGTTCGCGCGGTGGCGTGCCGGCCCGAGGACATCGTGGTGACGGCGGGCACGATACAGGCGATCGATCTCATTGCCCGCATCTTGGTGACCCCGGGCGAGACCGAAGTCGCGGTTGAAGACCCCGGATATGGACCCACACGCCGGTCATTTCTCGGGGCTGGCGCAAAAGTCCTTTCCATTCCTGTGGACGAGGAAGGGCTTGTCGTGGACCGATTGCCGCCGAGTGCGCGCGTCATCTGCGTTACACCATCGCATCAGCTTCCTCTCGGCGTCGCTATGTCGGCACGGCGACGCGCGGCTTTGCTCCATTTCGCCGAGAGCTTCGGTGCCGTCATCGTCGAGGACGACTACGATAGCGAGTTCCGGCACGATCATATGCCGCTCGACGCGCTGCAGACACTCGACCGTTCGGGGTCGGTCTTTTACGTCGGCACGTTTTCCAAGAGTATGTTCCCCGCGCTCAGGATGGGCTTCGTCGTCGTCCCGGAATGGGCGCGCTATGCACTCACGCTTGCCAAGCAGATGAACGATCGGCACAACCCGCTCATCAGTCAGCTCGCGCTTGCCGACTTCATCACCGAAGGGCACCTGGCGCGTCACGTGCGAAAGATGCGCAGGATCTATTCGGCAAGGCATGAGGCGCTGCGTGCGGCGCTTGATGAGCACCTGGGCGAACGCCTGCGCGCCTTTCGCGCCCATGCCGGGGTTCATCTTGCCGCCGAGCTCACTGTGCCTTGTGATGAACAGGCTCTCGTTGCCAAGGCCGCCGCCAGCCGCATCAGGATAGAGGACATCGCCCGCTACGCCTCACGCGACGTTGTCCAGAAAGGTCTCGTGTTCGGTTTCGGGATGATCGAGGCGGAGGACATCGAGCCGGCAGTTGAGGAACTGGCCAGCATGGTGACGTGATCGTAAGTCATTGCGACGCCTAGCCGGTAAAACCTCACCCAGTTGGTTCCGGGGAAATATTGGCTCGCGTCACAAATTTAAGGCCTGGATCGTCACGTCGTCAAAGAAGCCATCCTTTGACAAAAGAGCTCTCGACAATGACGCTAAAAAAGAGTGGACGAGCGATCGAAGGCCGGTCAGCGATCCGAACCTTCGAGCAGGCACGCCCGCGGCTCCTCGGCATCGCGTACCGTATTCTTGGCTCTCGGGTGGAAGCGGAAGATGCCGTCCAGGATACATTCCTCCGCTGGCAGGCAGCAGATATCGAGAGCATCCAATCTCCGGGCGCGTGGCTGACGACAGCCTGCACACGGCGCGCCATCGACATGCTGCGCGCCTCCTACCGCAGCCGGGTGGACTATGTGGGCAACTGGCTGCCCGAACCAGTCCACACGTTCATCGACAACGACACGGAGGCGCAAGTGGAGCTTTCATCCTCTCTCTCGACCGCCTTTCTGCTGATGCTGGAGCGTCTGACGCCGAAAGAACGGGCCGCCTATCTTCTCTACGAGATTTTCGAGATGTCCTATGCCGACGTCGCCGCATCGTTGGATATGAACGAGCCGGCATGCCGAAAGCTCGTTTCGCGGGCCAAAGCGCGGATTGGCGAAGGGCACGTCAGGTATCAGCCGCCGAAGGAACGTCAGGAGGAGCTTCTTGCTGCCTTCGAAGATGCAATCCGTACGGGCAAGCCCGATACCCTAGCCGCGATGCTCGCCAGTGATGTGCGCCTGACCGCCGACGGCGGGGGCAAGGTAGCAACGGTGACAGAGATCCTGGAAGGCGGTGCGGTGAGGGCCTTCCTGGTCGAACGTCTGAGCGAATGGTGGGCAGCCTATGACTGGACGTTCACCGACATCAACGGTGCCCGTGGGCTTGTCCTGCGAGAGGGCGAGAAGATCGTCGCAACGGTTTCTTTCGCTTACGACGAGGCGGACCTCATCACCGATATCTTCATCGTGCGCAACCCAGACAAACTGGAACGTCTCGGCGAGGTCAAGATTTGCTAACGCCAATGGGCTCTCAAGACGATCGGTCGGTCGCTGGCAGCCGATATCCACTTAGCCCCGAACCAGGCCGGGGACGCGTCTTGAAGCGTCCAGGATTGCCCTGGCGATTCGCATGCCACTGCGTCTCTCGGCGCGAGCGGCGCAGTGCGGCAAACTTCTGCCTAGCGGCGGTCGCATTGGCGAACACGTATTCACCCAGGCCGGGGACCTCGCCCATGCCGGGTTACGTTCTGAACCGCATGTCTCGACTTGGGAAAAAACTCCGCCCATGTCACAAACACCTCTCCTCGAACGTCACATGGTCATGGGCATGGTGCCCAGCCGTCGGCGGGAAAGCGCCGCGAAACTCGAGGTGAAGATCATGAGCATGAAAGCACTTTACATCAGGCACAAGGCGCAACCCGGCAAGCGCGACGAGGTGAAGCGCGTCTGGGAGAAGTACGCCCGCGAATATGTCGAGGGAGCCAGCGGACAGATCGCCTATGTGTATGGGTTCGACGACACCGATCCGGATGCGATCGTGGCCTACCAGCTCTATACCGGTGATGCAGCAACGGACGATTTCGTCAACCAAAGCTGGTACGAGGACTATCAGCGAGAGACGGCGGCCCTTCTCGTCGGCCAGTCCGAGTTTCGTACCATCACGCCGCAATGGATCAAAGGTGACAGGGCCTAAGCAGCGACATGAGCTCGGCGACCGCCCGGTCGCCGAGCGCATGTCGCGATCAGGCAATGTAAGGTTCGCCCAGCCAGTGGGGGTCGTGGGTGTCGCTGCTGCGTACACCTGGCCGAGCGGATGCATTCCAGATCACAGTCCTGGTGATCCGACGGTTTTCAGAAGAGCTTTGTGGAGCGGACGGTTTCATGCGACGATCTGCCGAAGCTGCTCTTCGGACGGGTTTCCCCCGGAAAGGATGACTGCAACGGTCTTGCCCCGGAACACGGCCTGATGAGCGATTATCGCCGCCAGTCCGACCGCGCCTGCGGGCTCAAGCAACACGCCGAGTTCGAGAAACGCCAACCGCATGGCAGTTCCGATCGTCGCCTCCTCCACAAGCAGAAAATCGTCCGCAACGTGCAGCAACTCGGTAACGGATTCGGCAAAGGGTGTCTGAATGGCAATTCCGTCCGCAATCGTATCGGGTACGTGTGTCTGCACCCGGCCTGTGCGCCATGATCGCTCCATAGCTGGCGCGCCCCTGGCGCAGACGCCGATCAGGCGTGTGTTGGCGGAGGTGTGCTTGACATAGGTGCCGATCCCCGAAAGCAATGCTCCGTCCCCAACCGGCACGACGATCGCGTCGATCGGCTCCTGCCACCGCATCAATTCAACGCCGATGGTTCCGGCTCCCTCGGCAATGGCAAGCTCCCGCCCGTCCTCGACAAACAAGGCTCCGCATCGATCTGCGAACGCTTTGGCGGCGACGTAAACCTTGTCGAGATCACCTTCGACGAGGCTGACGTCCGCACCAAGGGCGGAGATGCGGCTGATCTTGCTCCGGTTCGCGTCGGATTTCGCGAAGGCAGTCAGGCGCAGCCCCCGGGATCGCGCTGCATAAGCCATACCCTGGCCGAAATTGCCGGCCGTGACACAAACCAGATGAGAAACCTGGTCCAGCCGCGAAACGAGCGTCTGCGCACCCCTGGCCTTGAATGAACGAATGGGATTGGCTGTCTCCACTTTCACGATGATGCGGCAGCCCAATTTTTCGGAAATGTTTTCCGCCAGGAATTGCGGCGTGTCGCGGAACTCGGCGCTGATATGCGCCATTGCTCCCTCTATACGACCAACGGAAAGGCGCGGGCGGGTGTTGCTCGCTAAACCGGGCTCAATTCGTTCCATGGCAAAACGACCCTTCCTACCTACAGATCCAGCGTGAAATAGTAGGCAAACCGCTGCATACCCTTCCGCTCGTAGAAGCGGTGCGCGCTCTCCCGGGTGAGGGCAGAAACAAGCCGCAGGTGATTGCAGTTCTGTGAACGTGCGTAGTCGACGATCCAATCGAACAGTCTCCCGCCATGTCCCTGGGATCTGGAACCGGCTCTTACGACGAGATCTTCAATCTCAAGATAGCGTCCCTGGTGAAGCCACTCGGCGATGCGCAGTCCCGCCACAGACATGACCTCCTCATGCGCCAGATACGCCAACAGAAATCCATAGTGGCTGTGAAGGTGATCGATTTGCGAAAGAAAGCTCTCCTCCTGCAGATTGGGACGCAACTCACGCATTACCGGGAAGCAGGCGCGGATCTCGTCGTCTGTTTCGGCGAATTTGATTATCTCGGCCATGGGCGGTCGCCTCTGCATATCGGTCTTCGCAGGGTTATCGACATTGGCAATATCAATCATGCCATCCCGGGAGGCGCAGCGGACTCCTCCATCATCCACAGGTGCGGATAGCTTTGGACGAAGCCGTTCGGTGCCATTTCCAGGACCGCTTCATATGGAACGGACGGCGCCGAGTACTCGTAGGTCGTCTCGCTTCGCCGGATATAGACCTGCGGCAACGCCGTGATCCGGGTTTCGCCGATGTCGAACCAGGCTACGGTCAGTTCCGCCCTGCGACCAAGCTGGGGCCCGGCGCGCCGCAGTTGAAGCAGATTGGTGGCCGGCGTGAAGCCGAGATCGAGATCCCGCAGCCCTGCCACATCGGGCATCATTGAGCCGTCCAGCCGCCAACCGTCACCGTCGCGCCCGATTTCGTGCCGAACCGTCTCTCCGGCAACAAACCCTTCAATCTGGCCATAGATCGTGCTCCACTCGTGATCGACTTGGACCTGGTACCCGATGCAGGCAGGCCCTTTGGCGTGGAGGAATACGGCGGTTCCTGCCAGCAAATATCCTGCACCGGCCCTAACGAGTCGGGCCGCGTCGTGTCCGGGCGTGTCCAGTCGCCGCCATATGGCCCACGCGACATTCTCTCCGTCGGCGTTCTTGCGAAACTGGCTCATCTTCATCCGTCTTCTTCCAAGGGCTGATTGAGGCGCGTCAAGGCGAGGTGGAGTGCCGGGCAAGAAGTGCGACGATGAAAAGCGCCATCGCGGCCGTCGAGGCGACGGTTCGGACGTGGTTCCAGAAGGTCCAGTCCTTGAGATAGCGCGCCCATGCGTCCGCCGCGCCGGACCCCACTCGCGCCAATTCATTGTTGAGCGGCACGTTATAGACGACCGTACAGAGGAACATGCCGACAACATAGACCAGCCCGCCGGCGAGCATGACCATCGCGCCGGGTTCGCTCCAGCGGACGAGACCGAGTAAGGCCAGCAGCGCGGCAGCGGCGGTCGTGCCGAAAAACAGCGGCATGAACAAGGAGCCGAGAATGGTCGAGTTGATCGAGTTCATCGCGGCCGCGCCCTGCGCATGTCCGATGCGGTCGAGCGCGGTCATGATGAATGTGGAGAAGGCGAAGTAAAGTCCCGCGATCAGCCCGCATCCGATGGCTGAGAACCACAAAAGGGCGGTGATGAGCGTCTGCATCAGCTTTCACACCGCCCAGACCCCAGATGCAGCCACCCGGCGGGCATAATCAGCGAAGTCGACTGGCTTGCGTCCAAGCGCCTCCTCCACACCGTGCATGACATTGACGTTGCGCCCGTCGAGCACCACGGTGAACAGCTCCATGAGCAGGTTGAGGATGTCTTCCGGCACATAGGGCCGCATCTGCTCGACGAAGGCTTCGGCGGAGATCTGCCTGTAGCGGATCGGCCGACCGGTCGCCTCCGCAATCTCGTCGACAGCCTCGGCGAAGGTGAGCGCACGCGGGCCGGTCACCTCGTAGAGCCGGTTCTTGTGGCCGTCCTCCGTCAGCGCCGCGACGACCACGTCGGCGATGTCGTCGGCGTCGATGAAGGGTTCCGGGATCGGATCGGCCGGCAGAGCCAGCTCGCCCGCGAGGATGCCGTCGCGGAACGGACCTTCGGAAAAGTTCTGGTTGAACCAGCTCGCCCGCACATTCGTCCAGACCACGCCGGATTCCTGCAGCACCGCCTCGGCGCGCTGCGCGCCGGGCTCGCCGCGCCCGGACAGGAGCACGACATGCTCCAGCCCCTCTTCCCGGGCGAGACGGGAAAGCTCGGCGATGTCCTCGTCGGCGCCATCCACCGCAAGGTCGGGCTGATAGGTGACATAGGCCCTGGAAACGCCCTTGAGCGCGGGGGCCCATGTCTCGCGCCGCGTCCAGTCGAAGGGAGTCTCGCTGGAGCGCGATACCGGCCGTGTGGCCATGCCGCGCTCACGAAGCAGCGTGTTGACGCGGGCGCCGGTCTTGCCGGCTCCGCCGATGATGAGAATGGGTCGGTTCTCCGTCATTGTTGTTACCTCTGCGGGCTTGGCAATAGACGCGGGTCGCGCCGTCAGTTCGCATTACCGGACTGCGGCAGTTCGGCATCGAGGAAGGGGGCCACGAGTTCCGCGGCAACCGGCGTTGCAACCAGGTTGTAATGGGTCGTGCCGGGCACGATCGCCAGCCGAGCCTGCGGCCTCAACGAGCCGTCAAGTCCGGCATCGCGCTGCCCGCCGCCGAGAAGGCGCCAGGCCTCCATGATGTATTCCGGCGTCTGCGCATCCGCGTCGGCGAAAACCAGCATGGTCGGCGATGAGATCGCAGCAAATTCTTCGGACCAGTCATAGTCGCGCTTCAAAAGGTCGCCCATCTTGGTAAACAGCTGAACCCAGTCCACGTCCGGATGGAGCTCGGCCAGGGGAGATTGCGCGACGTTCGCACCGATCTGCGGCGCCATCGCTTCCATCTGGTCGAACGCGGCAATGACTTCGGGATAATACCCGCTGCGCTTCATGGCTTCGGAAAGGACGACCAGCCGGTCGACAGCGTCGGGATGCCGGATCGCCAGTTGCATGGCCACGCCGCCGCCGAGGGAGTAGCCCATCACGTCGGCCTTCTCGATGCCGAGGTGAGCCATCAACGCAGCGATATCGTCAGCCATGAGTTCGAAGCGAAGGGGCCGGTCGATATTCTTCGTCCGGCCATGCCCCTGCAGGTGCACGGGGATCACCTGGCGGGTGCCGGCGAATGCGGGCAGGCTCGTTTCAAAGAGTTCAAACGCCGCGATACCGCCGTGAAGCAGGATCAGGGGCTTGCCCGTGCCGTGGATCTCGTAATACAGCTCAAGCCCGTTGACGGGCGCATACCCGGTTTCCGTGGGAGTGGTCATATTGTTCTCCTCCTGAACATCTTGCGCCCTCGCTGGAGACGGGAAAAAGGTGGAAAAGGCCGGTATTGCTGCCAGTGAAAGAAATTGCCGCCTATGCATTTTCCGGCCTCCGAGTACTATGTCTGCGCAATAATTGTCGTGTCGAATGGCTCCCGAACAGGTCCAAAACTGAGCAACCTTGGGGAGCCAATTTGAGAGTGGGTTTGGTGTGGACGTGTGACCGATCTGGACATCAGACGGGCACAATGTCCCGGCCTCTCGAACGTCGATTCGATGGCGGACAACGACAATCCGGCGCTCAGGCGGCTTCTGAGCCTGGCGCGCGAATTCGCGGGCTGTGACAAGAGCAGCCTCTACCGCTCTATGCCAAGCTCTTCTGACCTCGATGTAGAGATCGCCTGTGCGCTCGCACCATTCATCAAGCGATTCTTCTTCGCTCGAAAACAGTCGCTCAAGCCAGCGGCCTTTGGCACCGCCCCAGCAACTGACGGTCACGAGCAGGTCTTCCGGCCGGACGCCGCTTCCATCCTGCTTGTGAAGCTGAGCAAGTTTCGCTGCGCGTTTCTCACCCAGCACCGCGATCGAATCATCGTTGGTGTGGTGGTTGGCACTGAGCAGAGATGCTTGGTCTGTGGCCGTGTACGGATGGCATTGGGGTGGTAGGCCGACAGGCGGCTTTCGGAGATTGAACCAGAGCAAGCAGCCGTTGCGTTTGCGTCCTTTGGGCGATCAATGCGGTTACTCTCCAACCGCCTTTGCATCGTCTCTTGGGCCTCCAACCTTTAGGGCGAGGATGCCCGCGGCGAGGACAATGGCCAGCATCGCTACGTTGTGCAGGTATTTGGGCAAGGGCTCTACCTCACCAAGAAGCGGAAAATAGGTGAAGGCCAGCACGCCACGGCTGAGCAAGTAGCCGAGTGCCACGGCCGCAGAGTGCCGGGGTGTCCAGACAAATCGCATCCTTAACTGGATGATCATGGCGAGGATCAGGATCGTCGAACCCAACCCCACCACCACGCCGAACCAACCCTCCCCCGCGAAATTGCTTAACACAGCCACAGCGAACGTCACCGCTAGCACCACAAGAGGGCTCACGCGGCCGGTTGGTGTTGATCGGATGCTCACATTGCGGCGGCCGATCAGGACGGCCGCCAGAAAGCATGCCGCGACCAGCAGCCATGAAGTAACAAGTTGGGTCTGAGAGGCACTTTGCGACTCCGGGTCAAGCATTATCAACGCGGCCGATCCCACGTAGAAGACCGCTGCAACGATCATGCCGAAGGGACGCAGCCAAGGCGCTTCCGCAGGCTTCGGCCGCCAGGCTTCCGCTATTGCGATGGGGCCGGCGTAGCTGAAGATGATATGGCCGATGATGAAGTTGTAGGCATTGTGCGCGCTGATGCCGAACTCTGGGATTAAGGTCGCCGACCGGCTTTCTTCCCAGCCGGCATATCCGTGGTACTGCTCGGCAAACATGGACTGGTCGATAATGCAGGCCTGGAGAACACCCAGAGCGGCGCAGAGCAACAGCAAGGAAGGCCAGCCCCATCCCAAGCGCCGGGCAAGCTCTCGCATGAGCAAGGCGGGCGCCCCATAAAGCGCCATGAAAAAGATCAGGTTGAACAGGACAGCGCCGATGTCGCCGGTGCTATCGGAGTATGCGGCCAGCAGCTCCGCGCTGACAGCACAAAGAGCCGCCAAGGCCAAGATTTGGGCGCTACCGAAAATCCAGTCTTTCCCGGCCATTCAAACCCCTGGCTTTGCTTCCATCGAGCATATCAGGCCCCCTCGCGCGCCTCCGTGTTCTCGAAGATCCCTGCAAGCGCCTTCATGCGTGCATTCGACCATAATGCGTTTTCGGACCTGCCATATAGAAATGAAATTGCAGGCCTGCTGCTGCAAGCATTAAGGTCGACTGAAATGGCGGACGCGGCGGGAGAACGAGGAGCAGGACCGGATGGAAAAAGACCGCTCGATTTCGGGAACGATGAGCTTCGATGAGGTCGACATAACGCACGAACTCCAAAGTCGCCCAGCCCGCGCACCGGCCCTGGAAGCCGAAAACACAGCCATCCGGCTTCTATTGGAGGAGATGGCCAACCCCCGTGTCGGCGTCCTCGAACTACTCAGTGAGACGGCCATGCGCCTGTGCGGCGCGCAATCGGCAGGGGTTAGCATTCTGGAGGAGGACGAGGATGGCAGAGAGCGCTTTCGCTGGCACGCGGCCACCGGACGATGGAGCATCTTGTCTGGTCAGAACATGCCTCGCCACAGCCCGTGTGGTGTCGTTGTCGATAGGCAGTCAACCATTCTCATGCAGCATCCCGAACGCTACTTCCAATACAGCAACAACATTCCCGCGCCGATCCAGGAGGCCCTCCTTGTCCCGTTTCATATCGATGGCCGAGCAGTAGGCACGGTCTGGGTCATTGCTCACGAAGAAGAGCCCCGTTTCGAGAGGGAGGACGAGCGGCTCCTCGGCGTCCTAAGTCATTTCGCGTCGATCGCTTACAATGAGCATGAGAAGCGCGAGCGCTTGTCCAGGAGCGAGCAAAGAAACCGGCTGCTGGCGCGCGAACTCAGCCACCGGGCGAAGAACCTGCTTTCGATCGTCCAAGCTCTCATGTCGCAGTCAGCATCGCGGGCGGAAACGCTGGAGGAATTCCAGCGGACGTTCCGCGCTCGCCTGCATTCGCTCGCGGCATCGCACGACGCGGTGTTCGCAAGCGGGACTGGAACTGTAAAGCTCGACGAGTTGGTCAAAACGCAGACTCTCTCTCTCGTCGAGGATTCCAGTGACTGCATCGTGCTTGAGGGTCCGGAGTTGCATCTCGACGCGGCATCAGCACAGATCATCGGGATGGCTTTGCACGAGCTCTCCACAAACTCTGTCAAGTACGGCGCACTGTCCGATGATGCGGGAGGCGTGGTGATCCGGACGAGGATCTTCGAAGAGGATGGAAGCAAGTTCTACCAGATATTGTGGTCTGAGCACGGAGGCCCGCCCGCCGAAGAACCCGCGGCGGCCGGTTTCGGCAGCATGTTGCTCAAACGCGTTGTGCCAAGTTCCACCGGCGGGAAGGCAAGTCTCGAATACCTCCCACATGGTCTTACCTGGAACCTGATCGCGCCTATCGCCGATCTTCCCTGAGCGTGAGGAACCCTGGCACCGGTTCCGGTGCCAGCGACCCATTCAAATGTCCCGTCTTTCGGCCACCGTGGCCGCGGAAAGCGGAACTGGTTCGGTATGATCCCGCCACCGCAACGTGACCCTTCAACTCAATGGTCAGCAGTTTAACCTGCCGACCGGTGCCGGGGCCTCTACGCAGATCCGTACCACTGGGAATGAACATCCGCGCAGCAATCGCGTTCCGTTCTCGAATGCCATTAGCCTCGCGGAGCAGATATGATCGATCGATGGTATAAGAACGCCATCATATACACTATCAACGTCGGCACCTTCATGGATTCGAATGGTGACGGCGTGGGAGACTTCGGGGGGTTACGAGACCGGCTCAACCATCTGACCTGGCTTGGCGTCGACTGCATCTGGGTGCAGCCCTTCTATCCGAGCCCGATGCAAGACTACGGCTATGACGTGACCGACTACTATGCCGCTAAACCTGCAAACGGCAACCTGGGCGAGTTTGTCGAGTTCAGTCAGCTTGCCCGCGACAAGGGCATCCGCATCCTCGTCGACCTGCCGGTCAACCACACGTCGGATCAGCATCCCTGGTTTCAGGAGGCGCGCAGGGATCGGAGATCCCGCTTCCGGGACTTCTACGTGTGGTCGGAGACGGAGCCGTCTGAAACCGACAAAGGCGTTGCCTTTCCCGGATTCCAGCAACGGATCTGGACCTATGACGACACGGCGCACGCCTGGTATTTTCACCGCTTCTACCGCCACCAGCCGGACCTGAACATCACCAATCCGAGCGTCAGGGACGAGATCAAGCGAATCATGGGTTTTTGGCTCAAGCTCGGCGTTTCCGGGTTTCGCATAGATGCCGCGCATTTCCTGGTCGATGAGGTGCGGCCCGACGGCTCCGTGGTGCGCCACTACAAATATCTCGAGGAGTTCCGGGAGTTCCTCTCCTGGCGCCAGGGCGATGCGGTCATGCTGGCTGAAGCACATGTCGATCTCGACGAAATCCCGCATTTCCTGGGGCGTGGGCGCATGCAGATGGGCTTTGCCTTCCAGCCCAATCAATACGTGTTCCTGGCGCTTGCCACAGGCGACTCGAAGCCGCTGATCGAAGGCATGAAGCGCATGCCCCACCTCGACCACACGGGCCAATGGGCGCAGTTCCTGCGCAACCACGACGAACTCGACCTGAGCGACCTTTCGCCCGACGAGCGCCAGCGCGTGCTCAAAGCCTTCGCACCCGATCCCAACATGCAGATCTTCGGGCGAGGCATAAGGCGCCGTCTCGCGCCGATGCTCGGCAACGATCGCCGCAGGCTGGAGCTCGCCAACAGTCTCATGTTCTCGCTGCCGGGAACGCCCGTCATCTACTACGGCGACGAGATCGGGATGGGCGAAGACCTCTCGCTCGAGGAACGCTGGCCTGTGCGAACCTGCATGCAGTGGTCCGATGCCCCGAGCGGCGGGTTCTCCACGGCACCTCCCGGCGAGCTTCTGCATCCGATGATCCACAACGGCGCATTCGGGGTCGAGACCGTGAATGTCGACGAGCAGAGGCGAGATCCCGATTCTCTGCTCAACTGGATGCGCCAGCTCTGCGACATCCGCAAATCTTGCCCGGAGATCGGCTGGGGCGAGATGGAGATCATCGAGACCGACGACGATGCCATGCTTGCCTTGCACTACCGCTGGCAAGGCGGCAAGGTCCTGCTGCTGCACAACCTGGCCGATGTCGCCCGCGGCGTGCGGCTGGAACTCAAGGAGGAGGAGGCTGGCGAGCTGGTCGACCTCTTCGGCAACCAGGTCTATCCGCGGGAAAGCGGCGCAAGCCGCACTATCGAGCTCGACGGCTACGGCTATCGCTGGTTTCGGGTGCGGCAATGATGACGGCCCCATGGACCGCCGAGCTTTTCCGCCGCCCGCAATGCGCAGTCCGAACGCCATGACGCGCCTTCCCGACTACGTCACGCTTTTCGATTCCGGAAGCCTGCCGCTCGAGGCGCTCGCCGCCCATCTGAAAGGCAAGGATTACAGATGGTTCGAAGGTTCAAGAATACGGGCAGCGGCGGTCCGCGTGGTGAGCCATCTTCCCGGCCGGCTGCGGGAGGAGCTTTATCGGCTTGCTGGCGGGCTCGACGCCGTTCCGCCGCGCCGGATCGAGGACGTGGACGCCGAAGCGATCGCCCGCTGGGCGACGCGGAGCTATCCGGCACGGCAGTACCCGGCGGTCATGATCGGCTCCTCCACCGGCGCTGCGGTCCATCTCTGCGCGGCGCTCGGGATTCCCTGGCTGCCGCAGACGGTGCTCGTGCCGGTGAGGCGGACGCTCGATCCCGACCGCCCCCGGGACGACCTCGAATGGGGACGCGAGCCGGCGGCGCGGCTGGTCGAGCGCAACCCCGAGCTTCGGGTCTACCAGATGCACGATCCGAACCAGGACCGGCTGATGCTCATGCACATGGGCTATTTTCGGGCGAAGCGCCGCCGCCTCGGCCAAAGTTACGAGGAGTTCCTGCGCCGCAGCCTGCCGCCTGGGGGCACGATCTTTCTCCTGGAATGCAATTTCCGTTGGCCTGCGGTGCGCGTCTCGGACAGCCACTTCTTTCAGACCGGCGGCTATGGCGGCCTCGCGCCCGAAGAGTACCTGCACGGCAGCGAGCGCGTCCGCCGGCATCTGGAAAGGCTGGGCGCCGGAGTGGACCGCTGGGACGCGCCGCAGCCGGATGGGGACTTCCCCGAGGCCGAGTGGGGCTTCGACCCCGATCTCGGCAAGGACGCCGAGCGCTTCGCGCGGGAGAACGGCTATCGGCTCTGCCGCATCGTCTATGACGACCCGGTCGATCTCAGCCCCTTTGTCGCCGATCTCCATCGCTGGTGGTACCGGCGCCTGGGCCAGCCGGACGATCGGCTGCTGGTGGAATCCTTCATCATGCTCCAGCCGCGCCTCGCGCTGACGGCGGGCGCGGTGCCCTACTGGATGACCTTCAATTCCGTGCGGTCGGCGTCGGACCTGCGCGCCTATATCGAAAGCCGCCCACGCTTCAACGAGATCTATCTGATGCCGTTCTCCAACAGCATCGAGGGCGCGGGATTGGCCCCGGTGGAGACCTGGCGCGATATCCTGGCGAAGGCCGCGCATCGGGGCGAGTTCATCGGCATCGATCCCGACAAGTACCCCAAGGACCTCGCATCCTTCGTGACGCACACCGAGGCTATCGCGAAGCTCGCGTGCCGGGAGGTGCCGTCCCCGCTGTCACTCGACGAGCTGTCCGAGTTCTTCGCCAGGGACACGGAGGGCAAGGTCCGATTCGATATCAGGTGCGAGGCATGAGGCATAGGCTGCGGGAGCTGGCCGTCCAGTGGCGGTTCTGGGGTTTTCTGGGGCTGGCGCGGTCGGTGCACTATTCGGTGCTCGGAACTTGGGGGCAGTTGCGCCGCGCCCGGCGATCGAGGCCGTTGGAGAAGGTCGGACAGGTCATATCCTGCGCCGCGCGCCCCGACGGCGCCGACCTGGAGCTCGAGGCGGCGCGGCTGGAGATCCGGTTCCTGGCGGCCGATCTCGCCCGCGTCACCTGGACGCCGGGGCGCCTGCCCCTGCCGTACGGGCTTGCCGAGACCGACTGGTCGGGCGCACCGGTTCGCTTTGAGGAGACGGCGGAGGGGTGGCGGCTGGCGACCGGTGACTTGCACCTGAGCGTACTCCGCGACGGCACGCTTGTCTGGGCGACGCCGGACGGCACACCGCTGCGGCGGGAGGCTCCGCCTGAAAGACGCGGCGAGGAATGGCATCACAGGGCGAGCCTGGCGCCGGACGAAGCCGTTTTTGGACTCGGCGAGCACACGGGCCCGCTCGACCTGCGCGGAACCGAACGGCGGCTCTGGAATAGCGACCCCATGAAGTCCTACGGGCCTGACGAGGACCCGCTGTACATGGGCATTCCCGTCCTGCAGACGCTCAAACCGTCAGGCGGATATCTGGCCTTCTACGAGAACAGCCACGCCGCTGACTTCACGTTCAACGACGAGATCCGCGCCCGCTTCGAGGGTGGCGCGTTGCGGTATTATCTGACGCCAGGCCCGCCGGAGCATACGCTGCAGCGCTATACCGAGCTAACGGGCCGCCCGCCGCTGCCGCCCCGCTGGGCGCTCGGCTATCACCAGTCGCGCTTCAGCTACCGGACCGAAGCGGAAATCCGCGATCTCGTGCAGGGCTTTCGCAAGCACAATCTGCCGCTCAGCGCCATCCATCTCGACATCCACTATATGGACGGTTTCCGCGTCTTTACGGTGGACGAGGATTCGTTCCCCGATCTCAAAGGCTTGGCCGAGGAGCTTGATGCCGACGGCATTCGCCTCGTTACGATCCTCGACCCCGGGGTGAAGCGGGACAAGGATTACCGCGTGTTCCGACAGGGCAGCGAAGGCGGTCACTTCTGCCGGACGAAACGGGGCCGCATCGCGACCGCCCCAGTCTGGCCGGGCTGGAGCGCCTTTCCAGATTTCACGCGGGCCGAGACGCGGGCCTGGTGGGGCGAGCAGCATTCCGTGCTGCTGGAGCGCGGGGTCACCGGCTTCTGGAACGACATGAACGAGCCGGCGATGGTCGCGCTCTGGGGCGAGCGGACGCTGGCGCAGGACGTCGTCCACGATTTTGACGGACGCGGGGGCACCCATGCCGAGGCGCACAACCTTTACGGCATGCTGATGGCGCGGGCAACCGACGAGGGGCTGAGGCGCCTGGACCCGGACCGGCGCCACTTCCTGCTGACCCGGTCCGGCTGGGCCGGCATCCAGCGGCATGCGTGGATGTGGACCGGCGACATCTCCAGCGGCTGGGATATGCTGCACCAGACGGTTCGAACAGTGCTCGGCCTTGGCCTCTCCGGTATGCCCTATTCGGGACCCGATATCGGCGGCTTCAAGGGCACGCTCGGGCGCGAGGAGTATCTGCGCTGGTTCGAATTGGCCGCCTTCCTGCCCTTCTTCCGGACGCACTCCTCGCAGAGCACCGAGCCGCGCGAGCCCTGGCGCTTCGGGGCCGAGGCGCTGGAGCGCGTCCGCGGTCTCCTGCGGCTTCGCTACGCGCTTATGCCGTATCTCTACACGCTGGCCTGGGAGGCGAGCCGGACCGGCCATCCTCTCGTGCGGCCGGTATGGTGGGGCGCGCCCGGCGAGGACCGCCTGCGCTCGGTCGACGACGCGTTCCTTCTCGGCCCGGACCTTCTCCTCGCACCGGTGCTCGGCCCGGGCGAGCGGCGGCGGCGCACGATGCTGCCCCCGGGAGAGTGGTACAGCTACTGGTCGGGCGAGCGATACAGCGCGGAAGCCGATGTCGAGGCACCGCTCGGTCGCCCTGCGCTCTTCGTCCGCGGCGGTAGCGTCCTGCCCCTGGAGCAAGACCGGGTCCTCGAGCTGCGTCTGTTCCCTTCGGCCGGAGTTCGCCGCGTGAGCATGCTCTATTCGGATGCCGGCGGCATTGGTGCGGAAGCCCGCGTGGACACGTTCCTGCTGGAAGTGTCGGACGGCAAGCTGGCCCTTCGGAGGTCGTTCACCGGCAAAGGCCACTGTCCCTATGAAACGATCCGGCTCTCCCTCCCGAAAGCCGGGAACTGGGCGTGCGATGTGGACGGGCAACGGGTCCCTGCGGAGGCGGAAGGCTGGTCGGTCCGGCGGGACTTCCACACGGCACATTTCCTGCTACCGGGCCACGACTGAAGGGACGGGAACCAGGTGCAGCGCAGCGCAGCCCGCAGCAGAGCTCCGCGTCTCCTCCGGTTCCGACTGCCTCGGGTCGAGAGACGAGCCGCCGAGCGAATGAAGCGGCACCGAATTGAACATCTTCTCGAGCACTTTCGGCACTGCCGGGAGTCTGGCGTGGTGACAAACAGCTCCTCTCTGACGATGATCGAGGGGATGCAGGCTTTGAGTTCTCCGACCCACTCGAGCGCAATATCGCTCAGTCGGGACTCATCCTCTAGGTAGCTGCCGCCGGCATCGCTGTGGCAGCCGGCGAACCAGAGCGGGTCGAGCCATTGGGGCTTTCAGCCCTCACCTCCTGCACGGCGGCGCGCGTACCCTATTCAACTCGGGGGAAATCGGCTCGGTTTCGTCGATCGAGAGCGCATGGCGCGCAAAACCTGCACAGGGACGCAGCTAAGTCTTTAAATAAAAGGAGCTTTAGGTCCAGCCCATCATCGGCGGGGCTCGATCTAAGGACACCGGCCTTCCGGCCTGAGCCGCCTTTCCACAGTTGAGGGCCGGCCGTCGATGTTCAGCCTCGTCGCCCGTTTCTCGCGCTCGGCGACCACCTGCCCCCCGGCGACGACGCAGAGCCTTTCGGCGCGCAAGCGGATCGCCTCCACCGGATCGCCGGCGTCAAGCACCACGAGGCTCGCCTTCCTGCCCACTTCCAGCCCGTAATCGGCAAGTCCCATGATGGCCGCGCTCTCAGCGGTCACCATGTCGAAGCAGCGGCGCATATCGGCCGGGCTCGTCATCTGCGCCACATGCAGCCCCATGAACGCCACGTCCAGCATGTCGGCCGTGCCCAGCGAATACCAGGGGTCGAGCACGCAGTCCTGCCCGAAGCCGACGCGAATGCCGGCCGTCAGCATCTCCGGCACGCGCGTCAGTCCGCGGCGCTTCGGATATGTATCGTGGCGACCCTGCAGCACGATGTTGATCAGCGGGTTGGGGATGGCTGAAACCTGGGCTTCCGCCATCAGCGGCAGCAGCTTGGAGACATAGTAATTGTCCATGGAGTGCATGGAGGTGAGGTGCGAGCCGGCCACCCTGCCCTGCAGGCCCAGCCGCTGCGCCTCGTAGGCGAGCTGCTCGATATGCCGCGACAGGGGATCGTCCGTCTCGTCGCAATGCATGTCGACCATGAGGCCTCGGTCTGCCGCGATCTCGCAGAGTTCGGTGACGGAGCGGCGGCCGTCCTCCATGGTGCGCTCGAAATGCGGTATCCCGCCCACCACGTCGACGCCCTTGTCCAGCGCCCGGATCGTGTTTTCCCGCGCCTTGGGGTCGCGGTAGAAACCGTCCTGCGGAAAGGCGACGAGCTGCATGTCGATATAATGCGCCACCTCGCGCTTCACCTCGAGCAGCGCCTCGACCGCCAGCAGCCGGTTGTCGCAGGTATCCACATGGGTGCGGATGGCAAGCAGTCCCATGGAGACCGCCCAATCGCAATAGGCAAGCGCCCGCTCCTTCACTGCCTCGTGCGTGAGAAGCGGCTTGAGTTCCCCCCAGAGCGCGATGCCTTCGAGCAGCGTGCCGGAGGCATTGATGCGCGGGATGCCGTAGGAGAGCGTGGCATCCATGTGGAAATGCGGATCCACGAAGGGCGGCGTGACGAGATTGCCCGCAGCGTCGATCACGCGCCCGGCCTCCGCCTCGATGCTGGCCTCGATCGCCCGGATCGTCTGCCCCGAAATGCCGATATCGGCCCTGGATCCGTCCGGAAGCCGGCCGCCCTTGACGATCAGGTCGAAGCTCATCTTTCGCCTTTCTGATAGGGGATCATCAGCGCCTTGGGATAGGTCGCCCGCCGCGCCACCAGCACCAGCGCCAGGATCGATAGCACATACGGCATCATGAGGAATATCTGGTAAGGCACAACGCCGCCCGTAATCTGCTGCAGCCGCACCTGATAGGCATCGAAAGCGGCAAACAGGATCGCGCCGACGAGCGCCTTACCCGGCCGCCACGAGCCGAAGACGACGAGCGCGATGCAGACCCAGCCCCGTCCGTTGATCATTTCGAAGAAGAAGGAGTTGAAGGCCGACATGGTGAGAAACGCACCGCCGACGGCCATGAGCGCGCTGCCTGCCATCACCGCGCCCATGCGCACGGCGGTCACGCTGATCCCCTGCGCCTCCACCGCCGACGGGTTCTCGCCGGCCGCCCTGACGGCCAGCCCGAGCGGCGTGCGGTAGAGCGCCCAGGCGGTGAGCGCCACGGTGAGAAAGGCGAAATAGGTAAGCGGCGTCTGGTTGAAGAGTGCCGGCCCGACCAGCGGTATTTCCGACAGGACGGGGATGGGCAGCGGCTGGAACGGCGCGATCTTCGGCGGCGAGGTTACCTCCGGCAGCACGATGCGGTAGGTGAAGTAGGTCAGGCTGGTCGCCAGAAGCGTGATGCCTATGCCAACCACGTGTTGCGACAGGCCGAGCGGCACCGTAAGCGCGCCATGAAGCAATCCGAACAACGCGCCGACGGCTGCCGCGACGGCCACGCCGGTCCACAGATCTCCTCCGGCATAGACCGTGAGCCAGCCGGCGAAGGCCCCCGCCGTCATGATGCCCTCGATGCCGAGGTTCAGAACCCCTGCCCGCTCGCAGATCAACTCGCCCATGGTGGCGAAGATCAGCGGCGAAGCGATCCGCACCGCTGCGACCCAGAATGAAGCGGTCAGCAGGATGTCGAGAGCTTCCATCACCGCCACCGCACCTTGAAACGCATCAGCATGATCGCCACCACCATTGTCAAAAGCGCGGTCGCCACCATCACCTCAGCGATGTAGCTCGGCACCCCGGCCGAGCGGCTCATGGCGTCGGCGCCCACGAAGATGGCGGCGACGAAGATCGCCGAGGCCACGACGCCGATGGGATTGAGAAGGGCGAGCATGGCCACGACGATGCCCGTGTAGCCGAAGCCCGGCGACAGATCGAGCGTGAGGTTGCCCTTGAGCCCGGCCACCTCCGAAAAGCCTGCAAGGGCCGCGATGCCGCCGGAAAGGAGCGCCGTCTTCATCAGCACCACGTTGACCGGGATGCCGGCGAAGCGGGCGGCTTCAGCATTGTGGCCGACGGCGCGCATCTCGTAGCCGAGCGTGGTCTTCTTCATGATCACCCACACGACGGCTGCCGAGGCAATCGCGATGACGAAGCCGAGATGCAGCCGCTTGCCCTGGATAAGCCGCGGCAGTTGCGCCTCGGCGATCACCCGTTGCGATTGCGGCCAGCCAAGCCCCATCGGGTCCTTCAGCACGCCTTCAAGCAGCATGGAGACAAAGAGCAGCATGATGAAGTTGAGAAGCAGCGTAGTGACCACCTCGTCGACCCCGAAACGGGTCTTGAGCAGCGCGGGACCGAGCAGGAGAGCCGCGCCGGCGGCCATCGAAGCCACCATGATGATGGGGATGAGGATCGGTGCCGGCAGCGGTAGCGCGCCCGTGCCAAGCACCACCGTGACCACGGCGCCGGCATAAAGCTGCGCCTCAGCGCCGATGTTCCAGAGCCTGGCGCGGAAGGCGACGGCAACGGCCAGGCCGGTGAAGATCAGCGGCGTGGCACGCGAGAGCGTCTCCATGAGAGCGAACTGCGAACCGGCCGCGCCCTTGGCGACCAGCGCGAAAACGGACAACGGCGAAGCCCCCGCTGCCAGAACCAGGAGCGAGCTCACGAGCAGGGTGGCGAGCACGGCGCCCGCCGAATAGGCGAACGTTCCGGCAAGGGACGGGGCGGGCTTGGCCTCAAGGCGCATTGGAGCACTCTCGCGGCAGGCATGCCGCGGTTTTCCGAATCCACGTCACGCTGCCGCCTCCAGCCCGTGCCCCGCCATCATCTCTCCCAACTCCTGGATGGAGCGCGCGCCGCGCGGCGAAGGCGGAGAGATGCGGCCCTTGAACATGACGCATACCTCGTCCGATAGGGCAAGAATCTCGTCCAGGTCCTCGGAAATGAGCAGGACCGCCGCTCCCCTCCGCCGCGCCTCCAGCAGCCGCCGGTGCACATAGGAGACGGCGCCCACGTCGAGCCCGCGCGTAGGCTGGTTGGCGAGGATGACCGCCGGATCGGGATCGAGCGCGCGGCCGAGGATAAGCTTCTGCATATTGCCGCCTGAAAGCAGCCGGACACGCGCCTCCGGCGACGGGCACTTGACGTCGTAGTCGCGAATGATCTCCTCCGCGAAGGCGCGGGCGGCCCTCCAGTCGATGAAGCCGCGGCGGCTGAACGGCCGGTCCCGGTAGCGCTCGGCGATCACGTTTTCCGTCACGCTCATGTCCCCGATCGTGCCGACCGCGTGCCGATCTTCGGGAATGCGCGCGATGCCCAGGTTCAGCGCCTCTCGGGGCGACCCGCCGGCGATCGTTCGGCCGGCGATGCGCATCGTGCCGGAAACCGGGCGCTCCGTGCCCGCGATCAGCGCGGCAAGCGCCGACTGACCATTGCCCGAGACGCCGGCCAGGCCGGTGATGACGCCGGCATGGAGCGCAAGCGACACCTGTTCCAGCCGGCTGCCGGAAGCGCCTGGTCCGGTGGAAACGTTCTCGAGCTCGAGCAGCGCCGCGCCGGGCTCCGCCGGCGCTACGGCCGGGGCGGCGACCTCCTTCCCCACCATGAGCGCGGCCAGCTCGGTGCGGGTGGTCCCGTCCGTGCGGCGCTCGCCCACGAGCCTGCCGCCGCGCAAGACGAGCACACGGTCGCTTACCGCCATGACCTCGCCGAGCTTGTGCGAGATGAAGATGATCGAGAGTCCGCGCGCCACGAGCATCTTCAGCGTGCGGAACAGCGCCTCGGCCTCGATAGGCGTGAGAACCGCCGTCGGTTCGTCAAGGACAAGGATTTGGGCGTCGCGATAGAGCGCCTTCAGGATTTCGACGCGCTGGCGCTCGCCCACCGAGAGGGCGGAAACGGGGCTGTCCGCATCGACCGCCAGGCCGAAGTCCTGCGAAAGCCGAGCGATGCGCTCGCGCGCCGCGGACCGGTCGAGGCGCCACGACCACGGACTCTGCGTGCCCAGCGCGATATTTTCCAGCACCGTCATGTTTTCGGCGAGCGTGAAGTGCTGATGGACCATGCCGACCCCCGCATCGAGCGCGGCGCGCGGATCGCCGGGCGGGAGCGGCTCTCCGAAGACCTCGACCGTCCCCGCATCGGCCACATAGTGGCCGAACAGGATGTTCATGAGCGTGGTCTTGCCGGCGCCGTTCTCGCCCAAAAGCGCCACGACCTCGCCCTCCCCGAGATCAAGGCTGATCGCGTCATTGGCGACCAGAGCACCGAAGCGCTTGGTGATGCCGGAAAGGCGCAGGACGGTATTGCTTGTTGCAGCGGCGGATTGGAGCATGTGGAGGCGTCGCAATTTGTGAATCGGCCATTCTCCGCCGATCGGCAGATGACCCCGGAACGGTCGGGTGGGGTGAAAAGTCGATCATCACCCCTACCCTGCATTTTCGCGTGACCTCCCCGTCAAGGAGGAGGTGGATACGCTCCTCTAGCTTGCCTTCGGCTCCGCGTCGTCGATCTCGACGGTGAAGCTTCCCGCCTTGATCGCCGCCTCGCGCTCGGCCACCAGCTTCATCGCAGCCTCCGGCACTTTTCCTTCGAAGGTACCGAGCGGCGAGACGGAGCAGCCGCCCTCCTTCATGAAGGAGTAGACGCCGTAGTCGGCCGCCTTGAAGGTGCCGGCCTTCAGCTCGGCCAGCGCGTGGTCGAGCGTGGGCTCGAAATGCCACAGCGCTGATACCACCACCGTTTCCGGATAGTCCGCCTGCGTCTCGATGACGTTGCCGATCGCCAGCACATTCCGCTCCTGCGCTGCGTCGGAAACGCCGAAGCGTTCGGCATACATCATGTCCGCGCCGGCATCGATCTGCGCAAAGGCGGTCTCCTTGGCCTTGGGCGGATCGAACCAGGAGCCGATGAAGGCGACCTGGAAGGTGGCGTCGGGCGCGGTCTCCTTCACGCCGGCCATGAAGGCATTCATCAGCCGGTTCACCTCGGGAATCGGATAGCCGCCGACCATGCCGATATTCTTCGTTTCGGTCATGGCGCCCGCTATGATTCCAGTAAGATAGGAGGCATCCTGAATGTAATTGTCGAATACCGCGAAATTCGGAATGGCCGGATCCTCCTTGAAGCTGGAACCCATGAGAAAGGCCACGTCCGGATAATCGCGCGCCACCGATCTTGCGGCGTCCTCCAAGCCGAACACCTCGCCGAGGATGAGCTTGTGGCCGGCTTCGGCATATTCGCGCATGACGCGCTCATAATCATTGTTGGAAGTGTTCTCGGAGAAGACATATTCGATGCCGCCGCGGTCCTTGGCGGCGTTCGCGGCCTTGTGAATGCGGCTCACCCACTGCTGCTCGACCGGCACGGTATAAACGGCCGCGACCTTGATCGGCTCCTGCGCGAGCAAGCGGCCGGGAAGCCCGACGCCTGCCAGTGCGGCGGCTCCCGCTCCCGTCAGCAGCTGGCGGCGGCTTAGTGGAAAGAGCTCTGCATTCGCGGACTTGATTCTCATCTGTTCACCCCTGGCTGGATTGGCGCGTTTGCGACTGTTTTTTATCGTTTGGTCAAAGCTATGCCAAAATTGAGAACGCGGCAATGCGGAACAAGCTGTAGAACGCGCGGAAAACGAGACGGGTTGTCGGGAGCCGCACTGGCCGTTCGTCCTCGGGATGCCAAGCGCAAGAGCCGAATGCTCAGATTGCGCGCATCGCTCTCGACCGCATCATTCAATCACCCGGAGCCTTCCAATGACCCCCACCATTACCGCCTTTGAACGTTCGCCCGATCGCGGCCAGGGCCTGGCGCGTGACACCCGCGTTCGCTGGGCGCTGGAAGAAGTAGGCCAGCCCTATGATGTCCGCCTTGTTTCGTTCAGCGAGATGAAGGAGCCCGCGCATCTTGCCCTTCACCCTTTCGGGCAGATTCCGACCTATGAGGAAGGCGATCTCGCCCTGTTCGAGACGGGGGCGATCGTGCTCCATATCGCCGAGCGCCACGCGGGACTGCTGTCAGAGGATGCAAATGCCCGGGCACGCGCGATCAGCTGGATGTTTGCCGCGCTCAACACGGTGGAACCGCCGATCCTCGATCGTGAAACCACCAGGCTCCTGGAGCGCGACGAGGCTTGGTACGACCAGCGCATGCCCGGCGTCGAGGATCGCATCCGCAACCGGCTGGGCCAGCTTTCCGCCCGCCTTGGCGATTCGGACTGGCTGGATGGCGCGTTCAGCGCCGGCGACCTTATGATGGTGGCGGTGCTGCTCAGGTTGAAAGCCTCATCCGGCATGCTGGACGAATATCCCAACATCTCCGCCTATGTCGCCCGCGGCGAGGCCCGGCCCGCCTACAAGCGTGCTTTCGATGCCCAATTGGCGGTCTTCACCGCGGCATCGACCGGCTCATAAGGTCGCTCTGGCGCGCTTGATCCCACGGAAGCGAGTATCCGAATTGGGCGCTCCGGATTTCGGGCGGGCGGATGTCTCCCGGCGGTGCTCACCGAGGCGTTGGGAGGATATCAACGGCGATCCGGCCGTCGTCGCCGAGTTGCGTGCGCAGTATTGACCTCCTGCCCGACCTGCCGGATGAGGCAGCGGCCGAGCAGAAGTCAGGAGCAAGTGAATGTCCGAAGCCGCCTATCAGAACGCCGGTCAGTATGTGATTGCGCCACCCGCCATGGCAGCGCTGCCGGTGGACGGAAGCGATCAGCTTTTCCCCGTCAACCGCATTTTCTGCATTGGCCGCAATTATGCGGCCCACGCGGTGGAGATGGGCCATGACCCGTACAAGGAGCCGCCCTTCTTCTTCTTCAAGCATCCGACCAATCTGGCCGTCGGAGAAGATTTTCCCTATCCAGCCAGGACCAACGACGTGCATCACGAGATCGAGATGGTGGTGGCGCTCGCCAAGGGCGGAACGGATATCGGCGTCGAAGACGCGCTCGACCACGTCTTCGGATATGGCGTGGGCCTGGACATGACCCGGCGCGACCTGCAGGGCGAGGCCAAGAAGCTTGGGCGCCCGTGGGAGGTCGGAAAATCCTTTGAGAAATCAGCACCCTGCGGCCCGCTCGTTCCGGCATCCCGTATCGGTCATCCGACCGCAGGCGCCGTGACATTGGACGTCAATGGCGAAAGGCGCCAGAGCGGCGATCTCAACCAGATGCTCTGGAAAGTGCCTGAGATGATCGCCATCCTGTCGCAATATTTCGAACTGCAGCCAGGCGACCTGATCATGACGGGCACGCCGGCCGGTGTCGGGCCCGTCCAGCGCGGCGACGTGATGCATGGCAAGGTGGCAGGCATTGGCGAAATAGCCGTAAGGGTGATCTGATCCGCACCGGCTTTGCGGAAGGAGCGGCGTCCCATGCGGACGCCACCTTCTTCTGTGCGGTGTTCAAAGGTCGATCTCGGCGGCCAACCCCGCGCTGCGCGCCGCCTCCGCGGCCAGTGCGGCGACCGCCAGGTCCTGCAGGCCGACGCCGGTGCCGTCGAATAGGGTGATCTCGTCATCGTGGGTGCGGCCGGGATGCTTCCCGTTGACCACCGCGCCGACCGGCGTGATGTCGGCCTTGTCGATGAGCCCTTGCGCGACCGCGTGTTGGCACTCGCCGATGCTGGCGGACTGCGCCACCTCGTCGGTGAAGAGCGTGGCGGCCGCCACCAGTTCGGCATCGACCTCCTGCTTGCCCTTGGTGTCGGTGCCCATGCAGGCCAGATGCGTGCCGGGCTTGACCTGGCCGCGCATGAGGATCGGCTCGAAGCTCGAGGTGATGGTGATGATCACGTCGGCTTCCGCACCGAGCCGGTCGAGCGAAACCGGCTCGAAGGGCAGGCCGAGCTCGGCCGCCGTTTCGGCCAGACGCGGCAGCATTTCGGGGTGCAGGTTCCAGCCGATGACGCGTTCGAAATCCCGTTGCTCGGCCGCCGCGCGCATCTGAAAGGCCGACTGGAAGCCCGCGCCGAGCATGCCCAGCACCTTGGCATCCTTTCGCGCCAGATGGCGGATCGACACAGCCGAGGCAGCGGCCGTCCGGATCGCCGTCAGGTAGTTGCCGCCCACCATGGCGTGGGGCCGGCCCGTATCGGGATCGAACAGGAACACGGTCGACTGGTGGTTGGTCAGGCCGCGCTTCTCATTGCCCGGCCAGTAGCCGCCCGACTTCAGCCCGAGCACGCCGTTCTTCCGGTCGAAGCCCGATTTGAACCCGTAGAGAGCATCCGCATTGCCGATCGCCTCGCGGATAACGGGAAAATTACAGGCCTCGCCCGCCGCCATGGCGGCGAAGACGCCTTCGATGGCGGTGAAGGCGTTTTCGCGCGTGACCACCTTGCGGCAGGTCTCTTCCGAAACGACCAGCATACCGGCCTCAGTAGGCCAGGCCGCGCGCCGTCACCGGCCAAAGGCACTCCACCTTGCCGTTGCGGACGCCGACATACCAGTCGTGCACGTTGCAGGTGGGGTCGCAATGGCCGGGAACGAGGCGCAGCTTCTCGTTGATCTTCAGCACCCCATGAGGGTCCTCGATCACGCCGTGCTCGTCGGAGCATTTGATATATTTCACGTCGTCGCGGCCATAGACGAAGGGCAGGCCCGAATCCACCGACTGCGCCTTGAGACCGGCGTCGCAGATCGCCTTGTCGGCCTTGGCGTGGCTCATCACGCTCGTCAGGATGAACAGCGCATTCTCCCACTCGCCCTGGTCGATGCGGTTGCCGTCCTTGTCCTTGATGCGGCCGTAGTCGGCATCCATGAAGGCATAGGATCCGCACTGCAGTTCGTTATAGACGCCCGAATTGCTCTCGAAATAGTAGCTGCCGGTACCGCCGCCGCTGACAAGCTCGGGCTCCAGCCCTTCCTTCTTCAGCGCCTCGACGGCGTCTTCCACCTGAGCGATTGCGGCGTCGAGCTTGGCCTTGCGGTCCTCGTAGCTGTCGAGATGCTGCATCGCCCCCTGGTAAGCCTGGATACCGGTAAAATCGAGGTTCGGCGCGGCGGCGATCGCCTGGGCGATCTCCACCACCGCCTCACTGGTCGTGACGCCGCAGCGGCCGGCGCCGCAATCGATCTCCACGAAGCATCCGAGCGTGGTGCCATGTTTTTGCGCCGCCGCCGACAGGTCGGCGACGTTCTCGACATCGTCGATGCAGACGATGACGCGGGCGCCATAATTCGGCAGACGGGCCAGGCGATCGATCTTCGCCGGGTCGCGGACCTGGTTCGACACCAGAATGTCCTTGATGCCGCCGCGCGCGAACGCCTCGGCTTCCGACACCTTCTGGCAGCAGACGCCGACGGCGCCACCGAGCTTTTCCTGCAGTTTTGCGACATCGACCGACTTATGCATCTTGCCATGCGCGCGGTGGCGCATGCCGTGCCCCCTGGCATAATCGCCCATCTTCCTGATGTTGCGCTCGAGCGCATCGAGGTCGAGGATCAGGCAAGGCGTCTGGATGTCTTTCTCGGCCATGCCGATGGCGGCGGGAATGTCGTAGCCGACCTCATGTCCGGCGACGGTTTCGTGCTTGGTCATAGGCTTTATCCCTTATGATTGTGCCCAGGGCAATTTGCCGAGATCGACATTGCCGCCGGTCACGATGACGCCGACGCGCTTGCCGGCGAAAAGCTCCTTGTTCTTCAGGATCGCTGCCAGCGGCACCGCGCTCGACGGCTCCATGACGATCTTCATGCGCTCCCAGATGAGCCGCATCGCCGCAACGATCTCCTCCTCGGTGGCCGTGAAGATGTCCTCCACATGCTTCGAGACGAAGTGCCAGGTGAGTTCCTTGAGCGGTACCTTCAGCCCGTCGGCCACCGTCTGCGGCGCATCGTCGGCAATGATGCGCCCGGCCTTGAAGGAGCGGTAGGCATCGTCCGCGTTCTTCGGCTCGGCCGCATAGATCTTCGTCTTCGGCGCGATGGTCGACAGCGTAAGGCAGCAGCCTGAAACCATGCCGCCGCCGCCAATGGGCGCCACCACGGCATCGAGCTCGCCGAGATCCTCGACCATCTCCTTCGAGCATGTCCCCTGCCCGGCGATGACGCGCGGGTCGTTATAGGGGTGCACGAATTCGGCACCCGTCTCGGCCACCACCTCGGCGAAGACCGCCTCGCGCGAGGAGGTCGAGGGCTCGCATTCGACGATATGCCCGCCATAGCCGCGAACCGCCGCCTTCTTGGGCTCCGGCGCGGTCCTCGGCATCACCACGGTGACGGGAATGCCGCGCTTGCCGGCGGCATAGCTCAGCGACAGCGCATGGTTTCCCGAGGAATGGGTCGCGACGCCGACCTTTGCCATTTTCTCATCCAGCCCGAACACCGCGTTGGATGCGCCTCGCGCCTTGAAGGCGCCCGCCTTTTGGAAGTTCTCGCATTTGAAGAACAATTCGGCACCGGTCAGGTCGTTGATGAAGCTGCTGGTCAGGATCGGCGTTCGGTGGATATGCAGAGCGATGCGCGCATGCGCGGCCTCGACATCGGCGTAGGTCGGTATGTCCATATCGCGCTCTCCTCAGGCTGCGGCGCGCGGCATGGCGCCCGCGCCGCGCCCGGCGGTCGTCCGATAATGCTCCTGGGCGGCGGCAACGCCAGAGCCGAGCGTGACCGGCAAGCCGAGATCCGCCATGACCATCTCCGCCGTGGCGATGCCCGATAACGCCATGACGTCGGTCATAGAGCCCAGATGGCCTATGCGGAACAGCTTGCCGGCCACCTCGCCCAACCCGACACCGAAAGCCACGCCGTATTTTTCAGCGGCATGGGTAACGATACGGGTGGCATCGAAGCCGTCCGGAACGAGGATTGCGCTCACCGTGTCGGAGTAAAGCGCCGGTTCTTTCGCGCAGAGCGACAGGCCCCAGGCGCCGACCGCCTTGCGCACGCCGTCGGCAATACGCCGGTGGCGCCCGAAGACGCGCTCAAGCCCTTCCTCCTCCAGCACGGTGATGGAGACGCTCAGGCCGCGGATCAGATTGACCGGCGGCGTGTAGGGAAAGCCGCCAGCGGCCATGGTGCTCAGCATGTCGCGGAAATCGAAGAAGCAGCGCGCGCATCTGGCCGAGGAAACGACCTCCAGCGCCTTTGGGCTGATGCCCAGTATGGCGAGTCCTGCCGGCAGCATGAAGCCCTTCTGCGAACCGGTGATGGCGATGTCGACGCCCCATTCGTCCATGCGGAAATCCATCGAGGCGATGGAGCTCACCCCGTCGACGTAAAGCAGCGCCGGATGGCCGGCCGCGTCGATGGCGCGGCGCACGGCGGCAATGTCGCTGCGCACGCCGGTCGCCGTCTCGTTATGACAGACGAGCACCGCCTTGATCGCATGGCGCGTGTCGGCCTTCAGCGCTCGCTCGAACGCCACCGCCGGCGCGCCTTCGCCCCACGGCCTCTCAATGACCTCGACGTCAAGGCCGTGCCTCCGGCACAGGTCGATCCAACGGTGCGAGAACGTGCCGTAGCGTGCCGCCAACACCTTGTCGCCCGGCGACAACGTGTTGGTCACCGCCGCTTCCCACGCCCCGGTGCCGGTCGACGGGAAGAGGATCACCTCCGCCTCCGCCGACTGCAGGACACGGCGCACCCCTTCGAGTGCCGGCTTGTACATCTCGGCAAAGACGGGCGAACGGTGATCGATCGACGGATAATCGAGCGCCCGGCGCAACCGCTCTGGGATGTTGGTCGGGCCCGGAATGAAGATCGGATTCTGCGTCGACATCGACCTGTCTCCAAAGTCTGCAAGCAGCGAACGGACTGCGGGATCAGACTAAGCCCCTCCCCATCGCATTCGCAATTATTTTGAAAAACATTTTCATTGGTACAAAAATCTCGTTATACTCATGTTATGGAAGGGCTTTTGGGTTTTTCGCCTGGTGAAAAATCCGCAAGACCTATGATGGTTGAAGGGAAGACAGGATGGCTCATCGTGTCGGCCGCGCGCGAGGCAGACCGCGCTCGTTCCACAACAGCTCTGACAACACGCTCATACAGTCGCTCGACCGTGCAATGGACGTGCTCAAGGTCGTGGCGCGCGGTGACGGCCTGTCATTGACAGAGATCGCCGACCTGTCCGGCCAGTCGGCCTCCACCGCCTATCGCATCCTCATCACGCTGCAAAAGCACCGCATCGTCGAGTTCGACGAGCCGACGCAGACCTGGCATGTGGGGATCGAGGCGTTTCGCGTTGGCAGCCATTTCCTCGGCCGCACCAGCATCGTCGAGCAGAGCCGGCCCGTCATGCAGCGCATTATGGCCGAGACGGGAGAGACGGCCAATCTGGCCATCATCGACCGCGGCGAGGTCATCTTCGTCAGCCAGGTGGAGACGCATGAGCCGATCCGCGCCTTTTTCCGGCCCGGCACGCGCGGCCCCGTGCACGCATCGGGCATCGGCAAGGCGCTGCTTGCCTATCTGCCGCGGGCACAGTCCGAAAGCATCCTGAAGAGGGGCGCGCTCAGCACTTATACGGCCAAGACCATCGTCTCGCACGAAGCCCTGGCCGCCGAAATGGAGCGGATCCGCGCGCACGGCTTCGCCGTCGACGACGAGGAGCGAACCCAGGGCATGCGCTGCATCGCAGCGCCCATCTTCAACCAGTTCGGCGAGGCGGTGGCCGGGGTTTCGCTTTCCGGGCCCGCCTTCCGCATCACGCCTGGTCGCGACACGGAATATGGCGCCGTGGTCCGCAAGGCGGCGGAAGACATTACGCGCGCCATCGGCGGCGTGCCTCCACGGGAGTGATGCGCATTCGTCCCGCCGCGCGTCGTCAACCGACCGTCAGGACGATTTTCCCGATATGCGCGCTGGTCTCCATCAGCGCATGGGCCTTGGCGGCGTCGGCCAGCGGGTAGCTCCTGTAGATCGGGGGCCGGCACTTTCCCTGCGCCAGCAACGGCCAGACCTTTTCCTCCAGCTGCGCCGCGATCCGCGCCTTGGCCGCGACCGGCTGGGACCGCAAGGTCGACCCCGTATGCGTCAGGCGCTTGAGCATCAGGCGCATATAGTCGATCTCGACGCGCGAGCCCTGGAGGAAGGCGATGTTGACGATCCGGCCGTCGACGGCGGCGGCCTGGTAGTTCTTCGCGATATAGGGTCCGCCGACCATGTCCAGTATCACGTCGGCACCGTGTTTGTCCGTCACCTCCTTGACGACAGCGACCCAATCCTCCTCGCGATAGTTGATGGCCGTATCGGCGCCGAGCCTGCGGCAGGCGGCGCATTTTTCATCCGAGCCGGCGGTGACTACGACTGTGGCGCCGAAGGCCTTGCCGAGCATGATCGCCGTCGTGCCGATGCCGGAACCGCCGCCATGGACAAGCAGCGTCTCGCCGGGCTTGAGCGCCCCGCGCTCGAAAACGTTGTGCCATACGGTGAAGAAGGTTTCGGGGATGGCGGCCGCATCCTCCAAAGGCAACCCGGCGGGAACCGGCAGCGCGTTCGAGGTGTCGACCAGCGCATATTCGGCATATCCGCCGCCCGGCGTCAGAGCACAGACCGGATCGCCCGCTTTCCAGCGCGACACGTCGCTGCCCACCGCCTGCACGGTTCCGGCCACCTCCAGCCCTGGAATCTCCGATGCCCCCGGTGGTGCCGGATAAAGGCCAGCCCGTTGCAGGAGATCCGGCCGGTTAACGCCGGCAGCCGCCACCCGGATCAGGATCTCGCTCGAGCCAGGCGGCGAAACGGGCAACTGCTCCAGTCGCAGCACATCCGGCCCGCCGGCTTCGCTGATGGCAACGGCCGACATGGTCTTGGGAAACTCCGTCAAGACACTCTCCTGCGTTGAGGAGAGCCGGCTACCCTGCCCGCGCGTCCGGCCGGGGATCTCTCCAAGATTGGTGTGAAGCTAGGCGAAAATGCCTTTGCTGTGCTTCTCCACATAATCGGCGAGGCCGAGCGTGTGGTCACGGCAGAGTTTTTCCGCCAGTTCGGTTTCGCGTTTTTCCAACGCGTCGATGATGGCCAGATGGTCCTTGATCGATTGGCTTGCCCGGTCGTCGCGCCCAATGGTGATTTTGCGGATGCCGCGCACATGCAGGAGAATATTCTCCGTCATCTGCTGCAGGGTCTGCGATCCGGTCATCTCGATGAGCGTCTGGTGGAAACGCAGATTGGCTTCGGAATATTCGCTCAGATAGTCGCCGGGCGCATGCCCTTCGTGGAACTCTTCGAAGATCTTGCGCAAGCGATCGATGTCCTTGCGGCTGGCATTGAGCGAGATAAGCCGGGCGGCCATGCCTTCCAGCGCCGCCCATACCTGGATCATCTCGATGACCTCGCGTTTCGTCTTGCGCAAGACGATGATGCCGCGCCGCGCGATGGATTTGACGAAGCCCTGCTGCTCCAGCATGGCGATCGCCTCGCGGATCGGCGTGCGGCTGACATTGAGGCGTTCGGCAAGCAGGCGCTCGTCGAGCCAGGTGTTTTCCTGCGTGGCGTAAATATCCATCTCGGCGATGGCATGCTTCAGCGCGGCATAGACGCGCGTCTTGATGTTCGGCTCCGCGGAGAACGGCTCCAGGACAAGGCCTGGGGTGCTCTCATCGGGAAGCGGCCAGCGGGTCTGGCTTCTGGAACTCACATCAGTCTCCTGCTGTCTGTCTGAGTCTGGAACCTGTAATACCATATGTATCAATGGAGCGGTTTATCCAACGGTGCAAGAATTGACTGTCTCCATGCGGCCGGTAGCTAAATGGTTTCGGCGTGTACCTGCCATCTCACAGAGATCTATCCCACAGGTTCCAGGCATGCGCTTTCCGGCTGCCCGTCGAGGAGTTCCACGAGCGTCTCGCCAAGGCGTGCCGGTGTGGGCGAAATGCGAATGCCGGCCGCCTGCATGGCCTCGATCTTGTCTTCCGCCCCGCCCTTGCCGCCGGCGATGATGGCGCCCGCATGGCCCATGCGCCGCCCCGCAGGAGCGGTGCGACCGGCAATGAAGCCGACCGTGGGCTTGCTTCTGCCGCGCCTTGCCACATCCGCAAGAAACGCGGCCGCCTCCTCCTCGGCCTGCCCGCCGATCTCGCCGATCATGACAATCGATTCGGTTTCGGGATCGGCAAGGAACATCTCCAGCACGTCGATGAATTCGGTGCCCTTGATGGGATCCCCGCCGATGCCCACAGCCGTGGTCTGGCCAAGGCCCTTCTGCGAGGTCTGGAATACCGCCTCATAGGTGAGCGTGCCCGAGCGCGAGACGATGCCGACCGAACCCTTGCGGAAGATGGAGCCCGGCATGATACCGATCTTGCATTCGCCGGCGGTGATGACCCCCGGGCAATTCGGCCCGATCAGGCGTGAACGCGATCCCGAAAGCGCCCGCTTGACGCGCTGCATGTCGAGCACGGGAATGCCCTCGGTGATGCAGACGATCAGCGGAATTTCCGCGTCGATGGCCTCGCAAATCGCGTCCGCCGCTCCGAAGGGCGGCACGTAGATGACGGTCGCATCGGCATCCGTCGCTGCGCGCGCCTCCTTCACCGTGTCGAAGACGGGCAGGCCCAGATGCGTCATGCCCCCCTTCCCCGGCGCTACGCCCCCGACCATCTGCGTGCCATATTCGATGGCATGCCGTGAGTGGAATGTGGCGGTCTTGCCGGTAAAGCCCTGACAGAGGAGACGGGTGTTCTTGTTCACCAGGATGGACATCAGTTTCTTCCCTTGGCCGCAATGACGATCTTCCGCGCCGCATCATCGAGGTCGTCCGCGGCGATGACATCGAGGCCGGACTCTGCGATGATCTTCTTGCCTTCCGCGACGTTCGTGCCTTCGAGCCGCACCACGAGCGGCACCTTCAGGCCCACTTCCTTGACGGCTTCCACCACCCCCTCGGCAATCACGTCGCAACGCATGATGCCGCCGAAGATGTTGACCAGAATGCCCTTCACGCTGGGGTCGGTGGTGATGATCTTGAAGGCCGCCGCCACTTTCTCGGCCGTCGCGCCGCCGCCGACATCTAGGAAATTCGCCGGCTCGCCGCCGTGATGCTTGATGATGTCCATGGTCGCCATGGCGAGGCCCGCCCCATTGACCATGCAGCCGATATTGCCGTCGAGCGCGATGTAGGAAAGGTCGTGGCGCGAGGCGGCCAGTTCCCTGGCGTCCTCCTCCATCTCATCGCGCAGGCTTGCCAGTTCCGGCCGCCGGTCCAGTGCGTTTGAGTCAAAGCCGACCTTGGCGTCGAGGCAGACAAGCCGCCCATCACCCGTCAGGACCAGCGGGTTGATCTCCAGCATTTCCATGTCGGTGGCGGTGAAAGCCGTATAAAGCTGCGTGGCCAGAAGGCCCGCCTGTGCGGCAAGGTCTCCCTGAAGGCCGAGCGCCTTGGCAACGAGCCGGCCATGATAGGGCATCAGGCCGGTGGCCGGATCGACGGTCAGGGTGACGACTTTCTCCGGCGTTTGGGCGGCAACGGTCTCGATATCCATGCCGCCCTCGGTCGAGACCACGAAGGCGACCCGGCTGGTAGCCCGGTCGATCAGCAGCGAGATGTAGAATTCGCTTTCGATCCGCGAGCCGTTTTCCACATAAAGGCGGCTGACCTTCTTGCCGGTCGGTCCGGTCTGCACCGTGACCAGCGTGTTGCCGAGCATTTCTGCGGCATGCGCGCGCACTTCGGCCACCGTATCGGCCACGCGCACGCCGCCTTTCGCCTCGGGGCCCAGTTCCTTGAACTTGCCCTTGCCGCGCCCGCCTGCGTGGATCTGCGACTTGACGACGAAGACCGGACCCTCAAGGCCCGCCGCCACGTCTCCGGCCCCGTCGACATCCATGGCCGGCGCGCCGTCGGGAACGGGCACGCCGAAGGACTTCAGCACGCCCTTGGCCTGATATTCATGGATATTCATTGATGTGCTACCTCTCCGCAGAGACAGAAATGTTGGGGCGCGCCAGGTCCGACCAGGCGCGACACGAGCTCGAAGGAACCGCGTCGCGCCCGGCGGAAGGCCCGCCTGGGAGGGACTACAGAAGACCGGCGCCGCGCGCCCACTTGTACTTGGCGCCCAGCACTTCGACCGGCAGTTCGGTCGAATAGGCATAGGCAGGAATGCCGTGCTGGTAGAGATACTCGGCCGCCTCCTCGACCTCGACATCGCCTGCGAGCGAAGCGACCATGGGCTTTTCGATGCCCTTGGCGGCCATTTCCTCCTTCACCTCGACCATCAGCTTGGCAAAGACCATGGGCGGCGTGACGATGGTATGCCAGTAGCCGAGGATCAGCGCGTGGATGCGGTCATCCTCCAACCCGAGCTTGACCGTGTTCTTGTAGGTCTGCGGCGGTTCGCCACCCGTGATGTCGACTGGATTGCCGGCCGCGCCGAAAGGCGGGATGAACTTGCGGAAGGCAGTGTCCAGATCGTCCGGCATCGACATAAGGCTCAGCCCGTTGTCGACACAGGCATCCGACAGAAGCACGCCTGAACCGCCCGCCCCGGTGATGATCACGACATTCTCGCCCTTCGGCGTCGGCAGCACCGGAACGCCGCGAGCAAACTCAAGGAGCTGCTTCAGCGAACGGGCCCGGATGACGCCCGACTGCTTGAACACGTCCTCATAGATCTTGTCGTTGCCGGCGAGCGCCCCCGTGTGGGAAGACGCGGCCTTCGCCCCGGCAGATGTGCGGCCCGCCTTGAGGACCACGACCGGCTTGGTCTTGGAAACGCGCTTGGCGGCTTCGGCGAAGGCGCGCCCGTCTTTCAGATCCTCGCAATGCTGAGCGATGATCTTGGTGTTTTCGTCCTGCTCGAAAAAGGCAAGCAGGTCGTCCTCGTCGATATCCGACTTGTTGCCGAGGCCGACAATGGCCGACACACCCATCTTCGCCGAGCGAGAGAAGCCGATAATGGCCATGCCGATCCCGCCGGACTGCGAGGACAGCGCGGCCGATCCCTTCACGTCGTAGGCCGTGCAGAAAGTGGCGCAGAGGTTTTCCGGCGTGTAGTAGAAGCCGTAAATGTTCGGCCCCATCATGCGGACATTGTATTTGCGGCCGATCCTGACGATCTCTTCCTGCAGTTCAGGCGCTCCGGCCTCGGCGAAGCCGGAGGGAATGAGGACGGCGCCGGGGATGCCCTTTTCGCCGCATTCCGTCAGCGCGCCGGCGACGAATTTCGCGGGAATCGCGAACACCGCGGTATCGATCTCGCCTGGAACGTCCTTCACGCTCTTATAGGCCTTGTGCCCAAGAATCTCGTCGGCCTTGGGATGAATGGGATAGATCCCGCCCTTGTAGCCGCCGTCGATGAGATTGCGCATGACCGAATTGCCGATCTTGCCCTGCTCGTTGGAGGCGCCGATGACAGCCACGGCCTTCGGCCGCATGATGCGGTTCATCGCCTCGACAATCTCGTCCTGGCTCGGGCGGTGGCGCGGCTCCGGCTGGCTGTAGTCCATCACGATGCGCACGTCGGCGGCGATCGCCCCTTCCTTCGTGGCAAACACCGGATTGAGGTCGAGCTCGGAGATCTCCGGATAGTCGCTGATCAGCTCCGACACGCGCACGATCATGTCGGCGAGCGCGTCGCGGTCGACCGGATCGCCGCCACGCACGCCTTTGAGCATCTCGGCCGCCTGGATGCCGTCGAGCATGGACAGCGCCTCGTTCTTGTCGAGGGGCGCCAGGCGGAAGGTGATGTCCTTCAGGACCTCCACCAGGATGCCGCCCATGCCAAAGGCAACGAGCTTGCCGAAGCTGCCGTCGGTGACGGCGCCGATGATGACCTCCTGACCGCCCGTCAGCATCTGCTGGACCTGTACGCCCTTGATTTCGGCATCCGCCTTGTAGGCACGCGCATTGGCAATGATGGTGTCGTAGCCCGCCCGGGCCTCCTCCGCCGACTTGACGCCCACGATGACGCCGCCGGCGTCGGTCTTGTGCAGGATGTCCGGCGAGACGATCTTCATCACCACCGGGAATCCCATGCCGGAGGCAAGCGTCGCCGCCTCCTCCGAGCTGGCCGCCACCCCCTCCTGCGGGACTGCAATGCCGTAGGCATCGCACAGCAACTTGCCTTCAGGCGCGGTAAGCGCGTCGCGCCCCTCGGCCTTAACCTTCTCGAACATGTTCCGTATAGCGGTCTTGTCGAGCATGTCTTTCCTCCCTTGACCGCCAAGGCGGCCCTTCTGATGGCCGGCTTGGCTTGATGCGTCGCAGCCGTGGTGGCGATCTGTTACTGGTTCTGGCATTTTGTATTCCAGAGCATTACCATGTCAAGCCCCATAGCCCGGCGCATCCGCCTTTTGAACGAGACGGCACCTGACGGCGAACGCGAAAGCGCCTGGGCAACACCCGGCGCGAAAAACCAATTGGTGCAATGCACAAGGCATTAGGACTTGACTCGGTAAGGTTCTTAAGGTGACATACGCGTTGGCATACAAAATGCCATGGCAGACTGAGCAATCGGGAGCTTGCAGTAGCCTTACGAGTATCGTCCTGAATTTGCTTGGTAAAACGGGAGGAAATCGAATGGCGAGTTTTAAGTTGCGCGGCCTCGGAATGGCTTTGGCCGCAGGAACGGCCTTTGCGCTCATGCCGCAGGCCACGGCCGCAGACTGGCAACCAAGAAAGCCGGTGGAATTCATAATCATGGCGGGAACGGGGGGCGGCGCCGATCAGATTGCCCGCCTGATGCAGGGATTGATCCAGAAGAATGATCTGTCTCCCATGCCGTTCATCCCGATCAACAAGGCGGGAGGATCGGGCGCCGAGGCGCTGCGCTATATCCAGGACAAGGCCGGCGACGACCACACATTGCTGGTCACCTTGAACAGCTTCTACACGACGCCGCTGGTGCAGGAGGGGCTTGGAGTCGACATCACCAAATTCACGCCGATCGCCCGCATGGCGATCGACACGTTCCTGCTGTGGGTGCCGGCCGACTCCGAGATATCCGATTTCCAGACCTGGGGCGCCGAGGTGGCGAAAGCCAACAAGGATTTCAAGGTCGGCGGCACGGGCATCGGCCAGGAGGACTCGATCCTGTTCGCCATGCTCGAAGCCGAGTTCGGTGCGGACGTGACCTACATCCCTTTCCCGGGCGGTGGCGATGTCGCCAAGAGCCTGGTCGGCAAGCACATCGTGTCGACGGTCAACAATCCGGCCGAGCAGATGGAATTCTGGCGCGCAAAGCAGAGCCTGCCACTGGTGCAGTTCACCGACGAGCGGATGGAGTCCTTCGCCGATGTGCCCACCGCGAAAGAACTCGGGCATGATCTGGTTTACTACATGCAGCGCTCGATCAACGGCCCGCCCGGAATGTCTCCCGAGGCGCAGGAATGGTACGTCGACCTGTTCCAGAAACTCTTCGAGTCACAGGAATGGCAGGATTTCTGCAAATCCGACGGGCTGACCTGCGACGAGTTCGTGGGAGGCGCGGAGCTCGCGACGTTCCACAACAATCAGCTGGAGCGCCACAAGGCGCTTATCGATAAAGTCGGCGCCGCCGCAATTACCAGCGACTGAGGCGAGGCTTGTTTGGCCGAGGGGATTTCCGAAGGGAGATCCCCTCCCTCGACATAGCGGGCTATCTCTAGGCCGATATGCAACGATATCGGCCGGCTTTGGGAGGAGTATTGGGAATGACTGTTCGCACGGCAGAATTTACCGCAGCACTGCTGCTCATTCTGGCTTCGCTCGGGCTCATGTGGAAAAGCACGGATGGCCTGTCCATCGGCTGGATCAGCGGCGCCGGTCCCGGCTCCGGTTTCTGGCCCTTCTGGTTGTCGGTCATCATGCTCCTTTCGAGCATCGCGATACTGATACGCTGCTACCTGCAAGCGACGCCGGAATCGCGCGACACCTCTTCCTTCGTTGACCGGGAAACCGTGTGGATCGTCGGCCTGACCGTCCTGGCCCTGTTTTTCCTTCTGCTCGCCTCCTCTTTCGTAGGCATGTATCTGTCCCTGATGGCCTTCTTGCTCTTCTATTTAAGATTTCTCGGAGGTCATTCATGGAGGCTGTCGATCGCCTTGATGATATTCATCCCGTCCTTCGTATTCTTTTTCTTTGAATATCTAATGACAATTCCACTGCCAAAAGGAATCACAGAACCTTTGTTCTTCCCGATATACAGGTTGATCTACTGACCTGAGGCCCTCCCAACAAACCCACCGCAAGTTTTCGCGCGACGCAGCGCGTATAAACGGAACACAGGAAGGTATTGGCAATGGAATCGGTACTCATCCCGCTAATGGGCGGCCTGGCCGACGCTCTTCAGCCATTGAATCTGACCATGCTCGTCATCGGCTGCCTCATCGGCCTGTTCGTCGGTGCAATGCCTGGGCTCGGTTCGGTAAACGGTGTGGCGATCCTGCTGCCGGTGACCTTCCTGGTGCCGCCCGACGCTGCGATCATCTTCCTTGCGGCCGTCTATTACGGTGCCATGTATGGCGGTGCGGTCTCATCGATCACGCTGGGCATCCCCGGCGCCTCGACGGCGGTTGCCACGGTCTTCGACGGGCGGCCCATGGCGCAAGGCGGAAAGGCTGATCAGGCACTGTTGACCGCGGCGATCGCCTCCTTCATCGGCGGAACGATCTCTGTCGTGCTGTTCACCCTTTTCGCGCCGCCGCTCGCTGCCTTCGCGTTGAAATTCGGGCCAGCGGAGGAATTCGCGCTGATGATGCTGGCCTTCGCCACGTTCGTCGGCCTCGGCGGCGGCGACATAGCCAAGACCATCTGCTCGATTGTCATCGGCCTCGTCCTGGCGACGATCGGCCTGGATATCATTTCCGGCAAGCCGCGCCTGATCTTCTTCGACATTTCCGGCTTCTTCCACGGCGTCAACTTCCTCGTCCTGGCCATCGGCATTTACGGCATCGGCGAGATGCTGTGGACGCTGGAGCAAACCAAGGGCGACGTACAGGCGCACCGTGTGACCGCGGGATTGCGGTCGATCAAAGAGCATCTCAAGCGCATCAAGAGTTACATCGTCCCCGCCAGCCTCAGCGGCCTGCTTGGTTATTTCGTCGGCATCCTGCCGGCGGCAGGCGCCACGCCCGCCTCGCTGATGGCCTACGGCATGACAAAGGCGCTGTCGAACGATCCCGACAGTTTTGGCAAGGGCAACATGAAAGGCGTCGCCGCCCCCGAAGCGGCGAACAATGCCGCCTCCACCGGTTCGATGCTGCCCATGATCACGCTGGGCATTCCCGGATCGCCGACAACGGCGATCCTTTTGGGCGGCATGATCATCTGGGGCCTGCGGCCAGGGCCACTGCTGTTCACCGAGCATCCGGACTTCGTTTGGGGGCTCGTGGGGTCGCTCTATTTCGCCAATATCGTCAGCGTGCTCCTGAATATCGCACTCATTCCGCTTTTCGTGCGCGTGCTGACGCTCAAGTTCACCATCCTGGCGCCGATCATCTTCGTGCTTTGCATCGTCGGCGGCTACGCGCCCACCCAGACCATGCACGATCTTTGGCTGATGCTGCTGTTCGGCGTCGTCGGCTATCTGCTGCGCAAGCTCGACTATCCGGTAGCGCCAGCGGTGCTGGCCATCGTCCTCGGCCCCCTCGCCGAGCGCTCGCTGCGCCAGTCTCTTCTATCTTCCCAAGGCGACCCGCTGATCTTCGTCGAGCGGCCGCTCTCGGCAATCTTCATGCTCGTCGCGGTGGCGCTCTTCGTCTATCCGCTGGCCCTGCGCTGGTGGCGCACGCGGCGTGCCAGCAACAAGGTCGTGCCGGCCGGCGAATAGAAGAGCACTCCTTTTCCAGCCCGCGCGCTGACAGGATATCCACGGCCGCTGCTTCTCCGAGCAGCGGCCGTCACCGTCTCGGATCGTTCGTATTGCGGCTTCCGGCGGTTCGTCGAGGCTCCTTGCTGCAAAAAAACGCGAAGCCGCAGCTTGAAATACTGAAACCTCCGCTGCGACACCGCGACGCGGCCTCAATAACCCATTGTTTTTAATTGTGAAACCCCTCTCCGTGTGGAGCTATGCTGCACACGCGAAGGTGCTATGCAGCATCTGGTATACAAAATCTCACGAAACCGCATTACATCGGGCGCATCGCAAAACCGGGCCGCGAGCGGCTCGCAATCCTCAGGAGAGACGCATGGACACGCATCGCAACATCGAGAAGCTTTCCAATCGGGATCAGCGGTGGCTCGGCCTTGGCCTGGCGTTCGGCGCCCTGCTCAAGCAGATCTTCGACAACAAGGACACGAGGGGCGGCGCTAACGTGCAGCCGGATGCCTGTCACCAGCTATAGTCCCGCCCATCCATGGCGAATACCAAGGGCCGCTTCCGTTCCGCGGCCCTTTTCTTTGGCCTTCTCTTGGCGGCCGCACGCCACCGGCTGGCCTCTATTGGGGACCGCAGCCTTATCGGGGCGCCGAGAGCGGCGGAAACGACGCCATCCACCGCGTTCCGCCGAAATCTTCGCCGGCCCTCATCCTCCCAAAATCGGTGAACCTGAACCGCCCGCGCCTGGTTGAGGCCGGTCCGGCCGGCCCGCGCGCTCGGCAGCTGGGGCGGTTTGACTTTTGGTATTAGTTATGCCAGAAATCGATGAACGACCACGCTGGTTTGCGGCTGCATGCCGAACGTCGCACGAGATGACTGCCGGGCGTCGAGGGACCCGCAAACGGCACGGTCGAAGAGGAGGAAACGCCCCAAATGACAATCGCCACAAAGGTTGAATCGTCGGTGCCCGGCGAAGAACGGGAACTAACGGACGGCTTTCATCTTATTATCGACGCGCTCAAGCTCAACGGGCTCAACACCATCTATGGCGTGCCCGGCATTCCAATCACGGATTTCGGCCGTATGGCACAGGCCGAGGGCATCCGCGTTATCTCCTTCAGGCATGAGCAGCATGCCGGCTATGCGGCGGGAATTGCCGGCTTCCTGACGAAGAAGCCCGGAATCTGCCTGACCGTGTCGGCGCCCGGCTTCCTGAATGGCCTGACGGCGCTTGCCAATGCCACGACCAACTGCTTCCCGATGATCCTGATCTCGGGTTCGTCCGAACGCGAGATCGTGGACCTGCAGCAGGGCGACTATGAGGAGATGGACCAGCTTGCCATCGCCAAGCCGCTTTGCAAGGCCGCTTTCCGCGTGCTGCATGCCGAAGATATCGGCATCGGCGTGGCGCGCGCCATCCGCGCCGCCGTTTCGGGCCGGCCGGGCGGCGTCTATCTCGATCTGCCGGCGAAGCTCTTCCCCCAGGTGATGGAGGCGGAGGCTGGGCGCAAGTCGCTCGTCAAGGTCATCGATCCGGCGCCGGCGCAGATCCCCGCGCCATCGGCAATTGAGCGCGCGCTCGATGTGCTTAGGGGCGCCAAACGTCCTCTCATCATTCTTGGCAAGGGCGCGGCCTATGCCCAGGCCGACGAGGAAATCCGTGCATTTGTGGAAAAAAGCGGCGCGCCGTTCCTGCAGATGAGCATGGCTAAGGGCTTGCTGCCCGATGTGCATCCGCAATCGGCGGGCGCGGCGCGGTCGACGGTCCTGAAGAATTCCGACGTGGTGATGCTGATCGGCGCGCGCCTCAACTGGCTCTTGTCGCACGGCAAGGGCAAGGCTTGGGGCGAACCTGGTTCGAAACAATTCATCCAGATCGACATCGAGCCGAAGGAGATGGATTCGAATGTCGAGATCGCGGCGCCCTTGGTCGGCGATATCGGATCCTGTGTTTCGGCCCTCCTTGAAGGTCTTGGCGACAACTGGCCGATGCCGCCCGGGGATTGGATCGACGCGGTCGAGACCAAGAAGCAGGAAAACATCACCAAAATGGCGTTGCGCCTGAAGAAGAACTCGACGCCGATGGACTTCCACGGCGCCCTCGGCGCGTTGCGCACGGTCGTTAAGGAGCGGCCCGACGCCATTCTGGTCAATGAGGGAGCCAACACGCTCGACCTCGCGCGCGGCATCATTGATATGTACCAGCCGCGTAAGCGGCTCGATGTCGGCACCTGGGGCGTCATGGGCGTCGGCATGGGCTCGGCGATCGCCGCGGCCGTCGAGACCGGCAAGCCCGTGCTGGCGGTCGAAGGAGATTCCGCCTTTGGCTTCTGCGGCATGGAGGTGGAGACGATCTGCCGCTACAACCTGCCGGTCTGCATCGTCATCTTCAACAACAACGGCATCTACCGCGGCACCGACGTCAACTCGACGGGCGGCGCAGATGCCGCGACGACTGTCTTCGTCAAGGACGCGCGCTACGACAGGATGATGGAGGCCTTTGGCGGCGCAGGCGCCAATGTAACCACGCCGGATGAGCTCTATCGGGCCGTCAGCGAGGCGATGGATTCGGGCAGGCCCACCCTCGTCAATGCGGTCATAGACCCCGCGGCCGGCACCGAAAGCGGCCGCATCGGCAATCTCAACCCACAAAGCGTCGTCGGAAAGAAATAAGGAGCCCACCATGAAAGCGCTCGAAGGCGTCCGCATCCTCGATTTCACCCATGTTCAGTCGGGTCCGACCTGTACGCAGTTGCTTGCCTGGTTCGGCGCTGACGTCATCAAGGTTGAACGGCCCGGTGTCGGAGACATCACGCGCGGTCAGTTGCGCGACTTGCCCGATGCCGACAGCCTCTATTTCACCATGCTCAACCACAACAAGCGCTCGATCACGCTCAACACCAAGACCGCCGACGGCAAAAAGGTCCTGGAAGCGTTGATCAAGCAGTGCGACGTGATGGTGGAGAATTTCGCGCCGGGCGCGCTCGACCGCATGGGCTTTACCTGGGAGCGCATCCAGGAGCTCAACCCGGCGATGATCGTCGCCTCCATCAAGGGGTTCGGTCCGGGTCCGTACCAGGACTGCAAGGTCTATGAGAACGTCGCCCAGTGCACCGGCGGGGCGGCTTCCACCACCGGCTTCCGCGACGGGCTGCCGCTGGTGACCGGTGCGCAGATCGGCGATTCGGGCACCGGCCTGCATCTGTGCCTCGGCATCGTCACGGCGCTTTACCAGCGCACCAGGACCGGGCGCGGCCAGAAAGTATCGGCCGCCATGCAGGATGGAGTGCTCAATCTGTGCCGCGTCAAGCTGCGCGACCAGCAGCGCCTCGCACACGGCCCGCTGAAGGAATACAGCCAGTATGGCGAAGGCATTGAGTTCGGCGACACGGTGCCGCGTGCCGGCAACGATTCCGGCGGCGGGCAACCCGGCCGCATCCTCAAGTGCAAGGGCTGGGAGACCGACCCTAACGCCTATATCTATTTCATCACGCAGGCGCCGGTATGGGAGGCGATCTGCGACGTGATCGGTGAGCCCGGCTGGAAAACCGATCCCGATTACGCCAAGCCCGATGCCCGACTGCCCCGGCTCGAGGAAATCTTTGCGCGGATCGAGAAATGGACCCAGACGCTCGTCAAGTTCGAAGTGATGGACATTCTCAACGCCAGGGATATTCCCTGCGGCCCCATCCTCTCGATGAAGGAGCTGGCCGAAGACGCTTCGCTGCGCGCCACCGGCACGGTGGTCGAAGTCGAGCACCCCGTTCGCGGAACATATCTGTCGGTCGGCAATCCCATCAAGCTCTCCGATAGCCCCACCGAGGTGCGACGTTCGCCCCTGCTCGGCGAGCACACGGACGAGATCCTGCGCGAGGTGCTTCAGTTCGACGACGAGACGATCGCTGATCTGCAGAAGGGCGGGGCGCTCGGAGACCTTGTCAAAATGGCCGCCGAATAAACCCGCTGCCATTCCCCAGGAAGGGGACTGAGGCGGCACTTACGGCATCGGCCCGAACATCGGAACCGATCTTCGTAGAGCACGATACGTAGATTCAAAACCCGGTGCGTGTGAATGGACGTACGGCGCGCCAGCTGCCGCCGTCGTCCTTTCTGCCGGGTCATCTCATGGTCAGCACGCGGTCGGCGCCAGAACGGCGGGCGGGTGGAAAGACTTTCCTTCCTCAGGCGCCGCTCCGTTTCCAGTTGCAGCCGCAGTCCCAGCCCCTGCCGTCCCACTTCCGATTGACAGTCATGATGCCGATTGGCATTATGTATACCATCACTGATCGGCAGAGCGCGAACCGGCCATTCGTGGGAGGAGGCAGCATATGAACCTGCAGGAATTCCAGTCCAAGACATTGCTGGCGCGTTATGGCATCGACGTGCCGAAGGGACGGCTCGCATTGTCGGGCGACGATGCACAAGCTGGCGCGCGCGCCCTCGGCCTCGAGCGCAGCGCGGTAAAGGCGCAGGTTCCGGCCGGCGGGCGCGGACGCTCGAAAGGCGTGGTGCTGGTCTCATCGCCCGAAGAGGCGGGCGCGGCGGCCCGCCGATTGCTTGGCGAAACGCTCGTCACCGAGCAAACCGGCCCGGCCGGCTATCTCGTCCGGCAGGTTCTGGTGGAAGAGGCGGTCGAGGCAGACAGGAGCCTTTACCTGGCCGTCCTCATAGACACGGCCAGGGCAGAGATCGCCATCCTCGCCGGCCCCGAGGGAAGCGAGGACATCGAGGACAAGCTGCAGTCGGGACAAACGAGAATCGAGCGGCTGACGCTCGCTCCCGGCGGCGCCCTGAATGAAACCGAGGCGTTGGCCCAGCGCCTTGGCCTCGACGCCAGGCTGCATTCGTCTTTTGCCCGGCTTCTCGGGCAGTTGCGCACTGCCTTCATGGAAAATGACGCAACCCTGATCGAGCTCAATCCACTCGCCATCACCACTGCCGGCACCTTCGTTGCGCTCGATGCCAAAATCGTCATCGACGACAACGCGCTGTTTCGCCACCCCGATCTCGTGGCACTGCGCGATGACCGGGAGGATGACGGCGTTGAGATCGCCGCCCAGAGCCATCAGCTCAACTATGTGCGCATGGACGGCGATATCGGCGTCGTGGTCAACGGCGCGGGCCTCGGCCTTGCGACGCTGGACATGATCCGCGCCGCCAATGGTCGGCCGGCCAACTTCATGGACATCCGGACCACGGCCACCAGCATCGACGTGGCTCATGGCTTCGCATTGCTGCTCGATAATCCTGCCGTGCGCTCCATTCTGGTCAATGTCCATGGCGGCGGCATGCAGCCTTGCGACATCATCGCCGACGGGCTGGGCATCGCCATGCGCCGCACGGGAAAGGCACGGCCGACAATCGTCCGCCTGGCCGGCAACAACGCCGAATATGCCCGCTTCCGCTTCCAGAACTTCGGCTGCAAGGTGATCGACTGCCCCGACATGTGGGGCGCCGTCACCCGCGCCGTCGACGAAGCCAGTGCAAGGGGAGAAAGCCGATGAGCATTCTTGTCGATGCCGACACGCGGGTGATCTGCCAGGGCATGACAGGCCGCGCCGGCACCCATTATTCGGCCGCCATGATCGCATACGGCACACGCGTTGTCGGCGGCGTCAGGCCCGGCCGCGGCGGCAGCCGGCATCTGGGCCTGCCCGTCTTCGACACGGTTGCCTCCGCAAAAGCCGATACCGGCGCAAACGCCAGCATGGTCTTCGTTCCACCCGAAAATGCCGCCGCCGCGATGATCGAAGCGATCGAGGCCGAGATGCCGCTGGTGGTCGCGTTGACGGAGCGCGTGCCGCTGCAGGACATGATCCGCGTGCGAGACGCGCTCAAGCACGGCACGACCACGCTGATCGGTCCCAACTCGCAGGGCGTCCTTGCGCCGGGCGTGTGCAAGATCGGGGTCATGGCGACCGGCGGCGAAAGAAGCGGCCACATCGGCATTCTTTCGCGCTCCGCCTCGCTGACGAGTGAGGTGACCGCACAGGTGAGCGCCGCCGGCCTTGGCCAATCAACGACGGTCGGCATCGGCGGCGACGCCATTCACGGGCTGAGCATGCGCGCCTGCTTCGAGCTCTTCCTCGCCGATCCCGAAACCCATGGCGTCGTCGTCGTCGGTGAAATCGGCGGCATCGAAGAGGAGGAACTGGCGGATTTCATCGCTGACAGCAGGCCGGATATGCCGGTGGTGGCATTGATCGTCGGCCGCCACGCGCCCGAGCGCCGGCGCATGGGGCACAGCGGCGCATTCATCGAAGGCGCCAGGAACGACGCCGCGGGCAAGATCCGAGCTCTCGAGAATGCCGGCGTCATCATCGCCGAAAGCCCGCATCTGGTGGGCGAGACGATGCAGCGGGCTCTTCTGATCGAGGCTTGAGCCCCCTGCCCTCGCGGCAATTCCAGGAAAAGCGGATATCCCGTTTTCCTGGAACTGCGCAAGATCAACAGCCTGGATCGGTTCGCCGTTCCCCCGGGGATAGGGGCAGTGATCTATTGAAGGAACCGGTTGGTCAGCGTACCGATCCCTTCGATCGTCACGCTGACGGTGTTGACCGGTTCCTTCATGGAGCCCACACCCAGCGAGGTGCCGCAGCAGATCAGGTCGCCGGGCAACAGCGTCATGTCCTGTGAAAGCAGACTGACCAGCCGGGCCGGCGGGAAGATCATATCGTCCAGCGGATAATCTTGCCGCTCTGCACCGTTGAGCTCCGTTCGCACACGAAGACCGTCCGTATCGAGGCCCGTCGCAATTGCCGGGCCGAAGGGGCAGAAGCCGTCGAAGCTCTTGGCGCGCGCCCATTGGGCGAAGGTCTTGTCCCGGCTGATGATATCGCCCGCCGTGACGTCGTTGACGCAGGTATAGCCGAAGATGGCGCTTGCCGCCTCTGTCTCCGAAACATCGCTTATCCGGCGGCCGATGACGATGCCTAATTCCCCCTCATAAACCACTCTTCCAGAATAGGAGCCAGGGCGGCTGATTTCGGCACCGGGCGCGGCAATGCTCGATACCGCCTTGAGCAGGTAGAGCGGCTCGGCAGGTTCGGCGACTTCGAGCTTCGCAGCCAGTTGGTGAAAATTGTTCCACAGCGCGATGATCTTGGAAGGACGGCAGGGCGGCAAAAGCCTTGCGGCATTCAACGGGTAGCGCATGTCCGTCGGCTGAGGATTGTCGAAGAGATCGCCTTCATACACAACGATCTGGTCGCCTTCGATAAGGCCGAATTGCTCCTGCCCGTCCGTCTTGAAACGCACCCATTGCATCATCGTCTCTCCTCCAGGCTCTATTGTAAAAAGGCTGCCGCTCAGGAAGCCGTGCGCCGCTGCTCCGGCTCCACCTCGGGAAAGGTGGGATAAAGCCCTTTGACACGCCCCATCTGCTGGGCGAGCGCCAGCACGCTGTCGATGAACGGCGTTTCGAAGCCGCCAAGGCGTCCCATTTCCTGAACGGATGTAAGGAGAGCGTCGAGTTCGATGGGGCGTCCATTGGTGACGTCCTGGAGCATCGACGTGCGATGGGCGCCGACGCCGGCGGCGCCATTGATGCGGCGCTCCACATCGACGCGGAAAGAGGCGCCGAAATACTCCGCGATCTGCTGCGCCTCGATCATCATGTTGCGGGCAAGTGCCCGCGTGCCAGGTTCGGTGGCAACGACATCGAGTGTCGCGCCGGTGAGGGCCGAAATCGGATTGAAGCAGAGATTGCCCCACAACTTTATCCAGATGTCATTGCGGATGTCGTCGTAAAAGCGGGGCTTCAGACCGCCCGCCTCCAGCGCGGACGCCAGTTTCGCAACGCGCTCGCTCTGGCTGCGATCCGGTTCGCCAAGGCCGAACTGATTGCCGTAGACATGCTTGATGACGCCCGGCTCGATGATCTCCGCCGCAGGATAGACGGTGGCGCCGATGACCCGCTGCGGGCCGATGTGACGCCATTGCCGCTCGCCCGGATCCACGCTTTGCAGGCGAAAGCCTGAAAAAGCGGAGCCCAGTCCGTGGAAATACCACCATGGCAGGCCGTTCTGCGCCGTCACCACCGCTGTGGTCTCGTGCATCAGCGGCGCCATGTCGGACGCCGATTCCCATGCCTGATGCGCCTTCAGTGCGACGATCACATAATCCTGTGGGCCAATGTCGCGCGGGTCCTTGCTCGCGGGCATGCGCTCGACGATCTCCTCCCCATCGATGAGAAGTTTGAGTCCGTTCTCCTGAATGGCTTTCAGATGTGGGCCGCGAGCGATCAGTGAAACATCGGCACCGCCGCGCTTCAGCATCACCGCCATGTAGCCGCCAATTGCGCCTGCGCCAAAAATGCAGATTTTCATTGTTCCTCCTCGGTCGATCATTAGGGCGCCGGGCATGGGACCGCACGATCATCACCAGTCGGCAACCTTGCCATCGTCCATTTCGCCCGGAGGCGTGAATGGGCAATGCAGCCAACGATGCGTGCCAGTCGTCTGGTATACGTAATACCACACGACGCCGAAAGTCAAGGAAACGCTTCCACCCCGCGGGCTGACGGCCGCGGAACGGGACGCTCCGGCAATGAGATGGAGCCAAGCTCCGACCGGCGAGAGACGCTGATGCAACCGCTACGAGCAATTCCAGGAAAAGTGGAAGCCGGTTTTCGTCCGGAGTTGCGGAAAATCAGAATGGGCAGATCACTCGGCGTTTCTGTGAAACGCTGAACTGATCTACAAGCTGCCGGCGTGGCGCCGCAGGGCGCGAACGGCCGCGCAGCGGAAAAGTTCGGCACATGAGCCGGCGAGCAGGCCCCAGAAGGGATCGATCCACACGGTTACGCCCGCTGTCGCCGCTATCACCGGCCAGCAGGACGGCTTGCAGTCGAACAGCCGTTTTGTGAACGCAAGCTCACCGGAGGCCATCAGAAGCAGCGCGCCCAGTCCCGCCGCCGGTATCGCGGCAAGCGCAGCCAGCCCGAGCCCGCCCGGCAGAAGAGCGAAACCCAGCAGGGCCAGCCCCAGGACGAGCGGCGCCGTGCCGCTGCGGGCGCCAAACCTGTAGTGTGCCGCCAGCCCGCCAGCTCCATGGCACATCGGCAGCGCGCCGAATGGCGTCAGCAACAAATTGGCAAGACCGCTTGTCACCGACAACCGCGCGGGCGTCACATGGGCGGCGTGCTCCCCGAAGTACCCGCCGGCGATCAGCGCCGTGAGCAGAACGGCATTGGTGAGGGTGAGCGAAAGCTGTGGCAGCACGAATTGCGAGATGGCACGCTGCAGTTCCGCCAGGGACGGCAACGCGGGGGTGGAGAATGGCGCCGCCGTCGCCATCCCCAACTCCATCCCGGGAACGTCGAACAGCTGTGCCGACGCGATCGCCAGCACGAGCGCGATCAAGGCGGCCGGATAGCGCGGCACCAGCAGCAATCCCAGAAGCAGGCTGAGGATCAGCACGGCGATGACCGGTGCGGTGGCCATCAATTCGACGCTTACCAGCGCAAGCGCCAGACCGAGCCCCAGCTGAAGTCCGGCCAGCACCGATGGCGGCACGACACGGGCAAGCCGCGTAATCCATCCGGTCAGGCCCAACACCAGCAACACCAGACCGATCATGACGCCGCTGGCCGCCAGCCCGGCCGGCGCCATGCCGGCGGTAAGCAGCACCGCCGCAACGGCCTTCATGGGCTGCACCGGTATGGGAAGACGGTAATGGACGGAAGTTGCGATATAGAAGATGGCGAAGCCAAGAAGCACCGGCGTCGGCGCCAGTCCGACCAGCGCGATGGAGCCGAGCATCAAGGGCAGCAGCGTGCCAAGGTCGCCCAGCGCGCCGCTCAACTCGCGCAGGCTGAAGATGAACCTCTCACCCGTCGCTCTTGGCATCGCTCGCAATCATCCCGGTTGGCCCACCCCAATCCGAACCGTCAGCGGGATCGCGGAATTTCGTCGGCGGCCTCTATCTGTGCCGCACAATATTTGAACTCCGGAATCTTGCCGTAAGGATCGAGCATCGGGTTGGTCAGCTTGTTGGCCGGGCTCTCATTGAAGCAGAACGGCATGAAGATCATGCCGTCAGCCACTTCCCGGTCGGCGCGCAAGATCGCCTCGACGGTGCCGCGCCGCGTTTCAACCTTGACCATTTCACCCTGCGACAGCCCGCGCCTGGCGATCTCGCGCGGGTTCATCGCCGCGATGCCGACGGGCTCGATCGCATTAAGGACGCCCGCCCGCCGCGTCATCGCGCCGGTGTGCCAGTGCTCAAGAAGGCGCCCGGTGGTCAGCACCAGCGGATACTCCTCGTCCGGCACCTCGTCGGGCGGCAACAGGTCTGCCGGCGTAATGCGGCCGCGTCCGTCCGATGTCGGGAAGCCGTTGGAGAAAATGATCTCGTTGCCGGGCTTGTCTTCGGCGTCCGCTGGATAGATGACCGATTCCTCGCGCTCGACACGCTCCCAGGAAATGTTCCGAAGCGAAGGCATCACGCTCGCCATTTCGGTGTAGACCTCGGAAACGGACTTGTAGTTCCAGTCCAGTCCCATCCGCCTGCCGATCTCGACGATCAGTTCCCAATCCTGCCGGGCTTCGCCGGGCGGCTCGAGAGCGGGACGGCCAATCTGCACCTGCCGGTTGGTGTTGGTGTAAGTGCCGAGCTTCTCGGCATGGGCCGAGGCCGGCAGCACCACATCGGCATGCCATGCGGTCTCGGTCAGGAAGATATCCTGCACGACCAGATGCTCGAGCTTGGCCAATGCTTGCCGGGCATGGGTCTGGTCGGGATCCGACATGGCCGGATTCTCGCCCTGAATATACATGCCCCTGATCTCGCCATCGTGGATGGCATCGATGATCTCGACCACGGTGAGGCCGCGCTTGGGATCCAGCGCCTGGCCCCAGAAATTCTCGTACTGGCCTCGAATGTCGGCGTTTTCGACCGACTTGTAATCGGGGAAGTACATGGGGATCAGGCCGGCGTCGGAGGCGCCCTGCACGTTGTTCTGGCCGCGCAGCGGATGCAGGCCCGTGCCCGGGCGGCCGACATGGCCGGTGATCAGCGCCAGCGCGATCAGGCAGCGCGAATTGTCGGTGCCGTGAGTATGCTGGGATATGCCCATGCCCCAGAAGATGATGGAGCGTTCGGCTGTGGCATAGGTCCGCGCGACGTCGCGCAGCACCTCGGCCTCGATGCCGCAGACTTCCGCCATCGCCTCGGGCGAAAAGTCCTTCACCTTCTCCCTCAGCGCCTCGAAGCCCGAGACGTTGGCCTGGATATATTGCTCGTCATAGAGCTTCTCCTCGATAATCACGTGGAGCAGCGCGTTGAGCATGGCGACGTCGGTGCCCGGCTTGAACACCAGCGAGTGGCTTGCGTGCCGCATCAGATCCTGCTTGCGCGGATCCATGACGACCAGTTTGGCGCCCAGCTTGGCGGCCTGCTTGAAATAGGTCGCGGCGACGGGATGGTTGGTCGTGGGGCGCGCGCCGATGACGATGATGCACTCGGCCTTCATGGCGTCGTTGAAGGGCGCCGACACGGCGCCGGAGCCGACGCCTTCCATCAACGCCGCCACGGATGAGGCATGGCAAAGCCTGGTGCAGTGATCGACATTGTTGGTGCCGAAACCCTGCCGCACCAGCTTCTGGAACAGATAGGCCTCCTCATTGGAGCCCTTGGCCGAGCCGAAGCCGGCGAGTGCCTTGCCGCCATGGGTATCGAGCAGGGACTTCAGCCCGCCTGCCGCGCGCTCCAGCGCCTCTTCCCAGGTCGCCTCGCGGAATATGGTGAGCGGATCGACGCCGCTCAGGTCGATGTCGCCGGACTTCGGCGCGTCGTCGCGGCGGATGAGCGGTTTGGTCAGGCGCTCGGCCGACATGACATAGTCGAAGCCGAAGCGGCCCTTCACGCACAGGCGGTTTTCATTGGCATAGCCGTCGCGCCCGTCGACCTGCACGATCTTGCCGTCCTTGACGGCAACGCTGGTCTGGCAGCCGACACCGCAGAAGGGGCAGACGCTGTCGACGACCTTGTCGAAGGCCTGGACGGCGCGGGTCTTGCCCGCCTCATCCATCAGCGACTTCTCGTAGAGCGCGCCGGTCGGGCACGCCTGGACGCATTCGCCGCAGGTCACGCAGGTGGAATGGCCCATCGGGTCGTGCATGTCGAAGACGGGAAAGGCATGGTTGCCGCGATTGGCCATGCCGATCACGTCGTTCACCTGCACCTCTCGGCAGGCGCGCACGCAGGCGCCGCAGGAGATGCAGGCATCCAGATTGACCGCGATCGCCGGGTTGGAAAGGTCGAGCTCGGGCTGGACGCCGGATGAGAACTTGGAGCCGAGACGCTCGCTGCCCCCAATGCCCATGGAAGATGCCCATTCCCAGAAGACGGACTGGTTGTCGGGTCCCTCTTGGGCGGGGCGCATGTTGCTGGCCAGGAGCTCGAACACCATCTCACGCGACTTTACGGCGCGCTCGGTGTCGGTCCGCACGACCATCCCCTCGCCCGGCTTGCGGATGCAGGAGGCGGCAAGCACGCGCTCGCCCTCGATATCGACCATGCAGGCACGGCAATTGCCGTCCGGCCGGTAGCCGGGCGCGTCGACATGGCACAGATGCGGGATGCGCTTGCCCTCGCGCTTCGCCACTTCCCATATGGTCTCGCCTTCCGAGGCGGTTACCGTTTTCTCGTCGAGCGTAAAAGTTATCTTGCTGGACATGTCAAAGATCTTCCCGGAAATGGGTCAGAAGGTGGTTGACCGGATTGGGCGCGGCCTGGCCCAATCCGCATATCGAAGCGTCCCGCATCACCATTTCGAGGTCGCGGACGGTGGCTTCGTCGAATTTGTCCTGCGTCTTGAGCAGCGTGACCATTTTTTCGGTACCCTCGCGGCACGGCGTGCATTGGCCGCAGCTTTCGTGCTTGAAGAAATTCAGAAGGTTGAGCGTCACATCCTTGACGCTGTCGACCTGTGAAAAGATCACGATCGCATGCGAGCCGACAAAGGCGCCTTGTCTGGCGAGCTCGCCGCCGAAATCCAGCGGAATGTCGCCCATCGACGACGGCAGGATACCGCCGGAAGCCCCGCCTGGCAAATATGCCTTGAACTCGTGGCCTTCCGCCATGCCGCCGCAATAATCGTCGATCAGCTCGCGCACCGTGACGCCGGCCGGCGCCAGCTTTACCCCCGGCTCCCGCACTCTGCCGGAAACCGACCAGGATCGCACGCCGGGGTGGTCCGGCCTGCCCTTTTTGGCGAACCATTCCGGCCCCTGCTCGACGATATCGCGGACCCACCATAGTGTTTCGACATTGTGGTTGAGCGTGGGGCGGCCGAACAGGCCGGCCTCGGCGATATAGGGCGGGCGATGGCGCGGCAGGCCGCGCTTGCCTTCGATGCTCTCCAACATCGCGCTTTCCTCGCCGCAGATATAAGCGCCCGCGCCGCGTCTCAGTTCGATGAAGCCGGGCGCCGCGAGGCCGGCGGCCTCGAGAGCGGCGATCTCGGTGCGCAAAATCTGCAGGACTGCCGGATATTCGTCGCGCATGTAGAAATAGATGCGCTCGGCCTCGACCGCGTGTGCGGCGACCAGGGCACCTTCGAATGTGCGATGCGGATCCCGTTCGAGGTATATGCGGTCCTTGAACGTTCCCGGTTCCCCCTCGTCGCCATTGATCGACATCAGGCGCGGCCCCGGATAGGAGCGTACGATGCTCCACTTCCTGCCGGCGGGAAAGCCGGCGCCGCCAAGGCCGCGGAGGCCAGCGCTCTGCATTGTCTCGATCAGCGTGTCGACGCTGACTTCACCCGACCGCACTCTTTCCAGAAGCCGGTAGCCACCGGATGCGCGATAGGAACCAAGCCCGGTATAGTCGGGGACGACGGTCTCCGTTTCGCCTTCGGCAGCCATCTGCAGCAGGCCTTCGGCGCTGGCATGATCCACCTCGCGGTTGCCGATCCGCGCGGCCGGCGCAGTGGCGCAGCGCCCCATGCAGGGCGCGCGCAGGATGCGGATCGCATTGGGATCGGCTTTCGCGGCAAGCCTGCTGAGCAGCGGCTCGGAGCCGGCCAGCATGCAGCTGACCGAATCGCAGACGCGGATCGTCAGCGGGGGTGGAGGTGTTTGGCCCTCCTTCACGATATCGAAGTGGTCGTAAAACGTGGCGACCTCGTAGACCTCGGTCTGCGACAGGCGCATCTCTTCAGCCAATGCGCGAAGATGGGCGGCGGAAAGGTATCCATAGCGATCCTGCACAAGATGCAGGAATTCGATCAGGAGATCGCGACGGCGCGGACGCTCTCCCAGAAGGTCGCGAACATCGTCGAGCGCCGCGTCATCAAGTGCGCGTCCTTTAGGTCCACGATCGCGAGGACGCCGATCCTTCATTATCAAAACCCTTCATCTTTCGATCTCGGTAAGGCACCGCGCGCGACGATCGGTGTCAACACCATTTAGGCCGGGATTGGCTCGTTTCGCTGCCGGGGCGAACAACGCTGCGGTCTTCTACAGTGCGATCCATCTCCTCCCCTGATGGCAGCCGCACGATGATGGCAGTTCCGTTGCACAGGTCGCAGATGCAGCAACGCCATCACAGGTCGCAGATGCAGCAACGCCGCCGCAAGTTCGTGGCATTTTGTATTCCAGAGGCGCGTACTGTCAAGCCCAATACCAACGGCCAGGGTTCGACCGCAGACAAGCCGGCTGGAAATCATGCCTGGATAGGTGATGGCTCCAAGGCCAACGCTGCTGCGGGCCTGCTATTCGAAGATGATCTCCGGCACGCCCGCCATCTGCCGCTCCTCTGCGATCCGCGACCATGCCCGGTTTGCGATTTCCTTGTAGACCGTGGCATGCACGCTGTCGGGGCTCGTTACGACCACGGGCGTGCCGCTGTCGGAAGTCTCGCGGATCTGCATGTCGAGCGGCACTTCACCAAGGAACGGCACCCCGATGCGCCCGGCTTCCGAGCGCGCTCCGCCATGGCCGAAGATATCGTGCCGGCCGCCGCAGTCCGGGCAAACGAAATAGCTCATGTTCTCGATCACCCCGAGGATCGGCACATCGACCTTGCGGAACATGGCAAGCCCCTTGCGGGCGTCTATGAGGGCGAGGTCCTGCGGCGTGGAGACAATGATGGCCCCGGCAAGCGGCACGTTCTGCGCCATGGTGAGCTGCGCATCGCCGGTACCGGGCGGCATGTCGACGACCAGCACGTCGAGTGCGCCCCATTCCACCTCGCGCAGCATCTGGGTGAGCGCCGAGATCACCATGGGACCGCGCCAGATCATCGGCGTTTCCTCATCGACAAGGAAGCCCATGGACATGACCTTCAGCCCATACCCCTCCATCGGCTTGAGGATGCGGCCGGTCACGCTCTGCGGACGGCCGGAAATGTGCAGGAGGCGCGGCATGGAAGGGCCGTATATGTCTGCGTCGAGCACGCCGACCCTCAGCCCCATGGCCTGCAGGCCGAGCGCCAGGTTGACGGCCGTGGTCGACTTGCCGACCCCGCCCTTGCCGGAGGCGACCGCTATGATGGCGTCAATGCCTGGCACGCCCGATCTGGCGGCCGGCGCAGGGGCCGCGTGCGGCGCGGCGCGTGCCGCCATTGGCGGCGGAACCATGGCGGCCTGGCCCCGGCTGGGCGCCGGTCTTACCGGGCGGGACGGCTCGCCTGCCTTCTTCGCGGCCGTCAGAACGACCGTTGCCTTCTTGACGCCCTCGGCGCGCAGCGCCGCCTTCTCCGCCGCCGCGCGCAACGGCTCCAGTTCCTCCGCGCGTTCGCCGGGCACCGTTAGCGAAAAGAACACGGCAGGCCCGGCGATCACGATCTCGGAGACGAGGTCGAGATCGACGATATTGCCGCTGAGGTCGGGGCCTTTGACCTTGCGAAGCTGTTCGAGAACATCCTGCCTGCTGATTTCCACTGACGCGCCACTCCCTCAATCCAACCCGACAAGACATAGTACGATTTCCCGGTCCGAGCCAAAGCCGGAGTTCAAACCGGTGTCAGTCACCGGTATCAGCCTTCGAGGCGGCGGCGGATGGAGACGCGCTGTCGCGGCCGCTCTTCTTCCCCTCCGCCGTCGGCGCCCTCGGCGGAGGGCGGCGCTGTTTGGCTTTCAGCCCCTTCGTCTGGACCGGCTTCTGGCCGTCCCAGGCTGGAAGCCGCTTGCGGTTGCTCGACGGCGGAGGCCGAAGGCTTGCTTTCCTCATCGCCGTCCGTCTCGGCGGGTTTGTCCTGCGAGGCTTGGCCGATACCGCCGGAATCTCGCTGCCTTTGCTGTTCGGACTTACTCAGGAACCCGCGGCCTGCCTGCCAGAGCGAGCTGTAGGTGTTGTGCGCCGGGTCGTTGAAATCCGTGTCATAGTCATTGAGCCCGTCGAGATTTGCCAGCAGCGGATTGGACTGCCATAGCCTGCGCAGCGCCTTCGTGCGCAGCGCCGTCGGCACGCCGCGCTTGAGAAACAGCGAAAAGTCGTCGCCTTTTTCCAGGGAATCGATATCGATTGCTTCGGCGGCCTGCCGATTGGCTTCCATTTCCTCGTCGATCGCTTCCGCAGAAGGCTCCTCACCGGCTTCGTCGGGGCTGGAGTCCTCGTCCGCATCCTGCCGCGAGACTTCCCGCTTGCGCCGCGACCAGCGAGACAGGAAGCCTTTATCCCCTGGCTCAGCCATCGAGCTTGCCTCCACGCGGCCTGGCGCGGTTCAGAAAGATCGGCTCCTTGCCGAATTGCTGGGTTTCGGCAGCACCCTGATCGCGCCGGCGCTTGATAAACTTCTCCTCCTTGTGAAAATGCTCGGTGAAATCCATGATCGCCCTGGCGATTTCGGGGGGCATGGCAACGCGTTCAACGATATCTTCGCCGACATCTTCGAAATCCTGCGCCAGATAGGGCGAGGCGGTTACCGTGTGGACGAACCAGGGCAAAGGATGCGTACCGTCCGCATTGCGCCGCAGGACGACGAACAGCGCCGGGGCCTGGCTGTTGAAGTTGTGAACATAGGCCTCGGTTTCGGCGGCATGACAGGTAAGTTCGGCCGCGCCCATGAAATAACGCGTCATGCGCTCGTCGCTGACAAGCACGTCGCCGGCCGAAAAGCCTGTTGCGCTCGGCGTGACGCCCACGGGAATCCAGTAGTCCTTCGCCCACCGCGAGACCGACTGGCGACATTCCGCCAGCACGCCGACCAGGATCGTCAGTTCCCGGTCCATTATTCATGGTCCTTGGCAAGCGTCATCACCAATTCCTCCCGCCACTGTTGCCAGCGGCATATGAAAGAATAAAGTGCTGGGGTTGAAGGAACAAGAGCAAGGTGATGAACCAGGAAGTCCCGCGGCGGCTGGTGTGCAACTGCGAAAAGTCCATGTCGCTGGACGACAAGGCAATTGCCGCTGCCTTGGGTGATGACGATCTTCACGTCCACAGCCAGCTTTGCCGCAGCGAAATTGCAAGCTTTGAGGCCGCGCTCGGAGAGGGGCGCCGCCTGTGCGTGGCCTGCACGCAGGAAAGCCCCCTCTTTTCCGAGATCGCCGAGGAGGCAGGTCACAAAGCGCCCCTCTTCGTCAACATCCGCGAAATGGCCGGTTGGACCGCGGACAAGGCCGACCCCTCGCCAAAAATATCGGCCCTGATCGCCGCCGCCGAGCTGCCGGCAAAGCCGGCCCGGCTGCGCACGATCGAAAGCGACGGTCTGTGCCTTGTCATTGGTCGGGGGCAAGCCGCCCTGGAGGCCGCGGAACTCCTTAACCGGACCTTGTCGGTAACGCTGCTTTTGACCAGCTTCGAAGACGTGCTCCTGCCGACCGTGCTCGATTTTCCCATCTTCTGCGGGCGCGTTCGCTCGGCGCGCGGTTCGCTGGGGGCTTTCGACATCGTGGTGGACGGCCATGCGCCCATGCTGCCGTCCTCGCGCAGCGCGCCTCAATTTGCGCTGACCCGCGATGGCGCAAGTTCCAAGTGCAGCGTCTTGTTCGACATGACCGGAGGACCTGCGCTGTTTGCACGGCCCGAAGGGCGCGACGGCTATTTTCACGCCGACCCGGCGGATCCGGCCGCCGTTATGCGCGCGGTGTTCGAAGCAAGCGCCTATGAGGGCGCGTTCGAAAAGCCGATCTATGTCAGCTACGATCCCTCGATCTGCGTGCATGAGCGTTCGAAGAAGACGGGCTGCACCAAGTGCATCGACAACTGCCCGTCCGGCGCTATCGCGCCGGACGGCGACAATATCTCGGTCGACACCGCATTGTGCGGCGGCTGCGGCAATTGCGCTGCGCACTGCCCGACAGGTGCGGTCTCCTATGAATACCCGGCACGCCAACAATTGATCGAGCGCGTGCAAGTGCTGGCCCGGACCTATCTGGAGGCCGGCGGCAAGGAGCCGGTCCTGCTCATCCATGACGGCGAGCACGGCACGGCGCTCATCAGTGCGATGGCGCGGTTTGGCCGTGGGCTGCCGGTCAACGTCATTCCGCTCCAGCTTCATTCGGTGAGCGGCCTTGGGCATGATCTGTTGGCGGCCGGACTGGCCGCAGGTTTCCGCTCGGTCGTCGTGCTTGCCGATCCGCGCAAGAGCGACGAGCTCGACGCCTTGAACGAAGAGCGCCGTCTGCTCGAGGCCCTGCTGAGCGGGTTTGGGCTGGCGGGCGGCCGGTGCTCCGTGCTGCTCGAAACCGATCCCGACATCGTCGAGAACGTGCTCTACGACCTCGACCCTCCGCCCGAAGTCGCCCATACGGCTTTCGCTCCCGTCGGCGGCAAACGAGAAGTGGCCCGCGCAGCGCTCGCCCTTATTGCAGGCGCGGGCAGCGCCGGCGAAGAGATCATCCGGCTGCCGCCCTCCGCGCCTTATGGCGCGGTCGAGGTGGACAAGGAGGCGTGTACTCTCTGCATGGCCTGCGTTTCCGCCTGTCCGGCCGATGCGCTGCGCGACAATCTGGAAAAGCCGCAATTGCGGTTCGTCGAATCGGCCTGCGTGCAATGCGGCATCTGTGCCGCCACCTGCCCGGAAGACGCGATCACCTTGTCGCCGCGCTACAATCTTGCGCCGAACGTGATGCAACCGGTAACGCTGAACGAGGACGAGCCAGCCGAATGCACCCGCTGCGGCAAGCCTTTTGCCTCACGCGGCGTGCTCGAGCGGGTGAAGGACAAGCTCGGCGGCAAGCACTGGATGTTCCAGAGCGACGAGCGGATTTCGCTGCTTGAGATGTGCGATAGCTGCCGGCTTGAGGTGCTCTCGTCCGGAGGCCGCGATCCCTTCGCGATGTCGCAGCGTCCGCGCACGCGCACCACCGACGACTACAGGGAAGCCGGCAAGAAAGGACTTTCGGTCGAGGATTTCCTGAGCGAGGAATGATCTTCTCCGGAAGCATGCTCGTCTTTCAGGAGCACGCCTCAGATCGCTTCACCGTTTCGCGGACAGTAAGCCGATCCGACTATTGTTTTACCGGGGGCGGGAACCGGCTCCCGCTTTTCCTGGAACTGCCCTAATTTTGCTGCACGCAAAACGAACGCGCGCGTTGCAGCGACAATTCGGCGGCATGCGCCTCCATCAGCCCCTCGTCGAGCAGCGCGTTGATTTCCGCTTCACGCTTGTCGATGCAGTTCGCTACCTCGGCGGGCATCCCCAGACCCGGCAGTTGATCCGCCGAAAGCGGTCTGGCGGCGCTGCGGCTGTCGGCATTTTGCCAGACGAACCAGCCGGCCACGCCCAGCAGGATGGCAAGCACCAGGGCCACAAGGCGCGGCCAGCGGGCTCTTGCGGTTGCGGCTGCGGGAGCTGTCATGCACGATTTCCTTTCACTGCCGGTCGTCCTTCAACGGAAGGTTCGTGAGCAGGTTCTGCGGCTTCAGGCGCACGAGACCGTCCGTCGTCATGGCCATTCCCAGATAGGCGGGTTTGCCGCGCATCGTTTCGATGATGCGATCCTGCTCAAGAAACTCAAGGCGGAACAGCGCCATGATCCGCCCCAGATCGTCCTCGCCGACCGCCACGCCCTCATAGAGCGCGTTGAGGATTTGCGTCGCCTGTGCGTCCAGTCCGACATGCCAGGACCAGCGCTCGTCGGTGATCGACCGGACGGCCTGGACGCGCACCGGCAGACGGAAGAAATGGACGATCCAGCGCTCGATCACGCGGGCCAGCGCGTCCTGCCCCGGCTGTGTGAAGCGGAAATCGAGCGCGAAATTGAACTGGTCGGCACGCTCCGGATAACTTGCAGCGTTCTCCTCGGTAAGCACGTCGAGCGAAACCTCGCGCATCGCCGTCCCCGCCTCGGCCAGCAGCGCGCCCAGTCCGCCCAGCCCTCCGGTCTGCGAATACATTTCCACGACTTCGGCGTCGGCCAGCATCAGCCGATCGTCGGCAACCGTCGCCTTCTGATCACGAAAGAACAGCTCCGCCGCGCGCAGGATGAAGACGTCGCTTTCGCCATCGAGCATGTTGGAGATGATGAGATGGACCAGTTGCTCGATAAAGACCGGCGGGACCTGTGGCGCGCCGGTCTCGAATAGCGCCCGATAGCCGGCCTCGATCGAACCGTGTTTCAATAAATGGTCGCGGTATCGAAGGAGCAGGCGGTAATTGTCGGCCGCGTCCCGGTCGGCGATCGCCGTAAGTTCGGCGTCCGCCACCGGCGCATCGGGGACCTCCATCAGCTTTTCGAACAGCAGGTGCTCGTTGCGGCAGCTCGTTTCGATGGGATGTATTTCGGGCCGCGTGTAATAGGCGCGCAGGAGATCCGGCGAAACGGCGAGCCAGCCACTGTCGAGCCGGCCGGTCAGATGCAGGCCGGCCGACTTCCAGATGGGCCTGCGGCCGCCGTCCGGCCGCGCATGGATCGTTTCGCTCACCGGCATGGCTCCACCGCGTCCACAAGTGGAACAGCATCTATGGAACGGCCGGCCTCGAGAAGAAGGCTGCCGTCCTCATCCAGCCCGATCATCGTCCCGGCCCGATTTCCCCCGGCCAGCGCGAGCTTGACGGGGCGCTCCAGATCGTACGCACGCGACATCCATGATTGACGCACGGTGGAAAACCCGTCCTGAAGCCAGCTGTCGATCCAAGCCAGAAAATGTCGTGCCACGGCTTCGACCAGGACCGTGCGGTCGAGATCGCCGCATCCTTCCTCGTGGAGGGCGGTGCTGTCCGGATGATGGCCGGGCTCACCGTCGCCGGCCGCTGATTCGACGGCAAGATTGAAGCCGACGATCAAGGTGCCCGGAACCTGCGACGGCACCACGCCGTCGGGAACGGCGACAAAGACGCCGCCGACGGCACCGCCATTGGCCAGCACCGTGAGCGGCCAGCGGAAGGTGATGGCCAGAGCGGGCGGGCCGATCGCGCCCAGCGCGTCGCCGATGGCCACCATCAGCACCGGTGCCATCTGGATTGCCCTGGAAAGCGGAACTTCAGGTTCGAGCACGAAGGCCGCCGCCGCTTGGTCGGTATCGGTCGACCAGAATAGATCCCCTGCTCCGCCCTCGCCTCCAGCCACCGCTGCCACAGCCGCGGCCATCGGCTCCTGTCCGTCGACGACCGCGAAACTCCTGAAGGCCGGCGGAAACTGCGGCGCGCCGAATGATGGCTGGATCGGTCCGGTCGCGCTCACGGCAGTTCGATCTCTCCCGTAACGACGTGGTTCAATTCCGTGCCTTCGGCCGTCAGTACCATCTTGACCTTCAGCTTGCCCGGCCCCGCCTTGCCCGAACGGACAATTTCCTCGATCTGGCACTGCGAGGTCACGCCGACCTGCTTCAAGAACTTGCGCAGCGACATGTTGAAAGCTTCTTCGCTCATCGTTTCCTCCTCGTGTTCCGTTGAGACAGGTTGGCTGAACGGCGCGGCGTTCGCCTGCGGCGCCACCCGCCGCTCCGTGATCCCCATTCACCGGAGCCTGACATTGCCCGTTGAATAGGCCCTTTCGGCAGAGGTCTCGAATTGCGAGTTGAGCACGAAACCGGCGCCAAGCGCGACGACCAGAAGGATCACCACGCTCAAGAGGAATGCTCTCATTATTGCCCGTTCTCCATGTATCCCATAGGCACCTGGTATCATTGATCAGCCCTGGGCAGGACCTATTCGGCCGGCTGAGGCTTTACATCGTCGGACGAACGAGCCTCCTCCGCCTCGATCTGCTCGACCCAGAGCGAATGATGTTCCCTCGCCCAGTTCAGATCGACATCGCCGCTGCCCATCGCGTCATATGCGCCCTCCATGCCGATCGTGCCGATATAGATGTGGGCGAAGATGACGCAGATCATGAAGACGGCCATGATCGCATGCCATACCGAATTGAACTGTTGTTCCTGGATCGGCGTGTAGGGCGGCTCGGGCAGTCCGAACCAGGCGGGAATGTCGATGCCGATCGCCGAAAGCGCCGCGAATGTGTCGCTGAAATAAGCGTGTTCGAACGGGAACAGCAGAGCCCACCCCGACAGGCAGAGCGACAGGCCGCCAATCATGACGAGCCAGAAAACGATCTTCTGCCCCGCATTGAACTTCCAGGCCGGGGGGTGCACTCCCTTGCCGAACATTCCGCCGCCCTTCGCGATCCAGATCAGATCGTGCCGGCTGGGGAGGTTGTGCACGATCCACATGACGAAGGCGCCGGCCAGGCCCAGCATGAAGGCGAAGGCGACATAATTGTGCGTCTGCTTGAGGAAGCCCGCCATCGGGCCGAAAGCTTCCCTGCCCATCAGCGGCATGATCAGCTCGCGCCCGTATGAAATGTTGAGGCCGCTGATGGCGAGGATGATGAAGGAAAGCGCCATCAGCCAGTGGGCCGTCCGTTCGATCATGCTGAAGCGCTTGATCCTGACGCCCGACAAGCCGTGCTCGACGCGGATGCGGCCGCGGAACGCGAAAAAAAGCGACAACAGCACCAATGTCCCGATCATCGCCAGGCCGAGATAATCGAACATCGGCCCGTTGCGCAGAAGCCGCCAGCTCTCCCCGTCGGACTGAACCAGGACGGCCGCGTTCCTGTCGGGAATGGAGACCGTGCCGGCAACGCCCTGGCGCACGCCCCGCCAGATCTCGGAGTCGGATGTCGTGCCAAGCGCATCGCCGGGCACCGCGCCGCCGACGGGACCGGCATCGCCGCTGACCGCTCCCTCGGGCGGACGAACCGAACTCTGCGCGAGCCCTGCGCCGGTCAGCGCCATGGAAACCAGAACCGCGCAAACCAGCACCGGCAGACCCGGGAAAACGTGCGGGAGCCAGATGCGCAGTGCCCTCAGGCTGGACATATTCGTTCTCCTCCAGGGCACGGCGGCCCTTGATGCACCGTCGATTGTGCCGCCCGGAGCGATCGAGCGCAAGCGATCGGCGGCCCGCAATGCGAGCCGCCCGTTTTATGAGCGGGTGGTATCAAGACCGGCCGCCCCATCTTGCTTGCGGCCGTCAGCCGCCCGCTTTGCTCTCATAGGCCGTGCCCCAGCCCCAGGCGCCGGCGCCGAAGCCGCGCGCCACGACCCGTTCGCGATAGATGTTCGAGACGGTGTCGCCGTCGCCGGCCAGCAGCGCCTTGGTCGAGCACATTTCCGCGCATAGCGGCAGTTTGCCTTCCGCAAGACGGTTGCGGCCGTATTTCTGGAACTCGGCAGCCGAATTGTCCTCTTCCGGGCCGCCGGCACAGAAAGTGCACTTGTCCATCTTGCCGCGTGAGCCGAAATTGGAGGCCTGCGGATATTGCGGCGCGCCGAACGGGCACGCATAGAAGCAATAGCCGCATCCGATGCACAGATCCTTGGAATGCAGCACCACGCCATCGGCCGTCTGATAGAAGCAGTCGACCGGGCACACCGCCATGCACGGCGCATCGGAGCAATGCATGCAGGCAACCGATATGGAGCGCTCGCCCGGCTTGCCGTCATTGATGGTGACGACCCGCCTGCGATTGACGCCCCAGGGCACCTCATGTTCGTTCTTGCACGCGGTGACGCAGGCGTTGCACTCGATGCAGCGCTCGGCGTCGCAGAGGAATTTCATTCTAGCCATGGTTTGATTCCTCTCGTTACGCTCGTTCGATCCGGCACAGCGTGGACTTGGTTTCCTGCATCTGGGTCACCGAGTCGTAGCCATAGGTTTGGGCCGTGTTGCAGGCTTCGCCGAGGACGTAGGGATCGGCTCCCTCGGGATATTTGTGGCGCAGGTCCTCGCCCTGGAAATAGCCGCCGAAATGGAACGGGGTGAAGACGACGCCCCTTCCCACGCGCTCCGTGATCATCGCCATCACCCGGATCTTGCCGCCTTCGGGACTGTGCAGCCACACCGCGTCGCGATCCCGGAGGCCGAGATCGTTGGCGTCGGCGGGATTGATCTCGACGAACATGTCCTGCTGCAATTCGGCGAGCCACGGGTTCGACCGCGTTTCGTCGCCGCCGCCCTCATACTCGACCAGCCTGCCCGATGTCATGATCATCGGGAAATCCTTGGAGAAGTCGTTCTTCTGGATCGAGGCATAGGCCGTCGGCACCCGCCAGAACGTCTTGTCCTCCCAGGTCGGATAATCGGCGACGAGATCCCGGCGCGGCGTATAGAGCGGCTCGCGATGGAGCGGGACCGGATCGGGGAAGGTCCACACCACCGCGCGCGCCTTGGCGTTGCCGTATGGCGCACAGCCATGCTGGATCGCAACGCGCTGGATGCCGCCCGAAAGGTCGGTCTTCCAGTTCACCGCGTCGATCTTTTCCTGGTCGTCGGAACCGGCGACCATCCTGATGCTCTCCATCTCCTCAGGCGTCAGGTCGCCATCCCATCCAAGCTCACGCAGCATTGCCATGGTGAACTCGGGATAGCCGTCCTCGATCTCCGAGCCTGCGGGCCATGAGCCTTCGGCGAGCAGGTTGTCGCCGTCGCGCTCGACGCCGAAGCGCGCACGGAAACCCATGCCGCCTTCGGCAACCGGGATGGACGTGTCGTAAAGGTTCGCGGAGCCCGGATGCTTCATCTCCGGCGTGCCCCAGCACGGCCACGGCATGCCGTAGAATTCACCGTCATGCGGACCGCCCACGCCACGAAGCGTCGTCTTGTCGAAGGTCTGCTGGTGGGCCATGTGCGACTTCAGCCGCTCGGGCGACTGGCCGGTATAGCCGATCGTCCACATGCCGCGATTGTATTCGCGGGTAAGATCCTCGATCAGCGGCTCCTCGCCATTGACCTCGATATTGCGGAACATGCGGTCGGCGAAGCCGAACTTCTGCGCGAACTTGTACATGATGGTCTGGTCGGGCAGCGATTCGAACAGCGGCTCGACCACCTTTTCACGCCATTGCAGCGAGCGGTTGGAAGCCGTCACCGAGCCGGAAGTCTCGAACTGCGTTGCCGCCGGCAGAAGGTAGACGCCGTCCTGCCGGTCCTGCAGCACCGCCGTCATGGTCGGATAAGGATCGATGACGACGAGCATGTCGAGCATGCCCATGGCCTTCTGCATTTCCGGGAGCCTGGTCTGCGAGTTCGGCGCATGGCCCCAGAACACCATGACCTTGGTGTTGTCGGGCTGCACCAGATTCTCCTTGGCTTCCAGCACTCCGTCGATCCAGCGCGAGACCGTTATACCGGGCTCGTTCATCATCGGCTTGTCTTCGCCGTTGGCGCTTCGAAGCACGGCAAAACGGCCCTTGAGCCAGTCGAGGTCCTCCTCCCAGACCCTGGCCCAGTGCGCCCAGGAGCCGTCCGTCAGGCCGTAGTAGCCCGGCAGCGTGTCGGCCAGAACGCCGAGATCGGTCGCGCCCTGCACATTGTCGTGGCCGCGGAAGATGTTGGTGCCGCCGCCGGCGACGCCCATGTTTCCGAGCGCAAGTTGCAGGATGCAGTAGGCACGGGTGTTGTTGTTGCCGGTGGAATGCTGGGTGCCGCCCATGCACCATATAAGGGTGCCGGGCCTGTTCTCGGCCATGGTGCGGGCGATCCGCTCGACCTGCGAGCCTGGAACGCCCGTGACGCGCTCGGTCTCTTCCGGCGTCCATTTGGCGACTTCCGCGCGGATCTGGTCCATACCCCACACCCGGCTCTGGATGAACTGCCTGTCCTCCCAGCCGTTCTCGAAAATGTGGTAGAGCATGCCCCAGATCAGGGAGACATCGGTGCCCGGCCGCAGGCGCACATATTCGTCGGCATGCGCGGCCGTCCGCGTAAACCGCGGATCGGCGACGATGAGGGGCGCGTTGTTTTCCTCCTTCGCCTTCAACAGATGCAGAAGCGAAACCGGATGGGCCTCGGCCGGATTGCCGCCGATCAGGAAGATCGCCCTCGAATTGTGAATATCGTTGTAGGAATTGGTCATCGCGCCGTAGCCCCAGGTGTTGGCAACACCTGCGACCGTGGTCGAATGACAAATGCGCGCCTGGTGGTCTACGTTGTTCGTGCCCCAATAGGCGGCCAGCTTGCGGATGAGATAAGCCTGCTCGTTGGAGTGCTTGGCCGAGCCCAGCCAGTAGACCGAGTCGGGACCGGAGGTTTCCCGCACCTCGAGCATCTTGTCGCCGATCTCGTTGATGGCTTCGTCCCAGCTGACACGCTGCCATTTGCCACCGACCAGCTTCATCGGATATTTCAGGCGCCGCTCGCCATGCGCATGCTCGCGCACCGATGCGCCCTTGGCGCAATGGGCGCCGAGATTGAACGGGGAATCGAAGCCGGGCTCCTGCCCGATCCACACGCCGTTGGAAACCTCCGCGATGACGGTGCAGCCGACCGAGCAATGGGTGCAAACGGATTTCTTGATCTCGACGTTTCCTGTGCCTGCGGCACCCTGGGCCGCCGCCTTGCGCACCATTCCGCCCGAAAGGGACGAGATCGCCGTCATCCCGCCGATGGCGAGACCGGAGCGCTTGAGGAAAGTGCGGCGGTCGACGGCCGCATTTCCGAACTCCGACAGCGCAGATGACAACCGGTGGCCTCTCGCCGCTCCATTTGCCTTCTTCCTGAGCATGGTCGTCTCCGTTTCCTCCGTTGCAGTCGCCTGCAAACCGGTTTTCTTGTCCGCGGCGTCAGAAGCGCGCCGACTTGTAGAACGCCTTCACATGATCGGTTTCCGTATAGCCTGCGCCGGAGGCGTTGGACTTCGCCTCCACCGCCTCGGCTTTCTTGCCGGTCACCAGCGCGGTGCCGCCGGCAACGCTCCCGAGACCTGCAAACTTGAGGAAAGTACGACGATCCGTTTTTGCGTCTTCGGCCTTGGCCGTCATGTCTGTCTCCCTTTCGCCTGCCCGCTTTGCCTCTTCGTCCGGCAGGGCACATTCACCGGACCCGTGCGACGTCGAAGATGCGCTACATGTCGAACGCCGCCACTTCGATCTCCATGAAAAGCCTGCCGATCGTGCCGACGGGACGATAGAGCCGAGCCGTCCGTGCTGTTTCGAGATCGCCGTAGAAATGCGGCATCCATGACCCGACATGCTTTTCGAAAAACTGCTTCTGGACGGTGAGCGTCTGCGGCGCGCCGAAGGTGCCGTCGATAAGCCCCGCCATCATCTCCATCAGCGCGCTCGCATGATCCTCCGGCTCGGTCACTTTGGGCGAGCGGCCAATGCCCAGCGGCGCCATGTCGTTGCGCAGGCGCGCCAGCGGCTTCTCGTGCAGGAACCCCGTCAGATAGTAGGATCCATAGGGAACGAGTTCGCCGCGGCCGACACCGATGAAGAGATTGTGATACTCCTCGCCCGCCTCGCCGGCGGACATCGCACCGGCCGTTGCCGAAAGCTCTCCGATCGCGCGGCCCAGCTCCGTATCGTCGCCGGAAAGCTCGCTCAGCGTCTGCAGCAACTGAAAATCGGGCGGGGCCGAGAGAAGCCGTGCGAGCAGTCGGTAGAGATCGGCTCGCAGTCGCTCAGACTCAGTCAGCATTGTCGACTTTGCGACGCTTTGAATCGGCACAGGCACCTCCCGAAATAAATAAAGCAACAAATCGAAAGTTTTACAATGATACTTGCGTATCAAAATGAACAACATCAGTGATTTATTTAACTAGACTTATACAGTCACCTTTTATCGGTTCCCGATATATCGCATTACAGGGCAATCGACTTTCTCGTCGTTATCGACCATTATTTCCTGGAATAATGAGCACAACGGAAGTATCATCCAATTATGCAGGATTTCGCCTCATCGTTCTTCCTGGCCGTCAACCTGATCCTGTCGGGCGATCCTGAGTTATGGTCGATCGTCCTGCTCTCCCTGAAGGTCTCGCTGACTGCCGTTGCCATCGCCGCGATGATCGGCATGCCGATCGGTGCAGCCTTGGGAGTGGGACGCTTTGCCGGCAGGCGGACCCTCATCGTCCTGATCAACGCGCTCATGGGCCTGCCGCCTGTGGTGGTCGGCCTGATGGTCTACCTCTTGCTGTCGAACAGCGGCCCGCTCGGCGTTCTGCAACTGCTTTACACACCCACCGCCATGATCATCGCGCAGGTCATCCTGGTCACGCCGATTGTCGCCGCCCTGACGCGACAGGTGGTCGAAGATCTGGATGCCGAATATGCCGAACAGTTGCGTTCGATGGGCGTATCGCGACTTGCCTCGGTTCCCACGCTCCTGTGGGACGGGCGGACCAGCTTGATGACAGCGGTTCTCGCCGGCTTCGGCCGCGCGACCGCCGAGGTCGGCGCCGTCATCATCGTCGGCGGCAACATCAACCACGTCACCCGCGTCATGACGACGGCGATCGCGCTCGAAACCTCGAAGGGCAATCTGGCGCTGGCACTGGCGCTCGGAGCCATCCTCATGCTCATCGCTATTTCCGTAAACGCGGCGGTCGGCCTCTTGGGCGTCAGGTCGGAGCGTGTCGCTCATGCCTGACGCCGCCCTCGCCCATTCCCTCGAGCCCCGCATCGCCCCAGCGGAGGGTTCGGCCGGAGCGGATACGGGCTCCGTCCTGCCGGTGAGCGCGGCGGGCCTGGTTTTCACCGTGAATGGCAAGCGCCTCGTCGATATCGACCGTCTGACGCTGCAGGCGGGCGGGCCGACCATCGTCATGGGGCCGAACGGCGCCGGCAAGAGCCTGCTCTTGCGCCTCCTGCACGGCCTCATTGCGGCCAGCGAAGGCACGGTGCTGTTCAACGCCCAGCAGATGAGCGCCCGGGTGCGCCGCCGGCAGGCCATGGTCTTTCAGCGGCCGGTGGTCCTGCGCCGCTCCGTGCAGGCCAATATTGACTATGCGCTGGCCGCCGCACACGGATATCGCGGGTTCAGCCGTCGTGAGCGGCTGCGCGAGCTTCTCGAGATGGGCGGGCTGGCCGACATGGCGCGGCAGCGCGCGCGCACGCTTTCCGGCGGGGAGCAACAGCGGCTCGCCCTGGTACGGGCGGTTGCCGCCTCACCCGATCTGCTCTTCCTGGACGAGCCGACATCGAGCCTCGATCCCGCCTCGACGCATCGGATCGAAGCCCTGATCCACCGCTTTGCGGAAGAAGGCACGAAGATCGTGATGGTGACGCACGATCTGGGCCAGGCGCGACGTCTCGCCGCCGAGGTCGTGTTCATGCATCGCGGGAAAGTAACCGAGCAAACGCCGGCGAATGTCTTTTTCGACGCTCCCTCATCACCCGCAGCCCGCGACTTCATCGCCGGTCGGCTGCTGGTTTGAACAGATTCATATTGGAGGAAACGATGATAAATCCGCGCCCACTGCTCGTCTTTGCCGCCATGCTGGCCATCCATTTCATAGTGGGACCGGCGGTAAGCGTGGCCCAGGACCGCTTCATCATCGTCCAGTCGACGACGTCGACGGAGAATTCCGGCCTGTTCGATACGATCCTCCCGGCATTCACCGATAAATCCGGCATCGAGGTGCGTGTCGTCGCGGTTGGCACGGGCCAGGCGATCAAGAATGCTCAAAACGGCGACGGCGACGTTCTTCTGGTGCATGCCAGGCCAGCGGAGGAAAAATTCGTCGCCGACGGGTGGGGCGTGGAACGGCTCGACGTGATGTACAACGATTTCGTCGTGGTCGGACCGGAGGATGATCCTGCCGGCGTCGGCGGATCACGGGATGCTGTCGCCGCGCTGCGGAAAATCGGAGAAAGCAAGGCGCCCTTCGCCTCGCGCGGCGACGATTCGGGCACGCACAAGGCCGAACTGCAGCTGTGGAAGGAGACCGGGATCGATGTCGGGTCGGCGTCGGGAGAATGGTACCGCGAGACCGGTTCCGGAATGGGGGCGACGCTCAACACGGCAATTGGCATGGGCGCCTATGCGCTGACCGACCGCGCCACCTGGATCTCCTACGGGAACAAGGCCGGCCACAAAGTATTGGTCGAAGGCGATCCGAAGCTCTTCAATCAATACGGCGTCATTCTCGTCAATCCGGACAGGCACCCCAACGTGAAGGCAGAGGAAGGGCAGGCTTTCATCGACTGGCTGACGGGTCCGGAAGGCCAGGCAGCCATCGCCGGCTTCAAGATCGACGGCCAGCAGCTCTTCTTTCCGAACGCCCGGAGATAGAGCCATCCGAGGAAAAGTCGAAGCCGGTTTCCCGCCCGGAGTTGCGTAGAGTGATACAGCAGGATGGATTCAGCGTTTCCGTGAAACAGTGAACCGATCACCCCGCATCGCTGTTGAAATGGACGCGCCCAAGCCCACTGATATCGTAACCCATCAGCTCCCCGGCCCGGTCGGCAAACGGCTTTCCCGAAAGAAAGCGCATGAAAGTCTGAAACGGCGCTTCGAAATAGTCACGGCGCCAGACCAATATGTCGAACCGCTCCTCGAGAAGCGGTACGAAGCCAAGACGATAGCGCGCCGCCATCGCCGCCAGGCCGAAGGCCACCTGGGCCTTGTCCTCCTGCACCTGCAGCGCGGCCTCGTCCTCCGTGAGCGCCGGAGAGGCGGGCCCCGCCAATGCTGCCACGTCGATACCCGCCTCTCCGGCTAAGGTCTCGAACAGGCCCTGGCTGGCGGCGCTCCGCTGGCGGCGCACGACGCGGAGACCGGCAATATCGCGCAGGCCCGTCACCGCCTGGGGATTGCCCGCGGGCACGATCAGGCCACGCTGACGGCGCGCGAACTCGATCAGCACCGTTGGCCGATCGCCCACCGCGCGCCTCGCCGTGTCGGTGTTCCACGCCCCCTCACCCTCATGCACATGCATGGCGCAGGCAACCGCCTCCCCGCGGGAAAGGCGCTCCACGCCATCCAGGCTGCCGTCGAAAAAGGCTGCGATGCCGCTGCCGGATTCACGCAACGCCCACTCAAGCAGCGGATCGTGGCTTCCGGCCAGGATCAGCGGCACGCGTGCGGTCGGTGCCGTAGGCCCGGAACGCGAGGCCGCGATCCAGGCCGCGACCTCGCCGCGCGGGAACAAGAGTTTGCCGACGACCCGGACGCAAGGCACATCGCCGCTGGCGGCAAGGTCATAGACCTTACGCTCCTTGATGCGCAGCAGATCGGCAAGCTCGCGCGTGGTGAGGTAATCGGGTTCCGTCGCCGTCATGCCGCCCCGGCCTTCTCGATGCGGAAGATGAGGCGGTCGCCGTCGCGAAGCGAGCCCTCGAGCCGGTCGCCGGTTTCGTTGAGCAGGTTGGGAATGTCGATTGCCGCCAGCGGATCGGTGCAATGGACTTCGAGCCGGCTGCCGGGCGTCAGCCGGCTCAGTGCCTTGCGCGTCTTGAGAGCTGGAAGCGGGCATTTCAGCCCCGAGAGATCGAGAATATCGGTTGTCATGACGCGACGTTGGTCCAGCCCGGCGCGCTTGTCAATTTGCCGCCTGTCATGGTCAGAACATGCTCGAATATGGGAGGAAACGCACCCTATCGCCGCGGCTTACCTCGACGGTCTCTTCATCGAGCTCGATCAGCCCGTCCGTTTCGACGAGCGAGGACAGGAGACCTGCGCCTTCGCGCGGAAACTTTACCGCTTCCATAACGCCATCCTCGCCCGGTCGAAGATTGGCGCGCACATATTCCCTGCGCCCCGGCTTCTTGCGATAGGTGAATGCGGCGCGCAGCGGCGTGAACAGCGGGGCCGGATCGATTGCGCCGGCAAGCGCCAGCACCGCCGCGCGAGCGATATGGGCGAAGGTGACGAAGCTCGCCACCGGATTGCCAGGCAGTCCGATGAACGGCATGCCCCTGACCACGCCCATGGCAACGGGCCGGCCGGGCTTGATCGCCACGCGCCAGAAGACCAGGGTCCCGACGCTCTCGACCGCGGCTTTCACGTGATCGGCCTCGCCGGTAGAAACGCCGCCGGACGCGAGAATAAGATCATAACCCGCCGCGGCATTCTCCAGCGCATCGGCGATCGGCGCTTGATCGTCATCCAGAATGCCGAAATCGCCGACCGCGCAGCCGAGGCGTGCGAGCATCGCCGTCAGCATGAAGCGGTTGGAATCGAAGAGCTGCGCAGGCCCGCGCGCGGCACCCGGCTCCACGATCTCATTGCCGGTCGAAAACACGGCCACGCGGACCGGGCGGCGAACCTTCACCGAGGTCAGGCCCAGTGCGGCCGCCAGCGCGACGTCCTGCGGGCGCAGCCGCTGCCCCTGCCGCAGCACGGTCTGGCCCTGCGCGATATCCTCGCCTTGCGGCCGCACATTGGCGCCGCGGCGCAGGCCGGGCGGCAGGATCACCCGGCCCTCCCCGGCCTGTTGCACGTCTTCCTGCATGAAAACCGTGTCGGCGCCTTCGGGCATCGGCGCGCCGGTGAAGATGCGCACGGTCTGACCGGCGGCAATACTCAAGCGCTCGGGCGAGCCCGCCTGCAAACGCCCGGAAACAGCGAACGCACGCGGCGCATCCTGCGGAATCTCGTCGCCGGCCAGCGCATAGCCATCGACCGCCGAATTGGTGTAGGGCGGCAGCGCGATCGGCGCGACGATGTTTTCGGCCAGCACCCGGCCATCGGCCGAAGCGATCGGAACGCTCTCCGTCTCCTCCACCGCGCCGAGCCGCGATCGGATCAGCGCAACGGTTTCGTCGACCGGCATCAGCGGACCGCCGAAGGCAAAGCAGTCGTCGGAAAGTTGCGCCATGAGGCTGTCAGTCTCCTTGCCGCGAGCTGATGGGAAGAATCGGCGCTGGAATACCGCCCTGCATCCCCGAATCCTCCCAGACCTTGCTGCGACTAGCAAATCATTTGCCGCGCCCCACATGCAATAGCGCTACGCCAAGGCGATTTCTTTTCCCAGGCGGATGCTTTAGTTCTAAGGCGTGACTGCTGGAGAAGACATGCACGAGACAACCGCCGGAAATCAATCCCTGACGATCATGCCCCGGCCTGAAGATCCGCGCCTGACCGAGCGCGTGGCGGGCATCGATCACACCGGCCAGCCGATCGAGGTGAACGTTCCGGTCGAGCGCGCCCTGACGCTCTATCTGAACGCCCAGGAGATCGTCACCATGATGACGATCAACGACTATCCCGAATATCTGGCGCTCGGCTATCTGCTCAACCAGAACATGCTCAAGCCGGACGATGTGGTGACCGGCGTCGATTACGACGAGGACATCGAAACCGTCGTAGTGCGCACCGAACGCAATACCAATTACGAGCAGAAGCTGAAGAAGAAGACGCTCACCTCGGGCTGCGCCCAGGGCACCGCCTTCGGCGATCTCATGGAGGCCATCGACCACATCGTGCTGCCGGAGGCTGAATTGCGCACCTCCTGGCTCTACGGGATGACCCGCACCATCAACACGACGCCCTCCCTTTATCTCGAAGCCGGCGCGATCCACGGCTGCGTGCTTTGCGTCAAGGGCGAGCCCGTCTGCTATATGGAAGATGTCGGCCGCCACAACGCCGTCGACAAGATTGCCGGCTGGATGTTCCGCCACGGCGTCGATGCCGGCGACAAGATCCTCTATACGACCGGCCGCCTCACATCCGAAATGACGATCAAGACAGTGCGCATGGGCATCCCGATCCTGGTATCCCGCTCCGGCTTCACCGCCTGGGGCGTGGCCCTTGCCCGTCAGGTCGGCCTGACCCTGGTCGGGCGCGCGCGCGGCAAGCGCTTTACCGTTCTGTCCGGACAGGAGCGCTTGGTCTACGACCAGGATCTTGCGGCGGTCGAAGAAGAATCTCCCCGCCATCAGCGCAAGGCTGCCGGCAATGCCGACTGAGGGGCCGGCCGAGGGGCCGACTGAAGCGCCCGCGGTGGGCGTCGTTCTGGCCGGCGGGCTCGCCCGGCGCATGGGCGGCGGCGACAAGACCATGCGCACGATCGCCGGGCGGCCGATTCTCGATCTGATCGTCGAGCGCCTTCGGCCGCAATGCGATGCGCTGATCCTCAACGCCAATGGCGATCCGACGCGCTTCGCAGGCTTCGGCCTGCCGGTTATCGCCGACAGCGTGGCGGATTTTCCCGGCCCCCTCGCCGGCGTACTCGCCGCGCTCGACTGGACGGCGGAGAACCTGCCCGGCAACGACTGGGTCGTCAGCGTGGCCGGCGACTGTCCGTTCCTGCCGCGCGACCTCGTCGCTCGCCTGCAGCAGGCACGGCGCGAGGAAGGCGCTGAGCTTGCGGTAGCGGCCTCGAACGAGCGGACGCATCCCGTGATCGGATTGTGGGACGTCAGGCTGCGCCATGCCTTGCGGCAGGCGCTGGTCGAGGAGGAAATCCGCAAGATCGACCGCTGGACCGCCCGCTACCGCGTTGCCGCCGTTAGCTGGCCGACCGACCCCATCGATCCCTTTTTCAACGTCAACACCGTCGATGACTGGGACGAAGCCGAACGCGCGGCCGCGAGCGTCCTGAACTGAAGCCCGGCCTCTTGCCGGCCTCCACACATGACGTCGCAGCACCGGCTATCGCCGCTGCGGCCAATAAAAATTCTCCAGAAGCGAAAGATCGGATTGCCAGCGCGAATTCGAACCCCATCTTAGAGTTAGAGTATCCGCTTCTGCGAAATGGCCCTAGCAACGGATGTCGAAAGATGGAGATCTATACACGGTTCGCCGAGGACTACCGGCAGAGGAATCTGGAGGAGCTTTCCATCCAGGACTATCTGCTGGGATGCAGAGACAATCCTTCCATGCGCGCGACGGCGGCAGAGCGAATGATGGCGGCGATCGGAGAGCCTGAGATCGTCGACACGAGCCAGGACCAGCGTCTCGGCCGCATATTCATGAACCGCACGATCAAGCGCTACGCTCCCTTCAAGCGCCTTTACGGGATGGAAGCAACGATCGAGCGCATCGTCGGCTTCTTCCGGCACGCCAGCCAGGGTCTGGAGGAACGCAAGCAGATCCTCTACCTGCTGGGGCCGGTGGGCGGCGGCAAGTCGACCATGGCCGAGATCCTCAAGCAGTTGATGGAGCAGGAGCCGATCTACGTCCTCAAGGCGGGCGATCAGATAAGCCCGGTCTTCGAATCCCCGCTCGGCCTGTTCAATCCCGATCGGATGGGCGACCTTCTGCAGGACAAGTACAATATTCCAAAGCGGCTGCTGACCGGTCTCATTTCGCCGTGGGCGGCAAAGCGCCTCGACGAGTTCGAGGGCGACATCTCCAAGTTCTCGATCGTCAAGCTCTATCCCTCGCGGCTGCGCCAGATCGGCGTGACCAAGACCGAGCCGGGCGACGAGAACAACCAGGACGTCTCCTCCCTGGTCGGCAAGCTCGATATCCGCAAGCTGGAGCACTTCAGTCAGAACGACCCGGATGCCTATAGCTACTCGGGCGCGCTCAACCGCACGACCCAAGGCCTGATGGAGTTCGTGGAGATGTTCAAGGCGCCGATCAAGGTGCTGCATCCGCTCCTGACGGCGACCCAGGAGGGCTCCTATGTCGGCACCGAGAATATCGGTGCCTTCCCTTATCAGGGACTCATTCTCGCGCATTCGAACGAGTCCGAGTGGTACCAGTTCAAGAACAACAAGAACAATGAGGCCTTCCTCGACCGCATCAGCGTCGTCAAGGTGCCGTATTGCCTGCGCGCCACCGAAGAAGCCGAGATCTATGAGAAGCTCTTGAGCGAGAGCGCGCTGGCGGAGGCTCCCTGCGCGCCGGAAACCTTGCCGCTTCTGGCGCGCTTCAGCGTGCTCACGCGACTGCACGAGCACGAGAACTCGACGCTCTATTCAAAGCTCAGGGTCTATGACGGCGAGACGTTGAAGGACGCCGACCCCAAGGCGAAGTCGCTGCAGGAATATCGCGATGCCGCCGGCGTCGACGAAGGCATGACCGGCATCTCCACCCGCTTCGGCTTCAAGGTCCTGTCGGAGACCTTCAACCACGACACGGAGGAGATCGCCGCCGATCCGGTGCACCTTCTGTACGTGCTGGAGCAGGCGGTCAGGCGCGAGCAGTTCGATGAGGAGACGCAAAGCCGGTACCTGGACTTCCTCAAGACGGAGCTTGCGCCGCGCTATGCCGAGTTCATCGGCAACGAGATTCAGAAGGCGTATCTGGAATCCTACGCCGACTACGGCCAGAACCTGTTCGACCGCTACATCGCCTATGCCGATGCCTGGATCGAGGAGCAGGACTACAAGGATCCCGACACCGGACAGATTTTCGACCGCGAAGTTCTGGAAAAGGAACTTGAGAAGGTCGAGAAGCCGGCCGGCATCGCCAATCCCAAGGACTTCCGCAACGAGGTGGTGAAATTCGTATTGCGCGCCCGTGCCGAGAACCAGGGGCACAATCCCGACTGGCGCCGCTACGAAAAGCTGCGCCAGGTGATCGAGAAGCGGATGTTCGGCCAGGTCGAAGAGCTGCTGCCGGTGATCAGCTTCGGCGCCAAGCGCGACAAGAAGACGGACGCCAAGCACCACGAATTCGTCGAGCGCATGACGGGACACGGCTATACGAAGCGCCAGGTGCAGCGGCTGGTCGAGTGGTATATGCGGGTGAACAAGGCAGGGTAACCCCCTTCGGAGGCAGAACGCACGATGGCCCATTTCATCGACCGCCGCCTGAACCCGAAGGACAAGAGCCTGGGCAACCGCCGCCGTTTCCTCAAGCGCGTGCGCGGTCAGGTCAAGAAGGCCGTGGACGAAGCGGTGCGCCGGCGCGGCATCGCGGACGTGGACCGCGGCGAGCGTGTTTCCGTTCCCACCGACGGCATCGCCGAACCCAGCTTTCGGCAGGCATCGGAGGGCGGCCGGCGCGAGCAGGTCTTTACCGGCAACAAGACCTTTCAGGCCGGGGACAAGGTCGAAAAGCCGCCGCGTGGTGGAGCTGGCGGCGCCGGACGGCGCGGCTCACCGGATGGAGAGGGAGAGGACGATTTTCTGTTCGCGCTGTCGCGCGAGGAGTTTCTCGACCTTTTTTTCGACGATCTCGAACTTCCGGACCTGGTCAAGCGAAGTCTCAAGGAAATCACCAGAACGCATCCGCGCCGGGCCGGATATTCCACCACCGGGACGCCGTCTAACATCAATGTGGCGCGCACGATGCGCAATGCGGTCGGCAGAAGGATCGGGCTGAAGCGCCCCAAGGACGATGAGGCGCGGGAACTGCTGCACAGGATCCTCTTGCTGGAGCTGATCTCCTCTCCAACCAGGGAGCAGCGCGAGGAACTGCTCGCCCTGCGAGCCGAGCGCGACGAGCTCATGCGGCGGCGCAAGGTGATCGCCTATATCGATCCGCTCGACGTGCGCTACAGCTATTTCGATCAGCAGCCTGAGCCGAACGCGAACGCCGTGATGTTCTGCCTCATGGACGTGTCGGCCTCGATGGGAGAGCGGGAGAAGGATCTGGCCAAGCGCTTTTTCGTGCTCCTTCACCTGTTCCTGAGCCGCCGCTACGAGAAGACGGACATCGTCTTCATCCGCCATACCCACGATGCGAGCGAGGTGGACGAGGAGACCTTTTTCTACTCCCCCCAGACAGGCGGCACCGTGGTCAGTTCCGCGCTCGTCAAGATGAAGCAGATCATCGACGAACGCTATCCGCCATCGGAATGGAATATCTATGCCGCGCAGGCCTCGGACGGTGAGAATTTCGGCGGCGATTCGCCAAAATGCGCAACGATCCTGTCGCAGGATCTGATGAAGATCTGCCAGTATTTCGCCTATATCGAGATTGTCGAGGAGGAGGAAGCCCGGCTGATCAACAGCGAGGCGAGCGGCATGGAGCTATGGCAGGCCTATCGGCAGGTAGGGGAAATCTGGCCCAATTTCGCCAGAAAGCGCGTCGCCAGCGCTTCCGATATCTACCCGGTTTTCCGCGAACTCTTCGCCCGGAAACATGCGGGAGAAAGACATGGCTGAGCACGCTTCCCGTGCCAAATCCGCGCTGCTGTTCGACCAGGTCGACTGGGACTTCGATGCGCTGCGGCGGACCTACGACGCCATAGAGCGGGTGGCTTGCCAGGACCTTGGGCTGGACATCTATCCAAACCAGATCGAGATCATCTCCTCCGAACAGATGCTGGATGCCTATTCGTCCATCGGCATGCCGCTGATGTATCGTCACTGGTCCTTCGGCAAGCATTTTCTCCACCATGAGCGGCTCTATCGCAAGGGAGCGCGAGGCCTTGCCTATGAGATCGTCATCAACTCGGACCCGTGCATCAGCTACTGTCTGGAAGAAAACACGATGCCGCTGCAGGCCCTCGTGATGGCGCATGCGGCCTTCGGGCATAACCACTTCTTCAAGGCCAATCACCTGTTCGAGCAATGGACCGACGCCGAAGGCATACTCGACTATCTGGACTATGCACGCCGCTATATCGCTCGCTGCGAGGAACAGCACGGTGCGGACGAAGTCGAGGCGGTGCTGGACGCGGCCCACGCGCTGATGCCGTCGGGCATCTTTCGGCACCGCCGCCCGCGGCAGCATTCCCTGCGTGAAGCGGAGGAGCAGCGCCAGAGACGGCGCGCGGCGGCGGAGCAGAATGTCTATTATCTGTGGAACACGATCCCCAACCGCCCCGGCCACGAGCGGGAGAGAGATGCCGCGATGCTGGAACGCAAGCGGGAAATGCGGCTGCCGGAGGAGAACCTGCTTTACTTCCTCGAGCATTACAGCCCTATCCTCAAGTCCTGGCAGCGCGAGATCCTCAGGATCGTCCGCAATGTCGGCCAGTATTTCTACCCGCAGAAGCAGACCAAGGTCATGAACGAGGGCTGTGCCTGCTTCGTGCACTATTACATTTTGAATGTGCTGCATGCCGAGGGCCGCCTGACGGATGGGGCGATGCTGGAAATCCTCCACAACCACACCAACGTGCTGACCCAGCCGGATTTCGACGATCCCCGTTTCGGCGGCATCAACCCGTATGCGCTGGGCTTTGCCATGATGCAGGACATACGCCGCATCTGCGAGGAGCCGGGCGAGGAAGACCGCGAGTGGTTTCCCGATATTGCCGGCAAGGGCGACTGGCGAAACGTGCTGAAGCACGCCTGGGCGAACTATCGCGACGAGAGTTTCATCCAGCAGTTCCTCAGTCCCGCGGTGATGCGCCGGTTCCGGATGTTTGCGCTGTCCGACGATGCCGGCGACCCCTATTATACCGTGACCGGCATCCATGACGCCCGCGGCTACCGGCATCTGCGGGACGTGCTGGCCAGCAACCACGACATATCCACCCTGGAACCGGACATCCAGGTGGTCGACGCCGACCTTCTGGGGGATCGTTGCCTGCACCTGCGCGCCTCGCGACGCGAGGGCGTGCCGCTGGACAGTTCCAGCAGGGAGGCGACGCTCAGGCATGTCGAGCGGCTCTGGGGATACAAGGTCGCGCTCGAGGAAGTGGAACCGGGCCGCTGACGCAGGCCCTAGCCGCCCATATGCATTTGCAAGCGAGACCAGGCACCACGGCCGGAGTACGGCCCGTTCGATCATGATATCGTGATCGAGGAACAGTCTCACAAGCACACTGTTATGGACAGGTAATCCCGAGCGCCGGGCGCCAGAAGCAGTTCCACGGAAAGTGGAAACCGGTTTCCCGTCCGGAATTGCGCGCCATCGAATCCCCGGATCGGATGCCGCAGTCGCCCACCGCCCGCTCGGACTGCAGCGGAGGATGACATGACAAGAACGCTCGATTGGAAAGCCGCGATAGCGGCCGGCATCGTCGCCGGTGTCGTGTTCATGATGCTGGAAATGCTTCTCGTACAGATGTTCCAGCCGATGAGCATGTGGGCGCCGCCCCGCATGATCGCGGCGATGGCCATGGGCCGCGAAATCCTGCCGCCGCCCGATACGTTCGATGCCATGGCGCTGATGGTGGCCATGCTGATCCACTTCCCGCTGTCGATCATCTACGCCATCATTCTCGGGTGGATTATCAGCCGGTGGGAACTGGGCCTGATGGCGGCCATGATTGCCGGCCTCGTGTTCGGACTGGTGATCTACGTGGTGAACTTCTACGGCTTCACCGCGGTTTTCCCGTGGTTCGCCGATGCGCGCGGCTGGGTCGCCCTCTTCTCGCACGCCATGTTCGGCCTCGTGCTCGGCCTGGTCTACGAACCCCTGGAGAGACACGATGAACGGCACAAGACAGCATCTCAGCTTTGAGCCTAGCCCGAAGCGCATCCGCGCCATTGTCGGCGACGAGGCCGTTGCGGATTCGGTCGACGCGGTGCTCCTGCTGGAGAAAGGCCATATGCCGGTCTATTACTTTCCGCGCAGGGATGTGCGCCTCGACCTGATGGAGCGGACGGACCACGCCACCCATTGTCCGTTCAAGGGCGATGCCTCCTACTGGAACGTGAGGATCGGCACGAAGCGGCTGGAAAACGCCGCATGGAGCTATGAGAGCCCGACCCCGGAATCGGACCAGATCAAAGGCCACGTCGCATTCTATTGGGACAGGCTCGACCGCCGGTTCGAGGAGGACGAGGAGGTGTTCGGCCATCCCCGCGACCCGTATCACCGCATCGACGTCCGGCCCAGCTCGCGCGAGGTGAAGGTGGTGTTCGCCGGCCAGACGGTCGCCCGCACCCACCGCGCCCTCTACCTGTTCGAGACCGGCCTGCCGACGCGCTACTACATCCCGCCCGGGGATGTCCGGAGCGAGTTCCTTGTGCCTTCGCAGCGGACCTCGATCTGTCCCTATAAGGGCACGGCCTCATACTGGTCGCTGAAGGTCGATGACGAAGCCGCGGAGAATGCGGTCTGGGCCTATGAGAACCCGCTGCCGGAGTGCCCGCGGATCAAGGGCCATTTCTGCTTCTATCCCGAGCAGGTCGAGCAGATCTCGGTGGCGCGCAAGGGACTGCGGGAAGACATCGCCTGAGGCGTTGCGCAGACCGCTCTTCCGGTGAAGGGCCGGTGCTCCGGCGAGACAAGAGGAGAAGCGGAGCTGTCCGAGATGGAAAGCGACGACGCCATACGCGACCTGGCCATGATCGGCGACCGGCGCACGGTCGCCCTGCTCAACCGGCGGGGCGATATACTGTGGTACTGCCCGGGCCGGTTCGACAGCCCAAGCCTTTTCGCCTCGCTGCTTGATCCGGGAGGCGGATCCTGGCGGCTCGATGTCGCCGAAGCCCGGCCCCTTCGCCGCGCCTATGTCGACGACAGCGCCGTCCTGCAGACCGTCCTGGCGGTGCCTGGCGGCGAGTGGACCATCACCGACTTCATGCCCGCCGGTCCGGACGCGCCGGAAGGGCTCGTCTGCCGTCTTTTCTCCGCCCCTCCCCGCGACATGCGGTTCGTCCTCGAGCCGCGGCCGAACTATGGCGGCAATCCGGCGACCTTCGAGATCGCCGGGGCCGTGGCCATAACCGACGGAAGGCATCGCCTCTACACCTCGTGTCCGCTGAGCATCGACGGCGGCGCGATCGGGTTCACGGTGCCGCAAGGCCGTGAGGGCTGGGCCGTCCTTGCCGGCGGCGAACTTCCCCGGCCCGATCGCGCCGGGATCGAGGGTTGGCTCTCCGCCACGGTCGAGCATTGGCGCCGGCTGTTCTCCGGCGCCTCCTATTCGGGTCCCTATGAACGCGAGGTCTCGGCCTCCCTGCGGGCGCTCAGGCTCCTGACGCACGAGAAGACGGGCGGCATCGTCGCCGCCGCCACCGCCTCGCTCCCCGAAATTGCCGGCGGCAGCGCCAACTGGGACTACCGCTATGTCTGGCTGCGGGATGCTGGCATGATCGTCAGCGCCCTCGCGCGGCTGGGCGGCGATCTTACCGAGGGCGAGCGCTATCTCGATTTCATCTGCTCCTCGCGCGGCAGCTCCAGGCATTACCCGGTGCCCGTCTTCACCACGCTCGACTATGAAAAGGCGCCGCCGGAGCAGCTTCTCGACCTGGCCGGGCATCTGGAAAGCCGCCCGGTGCGCATCGGCAACGATGCCCGCGACCAGTTGCAGCTCGATGCCTTCGCCAATGTGCTGCTTGCGGCCAAGCTCATCTACCAGCGGACGGAGCGGAGGCCACACTGGGACACGGTTGCCGCCATCGCCGATTTCCTGGCCGCGCACTGGCACGAGCCCGACCACGGCATCTGGGAAGAGCCGGTCACGCGCCAATATACCGCCGGAAAGGTGGTCGCCGCCTGCGGGCTCGATTCGCTCGCCGGCTTCTCGCCGGATCCGGAGCAAGCCGCGCGCTGGCGGGCGGCCGTGCGGGACATCCGCGCTTTCGTGGCGGAGAATTGCCTGACGTCGAGGGGCGCCTACGCGGTCTATGCCGGCAGCGAGGAGGTCGACGTTTCGGCCGCGCTGTTTCCCGTCTGGGCCTATACCGCGCCAGACACGCCGGAGATGCTGGCGACCATGGCGGCACTGGAACACGAGTGGTCGTGGAACGGTTTGCTCTACTGGCGTCGCCTGGAATGCTCCGATTCCCGCAAGGAAGGCGCTTTCCTGGCGGGCACTTTCTGGGTCGCCCAGTATTGGATCATGCGCGGTGAGGTGGAGCGTGCCCGGGGCATCCTGGATGCCGCCCTCGCCTGCGCCAACGATCTCGGGCTGTTTGCGGAGGAAGGAGACCCGGAGGCCGGACGCATGCTCGGAAACTTTCCCCAGGCATTCGTCCATTCCGCCTTCATCGGCGCCGTGATCGACCTCAAGGCCGCTCTCGACCCATGACGCCCAACCATCCAAGGAGAAGATCATGACCGACAAGCTGAAGGACAGGGTCGCCATCGTTACCGGCTCGGATTCGGGCATTGGCCAGGCCACGGCCAAGGCCTTCGCGGAAGAAGGCGCCGACGTGACGATCACCTATTTCCACGATGAAAAGGGCGCGCAGGAGACGCGTGGCCAGGTGGAGGCGGCGGGCCGGCGCGCCCTCGTCGTCCAGTGCGACCAGCGCGACCCGGCGCAGGTGGAGCGCGTCTTCCGGGAGACGGAGGACAAGCTCGGCACCCCCTTCGTCCTGGTCAACAATGCCGGCATCGATTCCACCGGCAAGCAGGTGGCCGACATGCCGCCGGAAGACTGGGACCGGGAGATCAAGACCAATCTCTACGGCCCCTTCTATTGCTGCCAGCACTTCATCCGTATGCGGCGGGCCGCCGGCGGCAAGGGCAAGATCGTAAACGTCACCTCCGTGCATCAGGACATTCCGCGCATCGGCTCGGCCGGCTACGACTGCGCCAAAGGCGGCCTGCGCAATCTCACCCGCACGCTGTGCCTGGAGCTTGCGCCCGACCGCATCAACGTCAACAACATCGCGCCGGGCATGGTGATGACGCCGATGAACCAGCCGGCGGTGGAAGACCGCAAGGTTTACGAGAAGCAGGTCCAGAGCATTCCCTGGAAACGCGCCGCCGAGCCTTGGGAGATCGCCCATCTGGCGGTCTACCTCGCCTCCGAAGATGCCGACTATGCCAGCGGCCAGACCTTCACGCTCGACGGCGGGCTGATGATGAATCTCGGCCAGGGCGCCTGAGATAGGGGGAGTTCGGAGATGGCCAAGCGATACGACCTCGTCATTATCGGCACCGGAACGGCGGCGACGGTCGCGGCGATGCGCGTGCGCGGCGCTGGCCGGAGCGTCGCCGTCGTCGATTTCCGCCCCTTTGGCGGCACATGCCCGCTACGCGGCTGCGATCCGAAGAAGATGCTGGTAGCCGGCGCCATGGCGGCCGACCACGCCGTTCGTATGCACGGCAAGGGCGTTGCCGGCGACACGCGCATCGACTGGCCGGATCTGATCGCCTTCAAGCGCAGCTTCACGGACCCGGTGCCGGGGAACCGCGAAGAGGCGTTTGCCGACAAGGGCATCGACACCTTTCACGGGCAAGCGCGCTTCACCGGCCGCAATATGCTGGAGGTCGACGGCGAGGCACTCCAAGCCGATCACATCCTGATCGCCTCGGGCGCCGAGCCCATGAAGCTCGGCATTCCGGGCGAGGAGCATCTGATCGACAATGAACGGTTCCTCGAGCTGGAAGCCCTTCCCCGCCGGATCGCGCTGGTCGGCGGCGGCTATATCGCCGCCGAGTTCTCGCATATAGCGGCGCGCGCGGGTGCACAGGTGACGGTCCTGCAGCGCGGAAAGCGCATGCTCAAGCATTTCGAGCCGGAACTGGTCGACTGGCTCATGGAAAAGTTCGAGACGTTTGGAATCGATGTGCGCACCGGCACGGTCGTCGAAGCGATCGAAAAGGAAGCGGACGGATACCGGGTGAAAGCCTCGTCCGACGGGCGACGGATTGACGTCGAGGCGGACTTGGTCGTGCATGCGGCGGGCCGGGTGCCGGCTCTCGGCAGCCTCGATCCGGACGCCGCGAACGTCGCGGTGAAGGATGGCCGCTTGCAGCTCAACGAATATCTGCAGAGCGTTTCGAACCCGGCGGTCTATGCGGCAGGCGATGCCGCGCAGATGGGGCCGCCGCTGACGCCGGTGTCGAGCCACGACGCGAAGGTGGTGGCGGCCAACCTTCTGGAAGGCAACCGCCACAAGCCGGACTATAGCGGCGTACCGAGCGTGGCTTTTACGATCCCGCCCATCGCGGCTGTGGGGCTGAGCGAAGCCGAAGCGCGCCGGAAAGGGCTCAAAATCCGCGTGAAAGCGCAAAAGGCGTCCGACTGGTTCACGGCGCGCCAGGCGGCCGAACCCACCTACGGGTTCAAGGTGATTGCCGATGAGGGGACGGATCACATCCTCGGCGCCCACCTGGTCGGACCGCATGCCGACGAGGTGATCAATGTTTTTGCCCTGGCGATCCGCCACGGTCTCACGGCGGAGCAGTTGAAGGCGACCATGTTCGCCTATCCCACCGGCGCCTCGGACATGAGCTATATGGTGTGACCTTGAGCCGAAATGAACTGAACTAGCGGGTTCGATACCGGTCCCACAGGAGCTTGAGTCCGACGGGCACGAGCGTGATGCCGCCGACGATGAGAGCGATGATCATCATGCGCGCCGGATCGGCGGTGATGAACTCCTCACCGAAATAGGCGAGCAGAAAGCTGATCGGGATGACCCCGACGAGCGTCGCGATCGCAAACCGCCAGAAGGCGAGCGGCGTCAGCCCCGCTGCATAGCTGATGGCATCGAAGGAAATGGGAACGAGCCGGGAAGCGAAGACGGCCGCCATCAGCCAGTTCTGCGACCGGTCCTTGCGGAGCTGGTCGAGGAGCGGTTCGACCCTCGACCAGCGTCGCACGACTTCATAACCGAAGATCCGGGCGATCCAGAAGGCGGCGATGGCCCCTGCCACTGCGCCCGCCACGACGTAGATCGTGCCCAGCACGGGCCCGTAGACGGCGCCGGCCACCATCGCGATGGGGCCGCTGGGGATCGGACTCAGGACGATTGCCCCGGCGACCATCACGATGACCGCCAGCGGTCCCCACATGCCGAACCGCCGGACCTGCCCCCGCAGCGCCTGCTCGTCGCCGAGAATCTCCAGCGCGCCGGACCGCCAGAGCCACCAGTACAGCCCTGCCAATGCGAGAACGATTGCGATCCCGATCGCGATCTTGAGCCACGGCGATCCGTCCCGGCGATCCTGCGCCGGTGGTCTCTGCCCGTTCATCCGCTATCGGCGCCCTGGCCGCATGCCGGTCCTCGCCTGGTTCCTGCCGGTGAGACACAGTCCACGTTCCTTATGCGCTCGTGGAGCTTCTGAATATAGCTGCCCGGCAAGCAGATGTCCTGACCCTAGACCTTCGGCATTCCCTCAGGCCGCATGCGGCGCTTTTGTGCGGCAATGCGGAATGGCGCGTTGGGGCCGCCATAGCCGTTGTAGCCGCCGCGGCGCTCGACGATCTCGAAAAAGAAGCCCTCGCCGAATGTCGGGCTGTAGATCTGGAAATATTCGCCCGCGCCGTCCCGATCGTAGAGAATATTCTCCGCGCGCAACCGGTCGGCCAGATGCGGCTCGAGCCCGAAGCGCGCCTCGAGATCGTCATAGTAGTTGCGGGAGATCTCCAGCGGCTCAAGACCGCTCTGCCTCAGCGCGGCGGCGGTCGCGAAGATGTCGCTCGTGGCGAAGGCCAGATGCTGAATGCCCGACCCGAAGCTCTCGGCGATGAAATGGCCGGCCAGCGTGCGCCGGTTCTCCGCCCCGTTCAGCGTCAGCCTCAGCGTGCCGTCCTCATTTGCAACTGCTTGGCTGCGCACAAGACCCGCCGAATCGACGATGTCGACCATCGGTTTCTTTTCGGTGCGGAAAATGGACGTGTAGAAGAGAACCCAGCTCAGCATCTCCTCGTAAGCGACCGTCTGGGCAACATGGTCGACTGCCGTAAGCCCGACCGCCATGCCGTCAGGTTCCACCCCGACCGGATCGAACTCGATCTCCCAAATCTTGCCGAGGTTCGATTGGCCGTCGATGAAATAGATGATGCCGCCGCCGACCCCGCGGATGGCCGGGACGGTGAGCTCTCCGGGTCCCGGCGCTTGTTCGAATGTCTCCGCGCCCAGTGCCCGCGCCCGCGCGACCGTGGGCCCGACATCGTCGACCTTCAGGCCGAGCGCATAGGCCGATGTGCCGTGGACGAGATAGGCGGAACGTGCGAAGCCTTCCCTCTCGGTGTTGATAACGAGATTGATGCCGCCTTGCCTGAACAGCGCCACCTTCTTCGACTTATGGCGGCCGGCCTCGCGAAAGCCCATCGCCTTCAGCAGAACGGCAAGCTGAGCGGCCCCTTCCTCGTCCGCGGTGAATTCCACGAACTCCACGCCGTGCGCCGCGATCCGGTCCGGCATGTCGGGCACGCTGACGGCGATGCCTGGCTCGCGGCGCTTCACCCGGTCCATCAGATAGATCAGCGAGCGATGGCCGTCGACGGCCACCGTCTTCGGCGAGCCGCCGCGGAACTGGTCGTTGAATATCTCGAGCGACAGCATGCCCGAGTAGCCGGTCGCGGCCACTGCGCGCATGAAGGCGGTCACCGGCAGGTCGCCCTCGCCCGGCATGTTGCGGAAATGCCGGCTCCAGTACAGCAGGTCCATCTCGATTTTCGGCGCGTCGGCGAGTTGGACCATGAATATCTTGTCGCCGGGAATGGAGCGGATCGTGTCGGGGTCGATCTGGCGGGCAAGCGTGTGGAAGGAATCGAGGATCAACCCGATGCTGGGATGATCGGCGCGGCGCACGATCTCCCACGCGTCGCGGTGGTCGCTGACATGCTTGCCCCAGGCGAGCGCCTCGAAACCGACGCGCAGGCCGCGCTTGGCCGCCCGTTCCCCCAGCTCGCGGAAATCGGCTGCCGCACGGTCGATGCCGCCGAGCGCCAGTGGCGAGACGTTGGAACAGACGAGCATCAGGTCCGTGCCGAGTTGGGCCATCAGGTCGAACTTGCGCTCCGCCCGGTCGAAGGTGCGGCTGCGCTGCGGCTCCGGCATGCCCTCGAAATCGCGGAAGGGCTGGAAGAGCGTGATCTCCAGCCCCTGGTCGCGCACCATTTTGCCGACGTCGGCGGGTGAACCGTCGAAGGCGAGAAAATCGTTCTCGAATATTTCGACCCCGTCGAAACCGGCGGCCGCGATGGCTGCAAGCTTCTCCCGCAGATCTCCGCTGATCGATACCGTCGCGATGGAAGTCTTCATCTGGTCATGTGCTCCGGTGCTGCGTCGTCTGCCGCCGTGGCCCCGGCGGCGCATCTGCAAGGCGCGCTGTCGCCCGCTCTTGTTCCGGCAATATGCCCCTGCCGCCCGGCCGGACTGCCCGCAGGTTTCGGCTTCTCAGGCATTTTGATGCCGCAGGCGAGAGCGGGCGAAACGCCACAGCGGCGTTTGCGACACCAGCATCGTGAGAAATGCGACGGTCAGGACCAGCGAGATCGGATGCGACAGGAAATCCCAGAGGAAGGTTCCCACGTCGCCGCGCGCGCCGATCATCGCCCTGCGGTAGTTCGCATCCATCATCGGCCCGAGGATTACGCCCAGAATGACGGGCCCCACGGGAAAGCCGTAGGTTTTCATGAAATACCCGACGACGCCGAAGAGCAGCATCCAGTAGATGTCGACCGGGTTGTTCTGGATTGCATAGGTGCCGACCGCCGACAGGACGATGATCAGCGGGATAAGGATGGCCTTCGGGCATTCCACGATCTTGGTGAACACCTTGATGCCGGTCAGGCCGAATACCAGCAGGAACAGATTGGCGAGCGTCAGGCTCCCCACCATGAACCAGAACAGATGGGGCGTTTCCGTCAGAAGCAGCGGTCCGGGCTTGAGCCCGTGGATGAACAGCGCTCCTATGATGACGGCTGTCACGGCGTCGCCGGGGATTCCGAGCGTCAGCATTGGGATGAAAGCGCCGCCCACGGCCGCGTTGTTCGCCGTCTCCGGCGCCACCAGGCCCTCCTTGGCGCCTTCGCCGAACGGTACCTTTGGGTTCTTCGTCGTCCGCTTGGCATGGTCGTAGGCGAGCAGGGCCGCGATATCGCCCCCGGTGCCCGGCAGGGCGCCGATGATCGTGCCGATGCCGGAGGCCCGAATCGCCAGCCAGAAATACCGCTTGATGTCGGAGAAGCGCGGCACGATCCGGTCGATCTTCTGCTTGATTGCCGGCACGTCGAGCGTGTGAAGCTGGACCAGCGCCTCGGCGACGCCGAAGAAGCCGATCATCGCGGCGACATAGGGGATGCCGCCCATGAGCGTGATCGTGCCGAAAGTGAAGCGGCCTTCCGCCGTCATCGGGTCGAGCCCGACCATGCCGATAAGGACGCCAAGGGCGCCGGCGAACACCCCCTTTGCGAAGCTCTCGCCGGAGAGGGTTCCCACCAGAAGAATGCCGATCAGGCCGAGCAGCAGGTAGTCGCGCGACTGGAACTTGAGGGCGAAGCTGGAGATCGCCGGGGCTATGGTGGCCAGCGCCAATATGCCGACAAATCCGCCGAACACCGACATCACCGTCGTCAGGCCGATCGCTTCGCCGGCCTCGCCGCGTTTGGCCATGGGATAGCCTTCGAGCGCCGTGGCGATGGCGCTCGGCGCGCCGGGTATGTTGAGCAGGATGGCGGTGCGCGATCCGCCATAGACCCCGCCGACGAAGACCCCGGCAATCAGTGCCAGCGCGTCGTTGACCGGCCATTTGAAGGTGAAGGAGATCAGGATCGAGGCGGCCATCGTCACCGAAAGGCCGGGTATGGCCCCCACATAGATGCCGGCCAGCGTCCCCGCCGCCGTCAGGAACAGCAGCCAGGGGTCGAGCCATACGATCGCGAAATTTCCGAGCGCCTCGGGCATTCAGATCAGTCCCCCGAAAAGCGAGCCCTGGGGCAGCACGACCTGGAACACCGTCCGGAAGACGAAATGGATTCCGCCCAGCGCGCCGATCGTAAGGGCGGCGGTCACGAGCAGGTTCTTGCGCCAGAGATACTGAAAGGCGGCGAAGAGGAACAGCCCGGAACCGACGACGAAACCGAGCGCTGGTAGCAGCACCAGGTAGACGAGGACAAGCCCGATCACGATGACGTGGCGCACGGGCATCACCTCGCGCAGGAAGCGCACCGGAGCGGCCGCGCCGCCGGCGCGAGGTCCATGCCGGCGGATTGCATCTGCAAGGATGAAAAGGCCCGCCATCACCATCGTGCCGGCTGCAAGCAGGGGAAAGACGCCCGGCGTGGCCAGGCCGCTGAACCCCGAAATCCCGTAGGCCTGCCAGAAAGCGGCAAGGCCGAAGATCGTAACGAGCAGCGCGAAGATTGCTTCTCCGGGCCTGAGGTCAGGTTTGGGTGGCATGGATTCTTCCTCCGGAGCATCCGAGGCTGCCGGTCCGGGGGCTTCCCGCGGACCGGCAGCGGGATCGGATCACGGCCGCGGAATGCCGAGCGTCTCGGGATTGACCTTGGCGGCGCCCGTGTCCTGCAGCGCCCAGACGGTCACCTGTTGCCATTTCTTCAGGAACGCCTCGGCTTCCGCGCCGGAGATGTTCATGACGATGTTGCCGCGATTGGCCATCAGCGTGGTGAATTCCTCGCTGGTTGCGGCGGTCTTGAAGGCCTCTTCCAGCTTGGCCTTCACGTCGTCGGGCGTGTCCTTCCTCACGAAGACGCCGTAGAACGGGCCCCAGGGCAGGAACTTCGCCATGTCCGGCACGGCATCCGTGATCGCCGGCACGTCGGGCAAGGTGTCGACGGGCGCCGTATCCACCACCGCCAGCGCCCGCATCTTGCCGGCTTTGATGTTTTCGGCAGCGGCCGAGATGCCCGAAGGCATGAAGTCCACTTCCCCGCCGAGCATGGCCGTCAGTCCCGGGCCTTCGCCGTCGAACGGGATAGCGGTCACCTCGAATTCGACCGCGTTCTTGATCAGCGCGCTGATCGTGCTCGGCAGGCCCCCGGGGCCTGTAGAGCCCATCTTCACCTGGCCCGGATTGGCCTTGATGTCGGCCAGCAGCTCTTCCATCGTCTGGTACTTGGATTCCTCCGGCACCACGATGACGGCAACGCCGCGGCCCAGGATGTTGACCGGATAGAAGCTCGAATAGTCGAGGCTCGACACACCCAGCACCGGATGGAGCTGCGGGTTCTCGGCGCCGTAGAGGAACGTATAGCCGTCGGCGGGCGCCGCGTTCACATAGGCCGTCGAGATCGCGCCGGCGCCGCCGGATTTGTTGAGCACGACGATCGACGTGCCGAGCGCCTGCTCTGCCGCGGGGTTGACCGCGCGCGCGACCGTGTCGGTAGCGCCGCCCGCGCCCCACATCACCACGCCCAGAAGCTCGCGCTCCGGAAATTCCTGCGCGGCCGAGATGGCAGTCATCATCAATAGGGCAGATGTTGCCCGGATCATCTTGCGAATCATGTTTCCTCCCTTGGCGGCACCATCTGCCGCACCCACCGGCATATAATACGGAGGGGACCTTGTCAGGCATCCATCAAGGTGCAGATGCGGCCCCTCCAAGCCCAGCCAGGGCAGGATGACGGCGTTGCGAAGATAACGCAATTACCAATTATTCGACGAGCCATAACCTGACGCTATAGTTTGGCGCCCCGCGCGGTGGTCTCTTCCATGATATGGCGCAACTTGTCGATCAGGGTTTCGGCGAAGCTGGACAACGCCACGTCGCTGCGTCGGGCAATGTAGGTCTGGAATTCTGTCGGCCCGGCGATTGGCACGACCGCGATGTCGGACCGGGCGATGTCGGCGACCGTGAACGTGTCGACGACGGCCACCCCCAGATCCTCCTTGATCAGGGCAAGCACCGTGGTGCCGAACCGGGCGCGAATGGCGATGTCGTAGTCGAGATCCTCGCGCGCAAAGATACTCGCCATGATCCCGCCATACGGATCGTTGGGATCGATTCCGATCAGCGGACAACTGGCGATCTCGGCCGGTGTGACCACCTCCCGCGCGGCAAGGGGATGGTTCGGCGCGACGATGACCACCAGGTGGCCCCTGGCCAGCGGTTCGAACAGAATGGAGGGATGATCGAAGCGGTAGCTCATCGCGACGAACTCGCCTCGTCCCAGCATCAGGTAGTCGATGGCGTCCTCGATCTTGAGAATGTCGATGTCGATGCGGATGTCCGGATAGCGCCGCTTGATGGCGGCGATCGCCCGCGGGACCATCACATTGGCAATGCTCGGCACGGAGCCGAAGGAAAGTTCCACCCCGCGCCCGCGCTCGAGCTGCCTGATGGTGAATTGCAGGTCCTCGATCTTCTTGTGCACCTCCTGCAACTGCTCGAAGACGTGGACCGCTTCCGGCGACGGCACATAGCGGCCGCCCTTTCGGATGAAGAGCTTGATCCCGAGCAGATCTTCAAGGTGCTTCATCGACCGGCTGACGCCGGGCTGGGCGACGTTGAGCAGCCGCGCCGCCCCGGCGATGCTGCCGGCAACCATGACCGCACGGACGACTTCAATCTGGCGTAGCGTCAGCATGTCCCGACCTCTTTTCCTGGCAGGAGTTGCCCGATGTGCAGCGTCGCCAGGCTGCCCCTCGGCACGGGCAGAAGCGCCACCGGCCAGCGCGGCGCATATTGAGGGCACAAGGCGCCGCGGCACAAGCTGAAGATGGCAGCCGGCCCGGCCGATTTATTTCTGGCACTCCTATCATTCGACTGCCAAATCCTCTATATGACAGACGTGGCCCCTACATGCTCCCATACGCGGCCGCAGAAAGAACACTCCATGAAATTCCGGCCCCTCCACGACCGCGTCGTCCTTCGGCGCGCCGAAGGCAATGACAAATCCAAAGGCGGGATCATCATTCCCGACAATGCAAGGGAAAAGCCACAGGAAGGCAAAGTGGTCGCCGTCGGCCCGGGGCTCCGCGACGAAGGCGGCAAGCTCGTCCCGCTCGATGTGAAGGCGGGCGATGCGGTTCTCTTCGGCAAATGGTCCGGCACCGAGATCAAGATCGGCGGCGACGACCTGCTGATCATGAAGGAATCCGACATCATGGGCATCGTCGAGCCCACGGCTGCAGCCGAAAAGGCCGCCTGACCGGGCGATTTCCTACACTCAGTTTCAAGAACGAACGGATCGAAATCTTATGTCTTCCAAGGAAATCAAATTCGGTGCCGACGCGCGCGACCGCATGCTGCGCGGCGTCGAGCTCCTCAACAACGCAGTCAAGGTGACGCTCGGCCCCAAGGGCCGCAATGTCTTGATCAACAAGGCCTATGGCGCGCCGCGCATCACCAAGGACGGCGTCACCGTCGCCAAGGAGATCGAGCTTGACGACAAGTTCGAGAACATGGGCGCCCAGATGGTGCGCGAAGTGGCCTCCAAGACCAACGACCTCGCCGGCGACGGCACCACCACTGCGACTGTGCTCGCCGCCTCCATCTTTCGCGAAGGCACCAGGCTGGTGGCCGCCGGCATGAACCCGATGGACCTGAAGCGCGGCATCGATCTTGCGGTCGCAGCCGTGGTCAAGGACATCGAGGCCCGCGCCAGCAAAGTCAAATCCTCCGGCGAGATCGCGCAGGTCGGCACCATCGCCGCCAATGGCGATGCCACGGTAGGCGAGATGATCGCCAAGGCGATGGAAAAGGTCGGCAATGAGGGCGTGATCACGGTCGAAGAGGCCAAGACCGCCGAGACCGAGCTGGAAGTCGTCGAAGGCATGCAGTTCGACCGCGGCTACCTGTCGCCCTATTTCGTCACCAATGCGGAGAAGATGCGCGCCGAGCTCGAGGACGTCTACATCCTCATTCACGAGAAGAAGCTCGGCAATCTGCAGGCGATGCTGCCGATCCTCGAAGCCGTCGTCCAGACGGGCAAGCCGCTGCTGATCATCTCCGAAGACGTCGAAGGCGAAGCGCTCGCAACGCTCGTCGTCAACAAGCTGCGCGGGGGGCTGAAGGTCGCCGCCGTCAAGGCGCCTGGCTTCGGCGACCGCCGCAAGGCCATGCTCGAGGACATCGCCGTGCTGACGGCCGGCCAGATGGTTTCCGAGGATCTCGGCATCAAGCTCGAGAACGTCACGCTCGACATGCTGGGCCGGGCCAAGCGCGTTCTGATCGAGAAGGACACGACGACGATCGTGGATGGCGCCGGCGGAAAGGCCGACATCTCGGCACGTATCCAGCAGATCAAGGGTCAGATCGAGGAAACCACCTCGGACTACGACAAGGAAAAGCTGCAGGAGCGGCTTGCCAAGCTGGCCGGCGGCGTTGCCGTCATCCGCGTCGGCGGCGCGACCGAGACCGAGGTCAAGGAAAAGAAGGACCGCATCGACGACGCGCTGAACGCCACCCGCGCGGCGGTCGAGGAAGGCATCGTGCCTGGCGGCGGCGTTGCGCTGTTGCGCGCCAAGGCAGCTCTGGCGGGCCTTGCGGGGGCGAACGCCGACATGACCGCCGGCATCTCGATCGTCCTGCGGGCGCTCGAAGCGCCGATCCGGCAGATATCCGCCAATGCCGGCGTCGAAGGCTCCATCGTCGTCGGCAAGCTCCTGGAAGCGAAGGATCCCAATATGGGCTTCAACGCGCAGACGGAACTTTACGTCGACATGATCAAGGCAGGCATCGTCGATCCGGCAAAGGTCGTCCGCACGGCCCTGCAGGATGCGGGCTCCATCGCCGCGCTGCTGGTCACCACGGAGGCGATGGTCGCCGATATGCCGCAGAAGGACGCGCCCGCGGTCTCGGGCGCCGGCGGTATGGGCGGCATGGGCTACTGAAAACGGTCGCAAGTCCCGCCGGAAACGGCGGGACTCGGACAAATTTGACCGCCGCGGGACAATCAGCGGCCGCTGGGGCCAGGTGCCCCGCAAACCGCCCTGCGGCGGAGGATAAGGTGACAATCATGATGACCCATCGTTTTGCCGTCGGCCAGCTCGTCCGTATGAACGGAGGCTTTGGCGCCTTGCCTGCCGCGGCCGAGACCTATCGCATCACGGCGACCCTGCCGCCGGCGCGCGAAAACTCGCCCCAATACCGCATTCGCAACGAAACCGAACGTTACGAACGCATGACCACAGAAGACAATCTCGAAGAAATATAAGGTCGCCGCCAGCCCCTGGGGCTGCCCCTCTCAAAGGAAATAGAAAATGGCCAAAGGACAAAAACGCAGCAGCCGCGAGATCAGAAAACCGAAGCAGGACAAGGCCGCGCCAAAGGTGGCGGCATTGGCCGGTTCGCAGGTCAAGCAGGCTAGCAGCAGCAACGTCTCCTTCGGGAAAGCCAAGAAGACCTGAGAACGTGCTCCACGCCTTCCTCGCCGCCGGCATGACCAAACCGGCGTCGAAACTGCCGCCACGACCATAGGGGCGGACATTGCCGCGGACACGTTTTGCCCGCGGCAATTCTTATCCGGCCTTGACACGGACGTGCGCCGGGGCCCATCCTCACATTTCACCAGGGGGGTCCCGACAAGGGGCTGAGATACTGCTGGCGCGAATGCAGCGCAGTGACCCGTTGAACCTGATCCAGTTCATACTGGCGTAGGGATGGTGCGAAGGTCCTTGCGGCATCGCTTCGACGGAAATGACAAGGTTTTCCGGAACGCAGACGGTAACAAGGTCCCATTCTCATCCTTCCGGCGACGAACTGGGTCTCCATTGCAACAACGCAAAGGAGCCTCGTCATGGATGTTCGGACACGAGAAAAGGCCGCGGTCGAAGTCACCACCGGCCCCCTGCCCGCTTCAAGGAAAGTCTATAAGCCCGGCGCGCTTCACGATGGGCTGCGCGTGCCGCTGCGCGAGATCGCCGTGCATCCCAGCGCCGGCGAACCGCCCGTCACCGTCTACGATTCCTCCGGTCCCTACACCGATCCGGACGTCTCGATCGAGATCGACAAGGGCCTGCCACGCACCCGCGAAGCCTGGATCAAGGCGCGCGGCGACGTGGAAACCTATGACGGCCGCGCGGTGGCTCCCGCCGACAACGGCTTCGTCACCGGCGACCGGCTGACACCGGAATTTCCCGCCCTGCGCAGGCCGCTGAGGGCCAAGGACGGCAAGGCGGTGACACAGATCGCCTATGCCCGCGCCGGCATCGTCACGCCGGAGATGGAATTCGTCGCCATCCGCGAAAACCTTGGCCGGGCCCAGGCGAAACACGCCCTCGCGCGCGACGGCGAGAGCTTCGGCGCGGCGGTGCCCGATTTCGTCACGCCGGAATTCGTGCGCGACGAGATCGCGCGCGGCCGCGCCATCATCCCGGCAAACATCAACCACCCGGAAACGGAGCCGATGATCATCGGCCGCAATTTCCTGACCAAGATCAACGCCAATATCGGCAATTCCGCCGTCACCTCCTCGATGGCCGAAGAGGTGGAGAAGATGGTCTGGGCGACGCGCTGGGGCGCCGACACGGTGATGGACCTTTCCACCGGCCGCAACATCCACAATATCCGCGAATGGATCATCCGCAATTCGCCCGTTCCGATCGGTACCGTCCCCATCTACCAGGCGCTGGAAAAGGTGAACGGCACGCCCGAGGCGCTCACCTGGGAAATCTACCGCGATACGCTGATCGAGCAGGCCGAACAGGGCGTCGACTACTTCACCATCCATGCCGGCGTGCGCCTGCACTATATCCCGCTCACCGTCGACCGCGTGACCGGCATCGTCTCGCGCGGCGGCTCCATCATGGCCAAATGGTGCCTCGCCCACCACAAGGAAAGCTTCCTCTACGAGCATTTCGAGGAGATCTGCGACATCTGCCGCGCCTATGACGTTTCCTTCTCGCTGGGCGACGGGCTGCGGCCGGGCTCGATTGCCGACGCCAACGACGCCGCCCAGTTCGCTGAGCTCGAAACGCTGGGAGAGCTGACCAAGATCGCCTGGGCGAAGGACTGCCAGGTGATGATCGAGGGGCCGGGCCATGTTCCCATGCACAAGATCAAGGAGAACATGGACAAGCAGCTCGAGATTTGCGGCGAGGCTCCATTCTATACGCTCGGCCCGCTCACCACTGACATCGCGCCCGGCTACGACCACATCACTTCGGCCATCGGTGCGGCGATGATCGGCTGGTTCGGCACGGCCATGCTCTGCTACGTCACGCCCAAGGAGCATCTGGGCCTGCCCGACCGTGACGACGTGAAGACCGGCGTCATCACCTACAAGATCGCCGCCCACGCCTCCGACCTTGCCAAGGGGCATCCGGCGGCGAAGATCAGGGACGACGCCCTCTCGCGGGCGCGCTTCGAGTTCCGCTGGGAGGATCAGTTCAACCTGTCGCTCGACCCGGAGACCGCACGCGACTTCCACGACGAGACCCTGCCGAAGGAGGCGCACAAGGTGGCGCATTTCTGCTCCATGTGTGGCCCCAAATTCTGCTCCATGCGGATTTCCCATGAGATCCGCGATGCGGCCCAGCAAAAGGGGAAGCAGGAGGGCATGGAGAAGATGGCGGAGCGTTACCGCCAGGGCGGCGACCTTTACATGCCCGCCGATGAGGTGGAAGCAGCCGGCGAAGGCGGCGCTTGAGCCATGAAAGTGCTGGTCAAGGGGGCCGGCGTTGCCGGCCTCACGCTCGCCCATGAGCTTGCCGCTCGCACCATGGACGTGGTCGTGACGGAGACGCGGCCCGGCCTTGCCGGCAGCGCCTCGTGGCAGGCCGGCGGCATGCTGGCGCCATGGTGCGAGCGGGAGAGCGCGGAAGAGGATGTGATCGCGCTCGGCGCTTCGGCCGCCGATTGGTGGGACGAAGCCCTGCCCGGCCATGTCGAACGCAAGGGAACGCTGGTGCTGGCCCAGCCGCGCGATGCGGGCGAGTTGTCCCGCTTCGCCCAGCGCACCAGCGGCTGTTCATGGCTGGATGGCGACCAGGTGGGCGAGCTTGAACCGGACCTTGCCGGACGCTTCCGCCGTGGCCTGTTCTTCGCCCGCGAAGCCCATCTCGATCCGCGCCGGGCGCTGGAGGCGCTTCACCGGAAGCTTGCCGCAACGGGCGTTGCGTTCCGCTTCGATGCCGGGCCTGATCCTGCGGAAGACGCTGATTTCGTGGCCGACTGCACGGGCATGGCCTCGCCGCAGGCAGGCCTGCGCGGCGTGCGCGGCGAGATGCTGATCCTGCACGCGCCTGAAATCGCGCTGTCGCGTCCCGTAAGGCTGCTCCATCCCCGCTTCCCCGTCTATGTCGTGCCGCGCGCCGGCCACCGCTTCATGGTCGGCGCCACCATGCTGGAAAGCGATGCCTCGGGACCAGTGACCGCCCGCTCCATGATGGAGCTGCTCGCCGCCGCCTGCGGGCTGCACCCCGCCTTCGGCGAGGCCGAAGTGGTGGAAACGGCAAGCGGCGTACGCCCCGCCTACGCCGACAATCTGCCGCGCGTTCAAATGGATGGACGGACCATCCGCATCAACGGGCTTTACCGTCACGGCTTCCTTCTGGCCCCGGCGATGGCCAGACGCGCGGCGGCGACAATGATGAGGATGGCGCACGATCCTGCCGGGAAGGAGGAATTTCTCCATGCAGCTCACGATTAACGGCGAAAAGAAAGAAGTCTCGGCGGCCACGCTGGCGGGCTTGCTCGTGGAACTCGACTACCGGGGCGACTGGCTCGCCACCGCCCGCAACGGCGAAATCGTGCCTCGGGACCTGCGCTCCGAGTGCCGCCTCGACGAAGGCGACCGCATCGAAATTCTTTCTCCCATGCAGGGAGGCTGAACGATGCTGGAGCTCTACGGAAAGACGCTGTCCTCGCGGCTGCTGCTCGGCACCGCCCAATATCCCTCGCCCGCGATCATGGCGGAAGCCATCCGGGCGAGCCGGACGGAAATCGTCACCGTTTCCCTGCGCCGCGAGACGGCGGGCGCGGGAAGCGGCGGCGGGTTCTGGTCGCTGATCCGCTCGCTGAACGTCGACGTGCTGCCCAACACCGCCGGATGCCACTCGGTCAAGGAAGCCGTCACCACAGCGCGGATGGCGCGCGAGCTGTTCGCAACGAACTGGATCAAGCTCGAAGTGATCGGCAATCCCGACACACTGCAACCGGACGTCTTCGGGCTGGTCGAGGCCGCGCGCATCCTGTCCGACGAGGGCTTCGAGGTCTTTCCCTATACGACCGACGATCTCATCGTCGCCGAGCGCCTGCTGGAGGCCGGCTGCCGGGTGCTGATGCCCTGGTGCGCGCCCATAGGCTCGGCGCGCGGGCCCTCGAATCCCGACGCGCTGCGCTCCCTGCGCGGCTATTTTCCGGACACGCCGCTCATCGTCGATGCGGGGCTCGGCCGTCCCTCCCATGCGGCAATCGTCATGGAACTCGGCTACGATGCCGTTCTGCTCAACACGGCGGTTGCCAAGGCCGGCGACCCCGTCCGCATGGCCTCGGCCTTCGCGGATGCCGTGGATGCCGGCCACGCCGCGCACGAGGCCGGCCTGCTGGAGCCGCGCGACATGGCGGTTCCCTCCACGCCTATTTTCGGCAAGGCGGTGCTGACATGAAGCTCGACCCGTTCTACCTGATCGTGGACAGCGCGGCCTGGATCGAGCGTCTCGTGCCGCTCGGCGTCAAATTCGTGCAGCTGCGCGTCAAGGACGCCCCCGGGGACGCGCTGCGCCGCGAAATCCGCCGCGCCCGCGACATCTGTTCGGCCCACCATTGCCAGCTCGTCGTCAACGACTACTGGCGCATCGCCATCGAAGAAGCCTGCGACTTCGTGCATCTGGGCCAGGAAGACCTCGCGGAAGCCGACCGGACGGCGATAGGCAGGGCCGGGGTGAAGCTGGGGCTGAGCACCCATGACCATGCCGAGCTCGAGACCGCGCTGGCCGCCGAGCCTGATTACATCGCGCTCGGTCCCATCTACCCGACCATCCTGAAAAAGATGAAATGGGCGCCGCAAGGCCTGCCGCGCATCGCCGAGTGGAAGGCGCGCGTTTCGCCTCTGCCTCTGGTGGCCATCGGCGGCCTGACGCCTGAGCGGCTTCCGGGCGTCTTCGAGCACGGCGCCGACTGCGCCGCCGTCGTCACCGACATCACGCTCAGCGCCGATCCGGAACGGCGCACCCGGCAATGGCTGACGGCGACCGCGCCATGGCGATGAAGGGCGATCGCCATGTGCTGATCGTCGCCGGCTCCGACTCCTCCGGCGGCGCCGGCATCGCCCGCGACATCGAGACCGTCGCCGCATGCGGCCTGCGCTCATGCCTTGCCGTAACGGCGGTGACCGTCCAGACCCATGAGCGGGTCGAGCGTATCGAGCGCGTCGCACCCGAGAATGTCGCCGCCCAGATGCGCGCTGCGCTTGCCGCCAACGACGTCGCCGCGATCAAGATTGGCATGCTTGGCGCGGGCGGCGCGGTGGAGGCGGTCGCCGCCGTCCTGCGTGACCACGCTGCCGTGCCGGTGGTTCTCGATCCCGTCATCGCCGCCTCCTCGGGCCGGGCCCTCCTCCCCGCGATGCGGTGGACCTCATGCGCCGGCAACTGATGCCGCTATGCATCCTGGTAACGCCGAACCTTGTGGAACTCGCCATTCTGACCAACGAAGCTCCCGCCGGCGACGAAGCCGCGATGGAGCGGCAGGCGCGCGCCGTTCTGGACACCGGATGCGCCGGAGTGCTGGCCAAGGGCGGCCATATGAGCGGAACCCGCGCAACGGATATCCTGCTGCGGCGGGAACAGGCGGCGCGCCGCTTCGAGGCGCCCCGCATCGCCGGCTCCCTGCGCGGCACCGGCTGCATGCTGTCCAGCGCCATAGCCGCCTGTCTGGCGCGGGGCGAGCCGATGGAAGCAAGCATCGGGGAGGCGAAGGCGATGGTGCTGGAGCGGCTGGCGCGGCGCCATCTTCCGTTCTAAGGTCGGGACCTGCTGATCTACCGTCATTGCCCCATGCGAAAGGCCCATCATGATCGCCTGGTCGATCTTCATTCCCGCCTGCTTCGCGCTCAACTGCGCGCCGGGTCCCAACAACATGCTGGCCTTCGCCAACGGCGCGCGGCTGGGCCTGGTTCCCGCCATGGTCGGCGGCCTCGGCCGCATGCCGGCCTTCGCCATTCTTATCGCGGTCACCATTGTCGGCCTCGGCGCGATCCTGGCGACCTCGGCGGTGGCTTTCACCATCATCAAGATCGTCGGCGCGCTTTACCTGATCTATGTGGGCATCCAGTTCTGGCGCAAGGCACGGGCGCTCGCTGCGGCGCAGTCGTCCGAATCGGCGGTGGCGGCGCTGATGCGGCGCGACTTTCTCATCGCCATCAGCAATCCCAAGGCCATCGCCGTGTTCACCGCCTTTTTCCCGCAATTCATCGATGCCTCCCAACCCGCCTGGAGCCAGTTGGCGGCGATGGGGGGCGTGTTCCTCCTTCTGGAGGTCGCGGCGGTGCTGCTTTATGTGGCGGCCGGGGTCCTGCTCGGCAGGATGCTGAAATCCCAACGCATTTTCGTCAATCTCAACCGCCTGGTCGGCGGCGTCCTGGTCGCCTCCGGCGCGAGCATGGTCCTGTCGAGGCAATAAAAAGCCCGCCCAAAGCAGGGCCAAACCGGAAAAAACCAGCCATTTCCAGGTGAAAACGGGCCGGTTTCAGCCCAAAACGGGTCGAAACGGCCTGAGAATCAGTCGTCCCGGTAGACTTTCTCGCGGCGTTCGTGGCGCTCCTGCGCTTCGATCGACAGGGTCGCGATGGGCCGTGCGTCGAGACGTTTCAGCGAAATCGGCTCGCCGGTCTCCTCGCAATAGCCATAGGTGCCCTCGTCGATGCGCTGCAGCGCGGCGTCGATCTTGGAGATGAGCTTGCGCTGCCGGTCGCGCGCGCGCAGCTCGATCGCCCGGTCCGTCTCGGAGGAAGCGCGGTCGGCAAGGTCGGGATGATTGGCGTTTTCCTGCTGAAGCGCTTCCAGTGTTTCGCGGGCTTCTCTGAGGATTTCGCTCTTCCAGGCGATCAACTTGCCGCGGAAATATGCGCGCTGCCGATCGTTCATGAAGGGTTCGTCCTCGGATGGGACGTATTTTGCATCAACGAGATCGGTCATCGATTTACCCCACGGCTACCAGCGGCGCCTATATATTCGTGGAAGCCGCCCCCGACAAGCACAAAGCAGGCTCCGGTAACGCATTTGTCAAAATCTTATTAATATTGCAGACGGATGAGGCAAATCGTTGCGACGGCAGCGTCTTTGCGCGTGACCGTGAAATTTTTCTCCCCGCAGCTTGAGCGGCCGGAGATATCGGCTGGCATCCCGCGGACGAATCACGCCGTACTTGCGGTTCGCAGCGCGGAGGTGACCCATGTACAGGCTCTATCTGATGCGTCATGCCAAGGCGGCATGGGGAGGACCGGCCGTTTCCGACTTCGATCGGCCGCTGGCCCCCACCGGAAAGGAGGATGCCAGGCTCCTCGGCCAGAACATGAAAAAACTCTCGTATTTGCCCGGGATTATTATATGTTCAGGAGCCAGAAGGACCCGCGAGACCTGGGACGCTGTCGCCTCCTTCATCGCAGCCGAGGCCCGGCAGGTCCACTTCTTGGATGAGCTGTACCGGGCCGATTCTGCCGAGTGCCTGGCTCTCGTCATGGCCTATGCGGGCCGCTCCTCTCTCATGGTCGTCGGCCACAACCCGGTCATGGAGGACCTTGCGCTGGCGCTGGCCCCAACGGGCGACGGGCGGGCGCTGGCGGCCGTACGGGCGGGATTTCCCGCTGCCGGGCTCGCCGTACTCGAATTTGAGACTCCGCTGGGCGATGCTGGTCCGGGCAAGGGAGCGCTGGTGGATTTCCTGCGGCCGGCAGGGTGATGTAGCTGGTCCGTTTCATCTTTGCCGTGCATCTCCTATATGCGGAAGCCGGACATGCAGCCGGAGAGGACTTTACGGAATGCCCAATTGCCGTCGCTGACCACCTTCACCGATGAAGCGCGCATCGCGCTCGACACCGTGGCCGACCGGGCAGCCGGTCTCTGGTCGCCTGCCATTCGCCTCGGCGTCACCGGCCTTTCCCGCGCCGGCAAGACCGTTTTCATCTCTTCGCTGGTGCACAATCTCATCCATGGCGGCCGTCTGCCGCTGTTCGAGGCCCAGGCTTCCGGCCGCATCGCCAGGTCCTATCTCGAACAGCAGCCCGACGACGCCGTTCCGCGCTTCCAGTACGAAGACCACATCGCCTCGCTGCTCGACGAGCGCATCTGGCCCCAGTCCACGCGCTCGATCTCCGAACTGCGTTTGACGATCGAGTACGAATCGGCCTCCGCCTGGGGCCGGTTCCTGTCGCGCGGACGGCTGTCGGTGGACATCGTCGACTATCCCGGCGAATGGCTGCTCGATCTTCCCCTGCTCGGCAAATCCTACGAAGCGTTCAGCCGGGAGGCGGTGGAACTTGCGGCCGGCCCCGCCCGCGCCGACCTTTCGGCGGACTGGCGCAGCCTGGCCGAGACCGTCGATCCGGATGCGCCGGCCGACGAAATGCTGGCGCGGCGCCTGCACGAGCTCTTTTCCGCCTATCTTGCCGCCTGCAAGCAGGAGAGCCGTGCTCTCTCCACCCTGCCGCCCGGCCGCTTTCTGATGCCCGGTGACCTGGACGGCTCCCCGGCCCTGACCTTCGCGCCGCTGGCCGGCCTCGACGGCGGGCGCGGAAAGCCGAACTCCATGCGGGCCATGATGGAAAGGCGCTATGAGGCCTACAAGACCCACGTCATAAAGCCCTTCTTTCGCGAGCACATCGCCCGGCTCGACCGCCAGATCGTGCTGGTCGACGCCATGCAGGCCATCAATGCGGGGCATTCCGCCATCGCCGACCTGGAGCGGTCCATCGGCGAGATCCTCGCCTGCTTCCGGCCGGGACGGAGCCGCTTCCTGACCGACCTGGTCATGCGGCGCATCGACCGCATCCTCATCGCGGCGACGAAAGCCGACCATCTGCATCACGAAAGCCATGACCGCATGCAGGCCATCGTCCGGCGCCTGGCCGAGCGGGCCATCGCCCGCGCCGGCTTCAGCGGCGCCGAAGTGGAGGTGGTCGCCATGGCCGCGATCAGGGCCACGCGCGAGGGAACGGTCAAGCAGGGCCGGCAGAACCTGCCGGTGATCATCGGCACCCCGCTTGCCGGGGAAACCATCGGCGGCGAGACCTTCGACGGCGAGACCGAAACCGCGATCTTCCCCGGCGACCTGCCCGACGCGCCGACCGCCCTCTTCCGCAAGGGGTCGCAAGCCGCCGCCGAGCCCGAACTGCGCTTCGTGCGCTTCCGCCCCCCGAAGCTGGAGCGCACCGCCGAGGGCCTGACCCTTTCCCTGCCCCATATCCGCCTCGACCGGGCGCTTCAATTCCTGCTTGGAGATCAGTTGGCATGAGCCAGACACGACGCCCGGCCGCCTTTCGCCTGGACCCGCCGGAGCCTTCCAAGGTCGGCGAGGACGGACAGCGCGAGACGCCGCGCAAGCCGCGCGCCGTCAAGGATGCGGCGCAGATTGTCGTCACCCCGTCCGAGGACGATTTCTTCGAAGCGGCGGATGCCGTCGATGCGGCACCGCCGCCGCCGGTTGCGCGAAAAGGCGGCTCGCGGCTGGGCCGGATATTCCTGACCGCCTTCGGGCTTCTCGTCTCGCTCGGGATCGGGCTCTGGGCCGACCGGCTGATCCGCGACATGTTCGCCCGCAGCGACTGGCTCGGATGGCTGGCCCTGGCGCTGGCCGCGACAGCGCTCCTCGCCCTCCTGGCGCTGATTGCCCGCGAAGCCTTCGCTCTTTCCCGCCTTGCCTCGGTGGAGCGGATGCGCAGGCGTGCCGAGGACGCCTATGCGCTCAACGATGCGGCTTCCGCCCGCGCCGTCATTGCCGACCTTTCGGGCCTGATGCAAAGCCATCCCGACACCGCTGCCGGCCGGCGCGCGCTCAAGGAACTGGAGCACGACGTCATCGACGGCAGCGATTATCTGCGCATCGCCGAACAGGCGCTCCTGCGGCCACTCGACGCGCGTGCCCAGAAACTGGTGCTCGACGCCGCCAAGCGCGTCTCCGTGGTCACTGCCGTCAGCCCGCGGGCGCTGGTGGATGTCGCCTATGTCCTGTTCGAGGCAGCCCGGCTTGTGCGCCGCCTGGCCGAACTTTATTGCGGCAGGCCCGGCTTCTTCGGATTCCTGCGCCTGTCTCGCAGCGTCGTCGCGCATCTGGCCGTCACCGGATCCATGGCGATGGGCGAAGCGCTCGTCCAGCAGGTGGTCGGCCACGGCCTTGCCGCACGCATCTCGACCCGTCTCGGCGAGGGTGTCGTCAACGGCATGATGACCGCCCGCATCGGCATCGCCGCCATGGACGCGATCCGCCCCCTGCCCTTCAACGCCGTCGAGCGGCCCGGCATGGGCGATTTTCTGAAGGCGCTGACCCGCTTCGCAGCGCAGGAAAAATCCGCCTCCGGCAAATAAGCTTGCGCTCGCGCCGGGACTCGATCATCCTGCCGGCGTCCGCGGGTGACGATCCGTTAACCGAAACAGGCCATCCTCGCTGAAACAGACCGCCCGAAACCTGCTGCCATTGAGCTGATCGATCCCATGCACGCATCGCTTCGCAAATTCGCCATCCTGCCGCTCGCGGCGCTGCTGTCGGCGGGCATCGCCCAGACGGCCGCCGCTTCGGAGCGCGAGAAGCGCTTTTTCGAGCAGATGGAGGGCGAATGGTCGGGGCCGGGCGAGATCGTCGCCGGCAAGTACAAGGGCACGAAGTTCGTCTGCAAGTTCGCCGGCACCACGCCGGACGGCAAGATCGGCATGGCGCTGGATGGAGGCTGCCGCGTCGGCGTGATCAATCAGGAAATGTCGGCACGCATCGAGCGCTCGCAGTCGGGCTATCGCGGCTCGTTCCTGGACGGCGCCAAGGGCAAGGGTCTCGACGTCGTGGGCGGTTCCGTCAAGGACAAATACGTCGTCTTCGCGCTGCACCGCAACGAGCTCACCGGCGCCATGCGCGCCCAGATCGACGACAAGGACACGATGAACGTGACCATCTCCGTCCATGTGGACGAGGAACTGGTTCCCGTCATCGGCATGAACCTCAAGCGGCTGGACACGCGCACCGTCGGGGCGCTCAGCGCGCAGTAGTCGTCGCGGCAGACCTCCACCAGCCGCCATCGCTGCTGGCGGGCTCTATTCCGGCCTGATCCAGCGCGGCCAGATGCTTTTCCACGGGTGCGCCCGCGATATGCAGGCCAGGCGCGATCTCGGCCAGCGGCCGCAGCACGAAAGCGCGTTCCAGCATGCGCGGGTGCGGCACCTCGAGCCCTTCCCCCGCGACATGCCGATCTCCATACAGAAGCAGATCGATGTCGATCGCCCGCGGTCCCCAGCGCTCCTTGCGCACGCGCTTCAGGCTCCGCTCCACCCGCAGGCAAAGCGCCAGCAGTTCCGCCGGCCCGAGCCGCGTCGACAAGAGACAGGCAGCGTTCAGGAAATCCGGCTGGTCGAGCTTTCCCCAGGGCGGCGTGCGATAAAGGCGGGATACGGCGATGATCTCGTTTTCCGGCGCAGCATCGATGCGGCGCAGCGCTTCGCCCATGGCCTGGGCAGGATTGCCGATATTCCCGCCGAGCCCCAGAAAGGCCCGCACCGGCGCGGCGCTATTGCGGCCAGACAACCGTGACCTCGACATGGTCCAGCACGCCGGGCACGGGCGCATTCGGCTTGCGGATCGTGATCTCGGCGCGCGTGATCGCCTTGAAGCGTCCGCACAGCGTCTTGGCCACTTCCAGCGCCAGCGCCTCGATCAGGAACCGCCGCTTGCCGGTTATGATCTTCTCGATCTCGCTGAAGGCCACGCCATAATCCACGGTTCCGGCGATGGAATCCTCCTCCAGCGCCTGACCTGGATCGACCTCCAGCAGCGCATCGACGTAAAAGCGCTGGCCGAGCCTTTCTTCTTCGTCAAGCACGCCGTGCCGGGCGAAGAAGGCGCAGTTCTTCATGTGGATCGTGTATCGGGGCATGGGATCTCCTCAACCTGCCGCCAGGATAGCATCGGCGACCAGCAGCGCATCCCTGTTTTCCGCGACATCATGCACACGGAAAACCGACGCGCCGCGCATGCGCAGCAGCGCGCTGGTGGCCGCCGTACCCGCCGCCCGCGATCCGGCCTCGCGGCCCGTCAGGTGCCCGATGAAGCGCTTGCGCGAGGTGCCCACCAGAAGCGGGAAACCGAGGCCGCCAAGCTCGCCGAACCGCGCCATGATCTCCACATTCTCCACCGGGTCCTTGGCAAAGCCGAATCCCGGATCGAGCAGGATCTGCATCTCGCCGACGCCGGCATCGCGGGCGATCTCGACGGAGCGCCGCAGGAATGCGAACTGATCCGAGATGACGTCGGGCAGCTTTTCGCGGTCCCGCCCCGTATGCATCAGCACCAGGCCCGCGCCGGTCTCGGCCGCGACCCGGGCAAGGCCGGCCTCCTTGTGCAGCCCCCAGACATCGTTGACGATGTGCGCACCCGCCTTGACCGCCAGTCCGGCGGTCTCGGCCCGGTAGGTATCGATGGACAGGACGATGCCCTTGTCGCCGGCCAGCGCCTCGATCACCGGCAGCACGCGGGCCTGCTCCTCGGCGGCACTCACCGCTTCGCCTCCCGGCCGGGTCGATTCGCCGCCGACATCGATGATATCGGCGCCCTCCGCCCGCATCTCCCGCGCCCTTGCGACGGCGCTGTCGACGGCCTCGTAGCGCCCGCCGTCGGAGAAGCTGTCCGGCGTGACGTTCAGGATGCCCATGATGCGCGCGCGCGGGCCGAGCTCGAGCCGGCGCCCATGCGCCAATTGCCAGTCATGCCGCTTGATCATTCGCGCCTCCACCGTGTTGCTCACGCGCTGCCGTTCAGCCCGTCACGACCGCCCGTTCCGTGCTGTAGCCGAGGGCCACCACCCTCACAACCGGCCGGCGCCGACATCCGCCAAAATTTCCGTTGCCGTTGCCGCCAGCCTGTCGCAATCATGGTCCATGAGGTGCCATATGAAAACGACATTCGTCCTGCCGCTGCTTGCATGCCTCGCCGCCACGAGCGCGTCGGCCGCCTCGATGACGCGTTCATACAGCTATTTTCCCATCAGCGGCCTCACCCTGCCGGAGATCGAGAGCCAGTTGCGCACGCGCGGGCCGAAGCTCGAAAGCACCGGCATGCGCCATCCCGGCGCCACCAATCTCGCGTTCAACACGAGTGTCGACTATGTCGAGCGCGACGGCCGCTGCCATGTCTCCGACGCGACCGTATCGGTCAAGGCCAAGGTGACGCTGCCGCGCTGGCGCAACCGCAACCGCGCCAAGCAGGAAGTGCGCCTTGTCTGGGACACGCTGGCCAAGGACATCAAGCGCCACGAGGAAAGCCATCTCAGCATAGCGAAGAACCATGCGCGTCAGCTCGAGGACGCGATCGACGGCATGCGGGGAACCGGCCCCTGCGCGGCGCTGGAAAAACGGGTCAAGGCAAAGGTCGCCGAAATCATGGACCGGCACGACGCGGCCCAGGCACGCTTCGACCGCATCGAGAGCATCAATTTCGAAAGCCGCATCATGCGCCTTCTGCGCTACCGCCTCGAGCAGATCGAAGCCGGCCGGCTGAAATAGAGCCGTCCGCCATCCTCGCCCGCCCGGCTACGCCACGCCCAGCTTCTTCTGCAGCTTTGTCGACGAGGTCGTGTACTGGAAGACGACTTTCTCGTCGGGATGCACGATCCGTTTCGCCGCCTGCGCCATGAGCGCCGCTTCGTGGAAGCCGGACAGGATCAGCTTCAGCTTTCCCGGATAATGGTTGATGTCGCCTATGGCGAAAATGCCCGGTTCCGACGTCTCGAATTTTTCCGTGTCGACCGGAATGAGGTTCTCATGGAGGTCGAGGCCCCAGTCCGCGATCGGCCCGAGCTTCATGGTCAGGCCGAAGAACGGTAAGAGCCGCGTGCTCGCGATCTGCCGCTCGCCGTCCGCCGTTTTCAGCACCGTCGCCTCCAGCCGGCCCTTCTCGCCGCGCAGGGCGCCGACCTGCCCGACCGCGAAATCGATCTTTCCCGCATCGCGCAGGGCGAACATCTTCTTGACGCTGTCGGGCGCGGCGCGGAACTCGGACCGGCGGTGGACGAGCGTGAGGGAGCGTGCGACGGGCGCCAGGTTCAACGTCCAGTCCAGCGCCGAATCCCCGCCGCCGACGATCACCAGGTCCTCGCCCCGGAAATCCTCCATGCGCCGCACGGAATAGTGCACGCCGGTGCCCTCGAAGGCTTCGATGCCGGGGATGGGCGGCCGCTTCGGCTGGAACGAGCCGCCGCCCGCCGCGACCACCACCACCTTGGCCTCGAAATGCTCGCCTTCGTCGGTCGTGACGCGGAAGGAGCCGTCATCGAGGCGCTCCAGCCCGCTGACCATGCGGTTGAAGGTGAACTCGGCGCCGAAAGGCCGGATCTGCTCCATCAGCCGATCCACCAGTTCCTGCCCCGAAATCACCGGCCATGCCGGAATGTCGTAGATCGGCTTTTCGGGATAGAGCTCGGCGCACTGGCCGCCCGGACGATCGAGAATGTCGATGAGATGGCATTTGAGGTCGAGCAGCCCCAGTTCGAAGACGGCGAACAGGCCCACGGGTCCCGCGCCGATGATCAGGACGTCGGTCCTCACTGTCTCAGACATGCGGCCTCCTGCCTTTCCAGTGTCTATGCCTGGCGCTCGGGCACCTGGACGACCAGCCCGTCCAGTTCGTCGCTCACCTTGATCTGGCAGGAAAGGCGCGAATTCGGCCGCACGTCATAGGCAAAATCGAGCATGTCCTCCTCCATCACCTCCGGCCCGCCGACCGCATCCGTCCATTCCTCGTCGACATAGACGTGACAGGTGGCGCACGCGCAGGCCCCGCCGCACTCGGCCTCGATGCCCGGCACGGCGTTGCGGATGGCGTTTTCCATCACGGTCGAACCGTTCTCGGCCTCGACCTCGAACCTTGTGCCGTCAAATGCGATGAATGTCAGTCTGGTCATGCCTCATCCTGCAGCTCTGCAGCGCCGTGCGTCCTCCGGGGCGCATGGGGACGCTGCAAATTACCCAATCCGCGCAGCTGCCTTTCCGGTCCCGGAACCATGATGCGCTGTCAGGAGCCCGAGATAAGGGTTGCGGGAGGCCTGTCAACTGGCCGGACCGAACCGAACTACGATGACGCGGTCCGCATCTCGACAAAACGACGCGTCTGGCGCGCGGCCTCGATCAGCGCTTCCAGGTCCGCCGCCTCCTGCCGCCCGGTCTCGATGCGGGCGGCCGCGTCGGCCAGCGCATGGGCGCCCAGCGCCCGCGCCGACCCGGCCAGCGCATGTGCCATTTCGCGACGAAGCTTGTCGTCCGCCGCCCCGATGCCGGCCTGTATATCGGAAATCTGCTGCAGGAAAAGCTGAAGCACCTCGCGCTCGAGCATCCTGTCGCCGAGCGTCTGCCGTTCAAGTTGTATCAGATCGAACAACCGTCCCTCAATCGTTTCGCCCATATGGTTGGTCCATGTCCCCCCGGCATCGTTCGACACCGAGAATGGCCGGGAAACGATGTCTGCACAAGGCGTTAATGGAAAGGTCCAAAATTCCTTGCTCCGGCCACAATCGCGTTAACCTTATGTTTAAACTTCTGGGCATTGTCGCGAAATCGTGTTTCCAACGGCTGCCTGTGCCACTACGATACGGTTTGGCGAGTTGTGGGCGTAGTGTGGGTTACGAGGACCCTTGCGGGAAGACCCATGCCAGTAACAGGGTGATGGCGGAATGGCTCGAAACACAACGAAAAAAAAGGCACCGCAGGACGATTTCGCGAAAGAGCTTGAAGAAGCGCTTGAGCTCGAAGTGTCCGATTTTGCGCTCACCGACGATGGCGATCTCGACATAGCCGCTTCCATGGAGGACCTGGAGGCGCAGATCTCGATGGCGGCTGAAGAGCTGGCCAGGGAAGGCCGTTCGGACGAGGAGGCTCCCGCCGCCGGCAACGGCACGAAGAGGGCGGCAAGCGAGCCGGTGAAGCCGGAGCCGCCCGAGACGAAGCAGAACGCTTCGGAACGCCCTGCTCCCGGGGCCCCCGCAGGCCGGGAGACGGCGCCGCGGCAGGACAATCTGTCGCCGGCCCCGGTCACGCCCTCCGCCTTCTCTCCCGCCAATGACGACCAGCAGCGTTCCTATGCGGCGCCCGGCGGCAAGCTTGCCGGCCAGCCGCCGCGCACGATCTACTGGATGGTCGCCCTGCTTTCCGTTCTGTGGGTCGCCGGCGCCGCCATGCTGGGCCACCTGCTCTATGCGCCCGAAATCTGGGAGATCCGGACGGTCGAGGGCCTCCTGGCCGCGCCGCATACGATCGGCCTGCTGGTCGGCGCGCTGGTCCCGGTCCTGCTGTTCTGGGCCTTCGCCATCATGGTGCGCCGCGCGCAGGAGATGCGCATTGCGGCCCAGCAAATGGCGGAAATGGCCTTCCGCCTCGCCGAGCCCGAAAACCTGGCGCAGGATCGCGTGATGATGGTCGGCCAGGCCGTGCGCCGCGAAGTGCAGGCCATGGGCGACGGCATCGAACGCACGCTGGCGCGCGCCGTCGAACTGGAGACCCTGGTCCACACCGAGGTCAACGAGCTGGAGCGCGCCTACTCGGAGAACGAGACCCGCATCCGCCTTCTGGTCGACAGCCTGGGCAGCGAGCGCGAAGGCATCGTCAGCCACGCCGAGCGCGTTCGCGCGTCCATTACCGGGGCCCACGAAATCCTCAAGGAGGAACTGGACTCGGCCGGCGAACAGATCCGCATCAGCGTGGACAGCGCCTCGCAGCGCCTCACCTCCTCTCTTGCCGAATCCGGCGAGGGGCTGGTGCAGCGCATCAGCAGCACCGGCGAGAACATCTACAAGGCCGTGGACGAACGGGTCGCGACGATCTCCGACCGCATCACGACGTCCGGCGATGCGGTCGCCAGACTGCTCGACACGCGCATCGCCTCGCTCGGATCCTCAAGCGAGGATTTCATGCAGCGCCTCAGCGACGTCACCGCCGGGATCGGCCAGACGATCGATCACCGCGCCGAGGAACTGACGGCCCGCGTCCGCCAGTCCGGCGACGACGTTGCCGGACTGCTGGACGGGCGCATCGCGTCCCTCGCCACCTCCGGCGACGAACTGGTGCGCCGCCTAGACGAGACCACCGCCGGCGTCGGCCAGGCCATCGACCATCGTGCCGAGGAACTCACGATCCGCGTCCGCAAGTCCGGTGACGACGTTGCCGGACTGCTGGATTCGCGCATCGCATCCCTCGGCACCTCCGGCGACGAGCTGGTGCGCCGCCTCGACGAGACCACCGCCGGCGTCGGCCGGGTTCTCGACGAGCGCGGCAACGAGCTTGCAAACCGCGTCCAGACGACCGGCGACACCGTCGCAGGCCTTCTCGATGCGCGCATTGCCTCGCTGTCGGAACGCACGGAAGAGGCCACCCGCTCGCTCAGCGAGACCTTCGACAGCCGGGTGTCCGGCCTCTTGTCGTCGGTCGGCGATGCCTCCAGCAGGCTGAACGCCGAGTTCGATACGCGTCTCAGTCAGCTTGAGCGGTCGCTTTCCGAGCGCGGACAGTCACTTATCCAGGAGTTTTCGACTCGTGCCGAAGCACTCGACACGGGCATGCAGAAGCTTAACGCGGCCCTCGACGCGCGCGCCCGCAGCATCAACGAGTCGCTGGTCGAGCGCAGCCGCGAGATCGCCGACACCTTCGCCCGCGGCAAGCAGGACGTGTCGGCCGCCATCGATGCCGGCAAGTCGGCAATCGACGGCGAGCTCGCCGATCTCGTTGCCTCCACCTCGATCATGCTCGAAGGCAAGGCCGAGGATTTCGCCCGCCGCCTCGAAGACGGCCAGGCCATGCTCAGCGCCCGGCTCGACGGCGAGCTGGGCAGGTTCGATTCCATCCAGGCCCGCATGGATGAAGCCGTCGACCGCCAGGTCCAGGCCTTTTCCGAGAACCAGGACAGGCTGGCCACCGTCCTTGAAGCCGATCTGGAGAAGCTCAACGAAGCGCGCAGCGCGTTCCAGGAGCGCATCGAAGGCCAGTTGGAGAAGCTGTCGGAGACGCGCAGCACGTTTGCCGCGGCCCTCGACCAGGACATCGCCAAGATCGGCGAACGCCGCGAGGAGCTGACGGCTGCGATCGGCGCCGATATAGAGCGCATCAATGCCGCCTTCAGCGCCCATACCGGGGTGATCGAAGAACGCACCAGCACCATGGAGAAGGCGCTGACGGTCGGCGTCGGCAATGTGCGCCAGACGCTGGAAAACAGCGCCGGAGCCCTGGCCGGAGCCCTGCGCGAAAAGGTCCTGGAAGCCACCACGTCCCTCAACGAGGAGGCTGGAAAGGTGCTCGACGGCGTCGATGCCCGGATCCAGACGCGCGTGGAGCATGCGGCGCAGACGCTCGGCCAGCAGGTGGATGCCATCGACCGCACCTTCGAGGGCGCGGCCGAGCGCATCGCCACCCACACCTCGGCATTCGGCGAGCATTTCGCGGACATCGACAGCCGCATCGCCGCCCGCGTTTCGCAGACCGCTCAGACGCTGTCCGGCCGGGCCGAGGAAATTGCCCGCACCTTCGAGGAGGCGGACGGCCGCATCGCCGCGCGCACCCACGAGACGGCGGAAGCCCTGGCTGCCCGCGCCGACGCCATCGCCCGCACCTTCGAGCAGGCGGACAATCGCATCGCGGCCCGCACCAACGAGACGGCGGAGACCCTGGCTGCCCGCGCCGACGCCCTCGCCCGCACTTTCGAGGAGACCGATCAGCGGATCATCGCCCGCACGCATCAGACATCGGCTGAGCTCGACGCGCGCGCCGCGGCCATTGCCGAAACGCTGGGCACCGTCGAATCCCGGCTGAAATCCACCGCCGGCTCCACGGCATCGGCCTTCGTCAACGGCATGCTGGAAGTCGAGAAGAAGCTCACCGAAACGGCCACCCGCACCCGCGCCACCCTCGACGAGGGCCTGGGCGATGCCGAGACCCGTCTGCTTTCGTCGGCCGAACAGGCGGCGCAGCACGTCAGCCAGCAGCTTTCGCGCACGCAGGCCGACCTGGTCTCCACCGCGGACACGATCGGTCAGACCTTTGCGGCCGTCAACGAGCACATCAGCAAGCGCACCGGCGAAACCGTGCGCACGCTCGACGAACGGACCCGGGAGCTCAATGCGATGCTCGCCGGGCGCACCTCCGAGATCTCGCGCATTCTCGACGAAAGCGCGCGGCCGCTGGTCGAGCGGTTCGAGGCAAGCGGCGGTGAGTTGCAGCAGAGCATCCGCTCCATCACCGACGAGACCGCCGAGCGCCTGCAGAGGGAGAATGCCGCCCTGGTCAACGCGCTCGCGGCCCGCACCTCCGACACGCTCGGCGCGCTCGAGCAGGCCCGCAACAAGCTGTCGGGCAACGTCCAGCAGCTTCTCACGGAGCTGGACAGCTCGGGCGACCGCCTGGGCCAGCTCATCGAGCAGGCCGCCCAGAATCTGAGCGAGGTCGACAACCGTCTCGTCTCCACCACCAGCAACTTCGCCGCCAATGCGGAAAAAGCTGCCGAGACGTTCTCGAACTCTGCCAGCCTGATAAACGCCAATTCGGGTCGCCTGACCGATTTCTCCGAACGCACCTTGCGCGAGATTTCGGCAATCGCCAGCCGGTTCGAGGACCACAGCCGCGTTCTGGAAAGCGCGTCGGAACTGCTCGACAAGGCGCAAGGCGGGCTCACCTCAACGCTGGAAGGGCGCCAGCAGGAGCTGCAGGCGCTGGCCAGCGGCCTCGTCGAAAAGTCGGAGAACCTGCAGCGCGTGATGCAGTCCTTCGAGGGCTATCTTGGCCGCGCGCTCGAAACGGCGGAAGGCCGCACGAAGCAGTCGGTCGAATCCATACGCGATGCCATCGGCGAAGTCGTGGAGGCTGCGACCGAGCGCTTTGCCGGCGCGACGGACGACATCCGCCGCACGGCCACGGAGATCCGCGCCGAGCTGGAAGCAACGCGCGCCGACATGAAGCGCGGGATCGTGGAGCTTCCCGAGGAAGCCAAGCAGTCCACTTCCGCCATGCGCCGCGCTATAACGGAGCAGATCAACGCTCTCAAGGAACTCTCTGACATCGTTGCCAAATCCGGCAAGATGCAGAACTCTTCCCGGCCCGATGAGAGCCTGTCTTCGCCGGCGGTGGAGCAGCCCCGCCCCCAGCCCGTGCCGCAGCAGGCCCGGCAGCCGGTGCAGCCGCAGGCTCCCGTGCTGGAGCGCTCGCCCACCGCCCGGACGCAACAGCCGCGCACGACCGAACAGGCCGCTTCCGAACCGGCCCCGGAGGCCCAGCAGGGCGGCGGCTGGATAAGGGATCTCCTGCGCAGCGCCTCGCGCGAGGAAGAGGCGGCCCATCGCAACAAGCCGGCGGCCGAAGCCGACCGTTCCGCGCTTCACGTGGTGGAATCGCTCAACTCGCTGTCCGTCGACATCGCGCGGGCCATCGACCATGACGCTTCGGTCGAACTCTGGGACCGCTATCGCCGCGGCGAACGCAACGTCTTCACCCGCAGGCTCTACACGCTGAAGGGCCAGCAGACCTTCGACGAGATCCAGCGCAAGTACCGCGGCGATGCCGACTTCCGCAAGGCGGTCGACCAGTATTGCCGCGACTTCGAGAAGCTGTTGGCGGATGTGTCGCGCTCGGACCGCGACAACATCATGACGCAGACCTATCTCACGTCGGATACCGGCAAGGTCTACACCATGCTGGCTCACGCCAGCGGAAGGCTGCGCTAACCAGGGAACGCATCGCACGCGCGGGCGACTGTCATCCGCGCGGGCTTCCGGCTTCCGGCCACCGCCGGAAGCCTTTTCTTTCGCCGGATGGGGATTATACCAAAGGAGGCGTTTATCGGCCGGCCATGCCGGTCGATAGTCGTATCCCTTCCGGGGCTGGGCGGCGAGGCAGGGAGCCGATGACGGGAAAGCTGGTCCACCGAAATGCAACCGGCGCTGCCGGCGCCGATCCGGTGCAGATGATCAGGGACAGCAGCTCGCCCGGCGACGCGGTGTTCGGCATTCGCGACGGGCTCGGCGTCGAGCATGTCACCTACCACAGCATCGCGCTTAATCCGGGGCCTCTTAACGCCCCCTTTGTTCGCAGCACATATCCGGCCGAATGGGTCGCGCGCTATCTCCTTCATGACTATCTGACGATCGACCCGGTGGTGCGCCAGGGCTTCGAGACCGCGCGCCCCTTCTTCTGGCATCAGCTTTCGCTCGACCGCCGGCAGCGCGAACTGATGCAGGACGCGGTTGCACACGGTCTGGGCGAGGCCGGCTACTCGATCCCGATCTTCAAAGGATCACGGCGCGCCCTGCTCAGCCTCAACACGAAGCGCGCCCTGCCCGACTGGGTCGGCTATGTGGAGAAAAACGCCGCTTTGCTCGTGCGTGTTGCCGGCGCCATGGACGAAAAGGCGGCCCTGTCCCTGTCGGGCGATACGGAGCCGGGGCCGGGGCTTGCGCCACGCCAGCGCGAATGCCTGCTGTGGACCGCACGCGGCAAGGACGCCAAGGCCATCGCGGTCATACTGGACCTGTCGGAGTTCACCGTCCGCAGCTATCTGCGCTCCGCCCGTCAGCGGCTGAAGAGCAGCACGCTGTCTGAGGCCGTGGCCAAGGCCATCGGCGCGCAGCTGATCGCTCCGTGAATTCGGCGGTCAATTATGCGTCAGCGTCCGCCGCACGGCGTCGTGCCAGCCGGCGAGCTTGCGTTTCCGCTCGTCGTCGCGCATCTGCGGCCTGAACTGCCGGTCGAGCGCCCAATTGCGCGCGAACTCCTCGGCGGAAGGCCAGACACCGGCCTTGAAGCCGGCAAGCCATGCCGCACCGAGCGCCGTCGTCTCCAGTATCGTCGGCCGATCCACCGGCGCATCGAGTATGTCCGCCAGCCTCTGCATGGTCCAATCGCTGGCCACCATGCCGCCGTCCACACGCAGGATGATTTCGTCGCCGCCGTCGGGCCAGTCCTTGTGCATCGCATCGAGCAGGTCGCGCGTCTGGAAGGCGACCGATTCCAGCGTCGCGCGCGCGAACTCGGCCGGTCCGGTGTTGCGCGTAAGGCCGAAGATCGCGCCGCGCGCCTCCGGGTCCCAATGGGGCGCTCCCAGACCGACGAAGGCGGGAACCAGATAGACGTCCTGGGTGGGGTCGGCCCGATCGGCAAGCTTGCCGGAATCTGCGGCCTGGCCGATGATCTTCAGCCCGTCGCGCAGCCACTGCACGGCGGCGCCGGCCACGAAGATCGAGCCTTCGAGGGCATAGGTGGTCTCGCCGTTCAGCCGATAGGCGATCGTCGACAGCAGCCGGTTGGACGAGCGCACCAGCGACGTCCCGGTGTTCAGCACGGCGAAACAGCCCGTGCCATAGGTGGATTTCAGCATGCCCGGCTTGAAACATGCCTGGCCGATGGTCGCCGCCTGCTGGTCGCCCGCAACGCCGAGGATGGGAATGGCCGCGCCGAACAGGCTTTCGTCCGTGACGCCGAATTCGTCCGCGCTGTCCTTCACCTCGGGCAGGAGCGCGGCCGGAATGTCCAGGATGGAGAGCAGTTCCTCGTCCCAGCAATTGTCGGCGATGTTGTAGAGGAGCGTTCGCGAGGCGTTGGTGGCATCGCTCGCATGCGCCTTGCCGCCGGTCAGCCGCCAGATCAAATAGGCGTCGACGGTGCCGGCCAGAAGCTCCCCCTTCTCGGCCCGCGCACGCGCGCCCTCGACATTTTCGAGGAGCCAGGCGAGCTTGGTGCCGGAGAAATAGGGATCGAGCAGCAGGCCGGTCTTTGCCGAGAATTTCGGCTCCAGCCCCTTTTGCTTGAGCTCCTCGCACAGCGCGACGGTCCGCCTGTCCTGCCAGACGATGGCGTTGTGCACCGGCCTGCCGGTCTGCCGGTCCCACAGAAGGACGGTTTCGCGCTGGTTCGTGATGCCGATGGCCGCGACATCGCCGGCCGATAGGCCGGCATTCCGCAAGGCCGCCTTCACCGTGGAAACGACCGTGTTCCAGATGTCCTCGGGATCGTGCTCGACCCAGCCGGAGCGCGGAAAGTGCTGGGTGAACTCTTCCTGGCTGCTGCCGACCGATTTCATGTCGGCGTCGAACACGATGGCGCGGCTCGACGTGGTGCCCTGATCAATCGCCAGTATGTGGCCAGCCATTTTGCCTCCCGGTCATGCCTTTACGAAGCGGGAGGAGGCGATCGGACCGCCTCCTCCCTTGTCACCAGGACGGAGCGCTAGTTCTCGCTCCAGCTCTTGACGAGCTCGTCATAGTTGACGGTCTTGGGCTCTTCCTTCTCGTTCTCGATCTTGAGCTGCGGCGCAAGGTTGCCGGCCTCCTGGGCCTGCTTGTTCCAATACTCCAGATCGTGCTCTTCGGCCAGCTTGGGGCCGATATCGCCCTGGACGCCGGCGCGCTCGAGGCGGGCAAGCACCTTTTCCTGCTCCTCGCAGAGCGAGTCCATGGCCTCCTGCGCGCTCTTTGCGCCCGAGGAAGCGTCACCGATAGCCTGCCACCAGAGCTGTGCCAGCTTCGGATAGTCGGGCACGTTGGTGCCGGTCGGGGTCCACTGCACGCGTGCGGGCGAACGGTAGAACTCGACCAGGCCGCCGAGTTCCGGCGCGCGCTCGGTGAAGCTGTCGTGCTGGATCGAGCTTTCACGGATGAAGGTCAGGCCGACATGGCTCTTCTTCACGTCTACGGTCTTGGAGGTGACGAACTGGGCATAGAGCCATGCCGCCTTGGCGCGGTCTTCAGGCGTCGATTTCATCAGCGTCCAGGAGCCGGCATCCTGATAGCCGAGCTTCATGCCGTCCTTCCAGTAGACACCATGCGGGCTCGGCGCCATGCGCCACTTCGGCGTGCCGTCCTCGTTCACCACCGGCAGGCCTTCCTTGACCATGTCCGCGGTGAAGGCGGTGTACCAGAAGATCTGCTGGGCAATCGCTCCCTGCGCCGGCACCGGGCCGGACTCGGAGAAGGTCATGCCCTGGGCTTCCGGCGGAGCATAGGCGCTCAGCCACTCCAGGTACTTTTCGATGGAGTAGACCGCGGCCGGGCCGTTGGTATCGCCGCCGCGTGCCACGCAGGAGCCGACCGGACGCGAGTTCTCGTCGACCTTGATGCCCCACTCGTCGACCGGCACGCCGTTCGGAATGCCCTTGTCGCCATTGCCGGCCATGGACAGCCATGCATCGGTGAAGCGCCAGCCGAGCGACGGGTCCTTCTTGCCGTAGTCCATATGGCCATAGACTTTCTTGCCGTCGATTTCCTTGCCGGTGAAGAATTCGGCAATGTCCTCATAGGCCGACCAGTTGACGGGCACGCCGAGGTCGTAGCCGTACTTCTCCTTGAACTCGGCCTGGATCTCCGGATCGTTGAACCAGTCGTAGCGGAACCAGTAAAGGTTGGCGAACTGCTGGTCGGGAAGCTGGTAGAGCTTGCCGTCCGGCGCGGTGGTGAACGACTTGCCGATGAAGTCGTCGACGTCGAGATTGGGGTTGGTGACGTCCGCGCCCTCGCCCGCCATCCAATCGGTCAGGTTGCGCGCCTGCTGGTAGCGCCAGTGGGTGCCGATCAGATCGGAATCGTTGATATAGGCGTCGTAGATGTTCTCGCCGGACTGCATCTGCGTCTGCAGCTTCTCGACGACGTCGCCCTCGCCGATCAGGTCGTGGGTGATCTTGATGCCGGTAATGGCCGTGAAGGCAGGCGCCAGGACCTTGGACTCGTATTCATGCGTGGTGATCGTCTCCGACACCACTTTGATGTCCATGCCCTGGAACGGTTCGGCGGCGTCGACGAACCATTGCATCTCCGCTTCCTGTTCCTCGCGCGACAGCGTCGACAGGTCGCCGATCTCGGCGTCGAGGAACTGCCGTGCTTCCTCCATTCCCGCCATGGCGCCGCCGCTGGTCATCAGCAGCATCAGCGCCGAGGTTGTCATTAACAAGTGCCGTTGCATGGTATCCTCCCTAGCAAATTTTCGCACTCAATCGGAGAAGCCGCGACGCGGCGCTCCAGCCGTTTCTCCCCCTAAACCAACCGAAACACGCCGATGGCGTAGACGATCGATAGAGCGAGAGCCCACCACAGGTTGGGACCGACCAGTCCCAGCCATGCGAGATGAATGAAGGCGCTGCCTAGCAGCGATACGAAGAGCCGGTCTCCGCGCGTCGTCTCGAAGCGCAGAATGCCCACGCGGGGGTGCCCGCCCGGCGAAAAATACTCCCACACGCCCATCGAAATCATCAGCAGCGCGATCACGATGAAGAATGTGGCGGTCGGCCAGGTCCAGGCCATCCATGACAGGTCCATCCTTGCCGCCTCCTATACCCGGCCAAGGGCAAAGCCCTTGGCGATGTAATTGCGCACGAAATAGATCACGAGCGCGCCCGGAATGATGGTCAGGACACCGGCCGCCGCCAACACGCCCCAGTCGAGCCCGGAGGCCGAAACGGTCCGCGTCATGGTGGCGGCGATCGGCTTGGCGTCGGTCGTCGTCAGCGTGCGCGCGATCAAAAGTTCCACCCAGGAGAACATGAAGCAGAAGAAGGCGGCGACGCCGATGCCCGACGCGATCAGCGGCATGAATATCTTCACGAAGAAGCGCGGGAACGAATAGCCGTCGATATAGGCGGTCTCGTCGATCTCCTTGGGCACGCCGGACATGAAGCCTTCCAGGATCCATACCGCCAGCGGCACGTTGAACAGGCAGTGCGCGATGGCGACCGCGATGTGCGTATCGATCAGGTTGAAGGCCGAGTAGAGCTGAAAGAACGGCAGGGCGAACACCGCCGGCGGAGCCATGCGGTTGGTCAGAAGCCAGAAGAACAGATGCTTGTCGCCCAGGAACCGGTAGCGCGAAAAGGCATACGCCGCCGGCAGCGCCGCGCTGACCGAGATCACCGTGTTGAGCACAACGTAGATGATCGAATTGATATAGCCCGAATACCAGGATGGATCGGTGAAGATCACCGCGTAGTTCGCCAGCGTCGGCTCCTGCGGCCAGAGCGAGAACGTGCTCAGTATCTCGCTGTTGGTCTTGAAGCTCATATTGATGAGCCAGTAGATCGGCAGCATCAGAAAGATGATGTAGATCGTGGGGACCAGCCACCAGAAGCGCGACTGCGTGCCCCGCTTGAGCATCAGTTGGCCGATCTCCGCCTGGCTTCTTGCGCTGCCTCCGGCGGCTTCGCCTGCCCCGGAATCGACGCGGGCTGCCGTCATCGCGGCCTGGTTCTTCGCCGCCATTACCGCTTCTCCGTCCCGTAATTGGTCATCACCGTGTAGAACACCCACGACATCAGAAGGATGATGAGAAAGTAGACGATCGACATGGCGGCCGCCTCGCCGAGATTGAACTCGCCGATCGCCAGCTTCACCAGATCGATGGAAAGGAACGTGGTCGTGTTGCCGGGACCGCCGCCGGTCAGCACGAAGGGCTCCGTGTAGATCATGAACGAGTCCATGAAGCGCAGCAGGATGGCGATCAGCAGCACCCGGTGCATCTTCGGCAGCTGGATGTAGCGGAACACGGCCCAGCGCGAAGCGCCGTCGATCTTGGCCGCCTGGTAATAGGCATCGGGGATCGAAACGAGACCGGCATAGCTAAGCAGCACGACCAGGCTCGTCCAGTGCCACACATCCATCAAGATGATGGTGATCCAGGCATGCACGGGATTGTTGACGTAGTTGTAGTTGACGCCGAGATCGGCAAGGGTGTGGCCGAGAAGGCCGATATCGATGCGCCCGAAGACCTGCCAGATCGTGCCCACCACGTTGAAGGGAATGAGCAGCGGCAAGGCCATCAGCACCAGGCAGACCGGCACCCCCCACCCCTTGCGGGGCATGTTGAGCGCGATGAATATGCCGAGCGGCACCTCGATCGCCAATATGATGGCCGAGAACACGAGGTTGCGGCCCATCGCCGCCCAGAAGCGGTCGGACGCCAGTATTTCCTGGTACCATTCGGTGCCCGCCCAGAAGAACTCGTTGTTGCCGAAGGTGTCCTGGACGGAATAGTTGACGACGGTCATCAAAGGGATGACCGCGGAGAAGGCGACCAGCACCAGGACCGGCAGCACCATGAACCATGCCTTGTTGTTTGCCGTCTTGTTCATGCGCCGCGCTCCAGCTCCACACGCCAGGAATTTGCATAAAGGTTGAGACGCGCGGGGTCGAAAACCACGTGCGGTTCCGCCGGAACCTCCGTGTCCTCGTCGATCACCGCGGCGATCGTCTCGCCCTCGAGCTCGGCGCGCACGATCTTCTTGCGGCCGATGTCCTCCACCTTGGTGATGGAGACGGGCATGCCCTCGCGCCCCAGCCGCACGAATTCGGGCCGGATGCCGAGTTCGACGCGCCCGGCATCCAGGGCGCCTGCCCTGCCCGGCAGTTTCAGCGTTTGCGATCCTATGCGCACCATGGCTCCATCGACGGCCGCCGGGAGGAGGTTCATGCCGGGCGAGCCGATGAAATAGCCGACGAAGGTGTGGCGTGGACGCTCGAAAAGCTCTTCCGGCGTGCCGATCTGCACGATCTCCCCTTCATACATCACCACCACATTGTCGGCGAAGGTAAGGGCTTCGGTCTGGTCGTGCGTGACATAGACCATCGTGTAGCCGAAGCGCCGGTGCAGCTCCTTCAACTGGGTTCGCAGTTCCCATTTCATGTGCGGATCGATGACCGTCAGCGGCTCGTCGAACAAAATCGCGTTGACGTCCGCACGGGCAAGGCCGCGGCCCAGCGAGATCTTCTGCTTCTCGTCCGCCGTCAGGCCCTGCGCCTTGCGCCGTGCCCGCTCCTCCAGGCCGATCATGGTGATGATCTCGCGCACGCGCTTGTCCACCACGTCCTCCGCCACGCCCCGGTTGCGCAGCGGGAACGCCAGGTTGTCGTAGACGGTCATCGTGTCGTAGACGACGGGAAACTGAAAGACCTGAGCGATATTGCGCGCCTCGGTCGGCAGGTCCGTCACGTCGCGCTTGTCGAACAGGATCTGTCCCTCGCTGGGGCGCAGCAGGCCGGAGATGATGTTGAGCAACGTCGTCTTGCCGCAGCCCGAGGGGCCGAGCAGCGCGTAGGCGCCGCCATCCACGAAGGTGTGGTGCACCTTCTTGAGCGCATAATCCTCGTCGCCGGCCGGATTGGCCATGTAGGCGTGGCGGATATTGTCGAGATCGATACGTGCCATGCCCCGCCTCCTATGCCGCCACCGGCCGCGCCGGCGTGGCGCTGCGCCCCGACGGCTCGAACACGAGGAGATGCCTCGTGTCGATATAGACCTGGACGGTTTCGTCGACCGCGAGGCGGTGGACGCCCTCCTCCAGCATCACCCAGCGATTGCCCGCATAGTCCAGATGGATGAAACTCTCCGAGCCGGTGATCTCGGTCACCGTCACCCTCGCATTCAGCGCGGTGCCGACACCGGCGCTTTTTGCCAGTGAAAGATGATGCGGCTGGAACCCGATTTCGTAAGGGCCGTCAGGAAGACCCTCATATTCGGCCGGCACGGGCAGGCCCACGGTTGCATCGAGCATGAAATTGCCGCGCTTCTTTTCCACCTTGATCGTATTCAGCGGCGGATCGGAAAAGGTCTGGGCGGTGACGAGGTCGGCCGGCCGGCGGAAAACCTCGATCGTCGGCCCGAACTGGGTCACCCGCCCCTGGCTGAGCGTGGCGGTGTTGCCGCCCAGAAGCAGCGCCTCGCTGGGCTCGGTCGTGGCATAGACGAAGATCGCGCCGGTGGCGGCAAAGATGCGCGGCAGTTCGGCGCGCAGTTCCTCGCGCAGCTTGTAGTCCAGATTGGCCAGCGGCTCGTCCAGCAGCACGAGCCTTGCATCCTTCACCATCGCCCGCGCAAGCGCCGTGCGCTGCTGCTGGCCGCCCGAAAGCTCGAGCGGCATCCGGTTGAGATAGGGTCCGAGCCGCAGCAGGTCGGCAGCCTCGCCGACCCTGCGCTTCAGCGTCTCGGCATCCGTGCCCGCCACCCGCAAGGGAGAAGCGATATTCTCAAAGACGGTCATGGCAGGATAATTGATGAACTGCTGGTAGACCATGGCGACCGAGCGGCGCTGCACCGGCACGCCCGTCACATTCGCTCCATCCATCCACACCGTGCCCGATGTCGGCTGGTCCAGCCCGGCCATCAGCCGCATCAGGCTGGTCTTGCCTGCCAGCGTCGGCCCCAGGAGGACATTGAGGGACCCCTCCTCCAGGCGCAGCGAGACATCGCTGATATGCCGGGCACCCGAAACGACCTTGGTAACGTTACGCAGCTCCAGCACGGCCCTGTCCTCCCCTGGCTACCTGTTCGCCGTCACGTCCGGCAGCATCCTCCAGGCCGCCCCGGCGGGCGATGTCGCTCATGAACGCATCGACGATGCCGGCCTGCGTCGGCGACAGCCGCAGGCCGCGCTTGGTGCGGCGCCACAACACGTCGTCGCCCGTGCAGGCCCATTCGCGCGCCGCAAGGTGGCGAAGCTCCACCTCATAAAGATCGGCGCCGAAATGGCGGCCCATCTCCTCGACCGAAGCCGCTCCGCCAAGGATGTCATGCGCGACCCGGCCGTAAAGCCGGACGAGCCGCCGAGCGTGCTCCGCCGGGAGGAACGGATAGGCGGACCGCAAGGCCTCGACCTCCCGCTCATAGCCGTCATGGCCGAAATCGCCGCCGGGCAACGCCTCGCGATGCGTCCAGGCGGTGCCACGCACGCCGATCTTCCGGCCGATCTCGGCGACGACCGATTCGGCCAGCCGGCGGAAGGTCGTGATCTTGCCCCCGAAGACATGCACGATGGGCGCACCGAAACTCTCCTCGTCCGACTTCAGGACGTAGTCGCGGGTGGCCTCCTGAGCCATCGACGCACCGTCGTCGAACAGCGAGCGCACGCCGGAAAAGCTCCAGACGACATCGGTCGGGCGGATCGGATCGGTGAAATACTCGCTGGCCGCGTTGCAGAGATAGTCGATCTCTTCGCCGCTGATCTGCGCCTTGGCCGGATCGCCCTCGAAATCCTGGTCGGTCGTGCCGATGAGCGTGAATTCTTCTTCGTAGGGGATCGCGAAGATGATGCGGCCGTCCGCGTTCTGGAAGAAATAGGCCCGCTCTCCCTCGAACTTGCGAGGAACGACGATGTGGCTGCCCTTGACCAGCCGCACATTATGGACGTCGTTGCGGCCGAAGGCCCCGGCGATCACCTCGTCGACCCACGGGCCGGCCGCGTTGACCAGCATGCGCGCCCGCACCTCCTGGCTCGCTCCCGTCAGCAGGTCGTCGAGCGTCAGGACCCATTTGCCGTCTTCGATGCGCGCGCGGGACACTTTGGTGCGGGTGCGTATGTCGGCGCCGCGATTTGCCGCGTCGCGCGCGTTCAGAACGACGAGGCGGGCATCATTCACCCAGCAGTCGGAATATTCGAAGGCACGCCGGTAGGAGGCCTTCAGCGGCTTTCCCGCCGGATCGCTTCGCATATCGAGGGTGCGCGTGGCGGGCAGCAGCTTGCGCCCGCCGATATGGTCGTAGAGGAAAAGGCCGAGCCGGATCAGCCAGCCGGGCCGCATGCCCTCGTGCAGCGGCAGCACGAAACGCATCGGCCAGATGATGTGCGGCGCGTTGCGCCAGAGCACTTCGCGCTCCATCAACGCTTCGCGCACCAGCCGGAACTCGTAATATTCCAGATAGCGCAGGCCGCCATGGATGAGCTTGGTCGAAGCCGAAGACGTCCCGCTGGCCAGGTCGTTCATCTCGGCCAGGCCGACCGAATAGCCGCGCCCGGCCGCATCCCGCGCCACGCCGCAGCCATTGATGCCGCCGCCGATGACGAAGACATCGAAGACCGCTCCTTGCTGGATCGGACGCTGGCCCAACCGCTCCTCCCGAATGGATAATGAAGCCTCTCCCGGAAATGAAACTAAACCGAATGCATAACGAATGTCAAACGAATATCAGACCGTCTCTGCGGTGGCGCAGGCTTCCACCAGCCGCACATTCGCTTCTTCGCAAACGGCTCTGAAACGCAAATCGGGGCAGCGGTCGGTGATGAAGGTGTCGACCTGCGAGATATGGCCGATGCGCACCGGCGCGGCGCGGTCGAATTTGGACGAATCGGAGACCAGCACCACGTGCCGCGCATTGGCGATGATGGCCTGGGCCACCTTCACCTCGCGAAAATCATAGTCGAACAGCGCGCCGTCCTCGTCGATCGCCGAAACGCCGATCACCGCATAGTCCACCTTGAACTGCCGGAAGAAATCGACGGCCGCCTCGCCGACGACACCCCCGTCGGACCCGCGGACCACGCCGCCGGCGATGATGACCTCCAGCGAGGGGTAGACCCGCATCCTGTTGGCAACGTTGATATTATTGGTGATGACCATCAACCCCTGATGGTCGAGGAGCGCATCGCTGACAGCCTCCGTCGTGGTGCCGATATTGATGAACAGCGATGCCTTGTCGGGGATGAGCTCGGCTGCCGCGCGCCCGATGGCGCGCTTCTCGTCCGCCGCCAGCTCGCGCCGCGCCTCATACTCCATGTTCTCGATGCCCGACGGCAAAAGCGCACCGCCATGTATGCGGGTCAGCAGGCGCTGGTCGCAAAGATCGTTCAGATCCTTGCGTATCGTCTGCGGCGTCACGCCGAACAATTCGGCCAGGGTTTCGACCGTGACCCGGCCGTGCTCCTTGGCGAGCTGCAGGATCTGCTCGTGGCGCGGCAGAAGGAACATCGGAGCCTCACTTTCGTTTCCGGCAATTTATAGCAGAAACGAAAGGATGCGAAAGTGCGTCGGCCGCGGCAGGCTTAACGAATCCTCAGGCGCTGAAGTCCGGCAGGCTGCGGAACGCGTCCTTGAGGGCGCTGGACCAGCCGTCGGAGATCGCCTTGAAATAGGGATCGTCGGCCTCGATGCGCCTTTCCAGCGAGACGGCGTAGGTATCGCGCTCGTAGAATATGAGATCGAGCGGCATTCCCACGGAAAGGTTCGACTTCAGCGTCGAATCGAAGGAGACCAGCAAAAGCTTGACCGTCTCCTCGAAGCTCATCTTCGCGTCGTGCGCGCGCACCAGGATCGGCTTTCCGTATTTGGTCTCGCCGATCTGGAAGAAGGGCGTGTCGTCACCGGCCTCGATGAAGTTGCCCTCCGGATAGATCAGGAAAAGCCGCGGCTCCATTCCCTTGATCTGCCCGCCAAGGATGAAGGATGCGCCGAAAGCGTCGGCATTCTGGCCTTCCGGCGCGGTCTGGCGGATGACTTCCTTGACCGTGTCGCCCACCAGCTTGGCCGCCTGATAGAGCGAAGGCACCTCGAGCATCGTGGCCGAACGCTCCTCGGGCGCCTTGGTGCGCTCGTTGAGCAGGCTCACGACCGCCTGGGTCGTCGCCAGGTTTCCGGCTGACAGCAGCACCAGAACGCGCTCGCCGGGCCTTGTCCAGCAATGCATCTTCTTGAAGATGGCGACGTCGTCGACCCCGGCATTGGTCCGCGTGTCGGACACGAATACCAGCCCCCGATCGATCCTGAGCCCAACGCAATAGGTCATTCCGGCGCGATTCCCTGAAAATATCCGCCTGAATTACTGCTCGACCCTGATGTGGACTGCAAGCTGTTCCTGCGCCTGTCCCAGCCGAATGCCCATTACCGGCATGGCGTCGCGGTAGTCGCGGCCCGTGGCGATGCGCACGTAGCGCTCGTCCGGCGAGATCCCGTTGGAGCAATCGAAGCCGACCCAGCCGATCTCCGCCACATGGGCCTCGGCCCAGGCGTGGCTCGCCGTCTGCTCGTCGACACCGTCCATGCGCAGATAGCCGCTCACATAGCGGGCCGGGTAGCCCAGCTTGCGCGCCGCGCCCAGGAAGATGTGCGAATGGTCCTGGCAAACGCCCCGCCCGGCGCAAAGCGCCTCCTCGCCCGTGGTCGTCGCTTCCGTCGTCCCCGTCTCATAGGCGACGCGCCCGCGTATGAGCAGCATCAGCTGATGAAGCCGGTCGAGGTCCGAGCCCTCCCCGATCTCCGTCACCAGCGCTGTGACTTTCTCGCCGGCAGCGCTCAGCGCCGTATCGCGCTCGAAGAGCCACAGGGGCGCGAGCCCCGCGTGCCGGCCCGAAACGCCGGCGGTATCCACCGTTTCGACCGTGCCCGAGGCCGTGACCGTGATCGTCTGCGGCGCGCCCTCGATGCTCAGAAGCCGCGTGTCGTTGCCATAACAATCGTCGTAGCGCACCTCTTCACGCGCACCCTCGATTGCCAGCGACCACTCCACGACATTCTGGGCGGCATCGCTCTTGGGAAACACCCGCAGCCGCTGCAAGGCATAGGAAAGCGGCGCGTCGTAGGCGTATTCGGTGCGGTGGGAAATTTTCAGACGCATGGATCGTCACTCATAAAAGCGATAGTCCGCCGCGATCTGGTTTCCCAGTTCGGCGTTATCGCGAATGAACTCGCTCAGGAATTCGTGCAGCCCTTCGTCGAATATATCTCCGACTGTGGCCGTTTTGAGCTTGGAGAGCGTCGCGCCCGCCCGATCCGCCGACTTGTGCCGGGTTCCGTACTCCTCGGTGAGAAACTCGAGGGAATCGCAGATGCCGCGATAGCAGAAGGCGAGCGAACGCGGCATGCGTCGATTGAGGATCAGGTAGTGGGCGATGTTGCCCGGCTGATAATCCCCTTCATAGTTCCAGCGGTACGAACGATGCGCCGAGACCGACCGCAGGATCAGCTGCCACTGATGATTGTCGAGCGATGACCCCACCCACGTCGCCGACGGGAGCAACACGTAATATTTGACGTCGAGAATGCGCGCCGTGTTGTCGGCCCGCTCCATGAGCGTTCCGATCTGCGCGAAGTCGAAGATCTCGTTGCGCAGCATGGTGCCCTGGAAAGCCCCCCGGATCAGCGCCGTCTCGCGCTTGATCGCGTCGAGCACGCTCGGCATGTCGCGCTCGTCGATGGGCCGCGTCAGCATCCGCCGCAGCGCCATCCAGGCCTCGTTGATGCTTTCCCATACCTCCCGAGTGAGCGATGTGCGGACCATGCGCGCGTTCATCCGCGCCGTCTCCATGGATGCCATCACGCTGGACGAGTTGGACACGTCGCGCAGGAGAAAATCCGAGACGCTGCGCGCATCATATTCGCCGTAGCTCTGTTCGAAGGCATCGCGCACGCCGGCGCTGGTCATGACCGAGGCCCATTCGTCGGCGGGGGAACTCGTCTGGGTCAGGGCGAGCCGCTGCCCCGTATCGACAAGCCGGGCCATGTTCTCGGCCCTCTCGATGTACCGGCTCATCCAGTAGAGCCCGTTCGCCGCCCGCCCCAGAAGCATCAGCAGCGCCCCCGGTATCGTGCGGCCATCAATTGCTGCGGGTCAGTCATCGAGAACCCATGTGTCTTTCGTCCCGCCCCCTTGCGATGAATTGACCACCAGCGATCCCTCCTTCAACGCCACCCGCGTCAGCCCGCCGGGCACGATGCGGATACGGTCCGACACCAGCACGAAGGGCCGCAGATCGACATGCCGCGGCGCCAGCCCGCCATCGGTCAGGATCGGGCAGGTCGAAAGGGAAAGCGTCGGTTGCGCGATGTAGTTGGCGGGCCTGGCCTTCAGCTTCTGCGCAAAGGCCTCCCTCTCCTTCTTCGAGGCGGCAGGCCCCACCAGCATGCCGTAGCCGCCCGACCCGTGAACCTCCTTGACCACCAGCTCCTCCAGATGCTCCAGCACATAGGAAAGGCTGTCCGCTTCCGCGCAGCGCCAGGTCGGCACATTCTGAAGGATGGCCTTGCGGCCCGTATAGAACTCCACGATCTCGGGCATGTAGGAATAGATCGCCTTGTCGTCGGCGATTCCGGTGCCGGGCGCGTTGGCAATGGCGATGTTGCCGGCCCGGTAGACATCCATGATGCCGGGCACGCCCAGCGCCGAATCCGGCCGGAACGTCAGCGGATCGAGAAAATCGTCGTCGACCCGGCGATAAAGCACATCGATGGGTTTGTAGCCCTGGGTCGTGCGCATCGCCACGCGCCCGTCGATGACCCTGAGATCCTGTCCCTCCACCAGTTCCACGCCCATCTGGTCGGCAAGGAAGGCATGCTCGAAATAGGCAGAATTGAAGCTGCCGGGCGTAAGCACGGCGACGGTCGGCTTGCCCTCGCAGCCCTTCGGCCGCACCGCCCCCAGGGACTCGCGCAGCAACTGCGGGTAGTTCTCCACCGGCAGGACCTTGATCTTCTGAAACAGCTCCGGAAAGAGCTGCATCATCGTCTCCCGGTTCTCCAGCATGTAGGAGACGCCCGAGGGCGTGCGCGCATTGTCCTCGAGCACGAAGAACTCGTTCTCGTCGGTGCGCACGATATCGACGCCGATAATGTGGGTATAGACGCCGCCCGGCGGCCGCACGCCGATCATTTCCGGGAGGAAGGCCTCGTTTCCGGCGATGATCTCCTTGGGAATGCGGCCGGCGCGCAATATCTCCTGGCGGTGATAGATATCGTCAAGAAAGGCGTTCAACGCCTGAACCCGCTGCTCTATCCCCTGCACCAGGCGGCGCCACTCCTTGCCGGAGATGATGCGCGGAACGATGTCGAAGGGAATGAGCCGCTCGGCCGCTTCGGTGTCGCCATAGACCGCGAAGGTGATGCCGGTGCGCCGGAAAACCCGCTCCGCATCCAGCGATTTCTCGTTGAGACGACCCGCATCCTGCTGGTTGAACCAGTCCTCGTACGCTTCGTATGGCTGTCTCGCCCGGGCCCCCAGGCGCATCTCGTCGAACGCGGTCAAGAAATGCTCCTTCTAGAAGGGCATTTCAACGTCCTTGCCAGGCAAAAGCAAGCAATTTCTGAGGCTTGCCGTCATCTGCCCAATCCGTGGGCAGCATGGACGCCGCACAGGCAGCGCCAGCCCGGACTTGCCGCAGCGACGGGCAGACTCACAGGGCCGGCATGTCGCCCCGCACCCATTCCTCGCGAATCTCCCCTGCCCGCTCGGCGAACCGGCCCGCTTCGATCGCCGTACGGATGTCGGCCATCAGGCCCTGGTAGTAGGCCAGATTGTTCCAGGTGAGCAGCATGCCGCCCAGCGCCTCCCCGGACTTCACCAGATGATGCAGATAGGCGCGCGAATAGTCCCGCGTCGCCGGGCAATCGCTCTCCTCGTCCAGCGGGCGCGGATCTTCGGCATGGCGCGCATTCTTGAGGTTGATCTTGCCGCGGCGGGTGAAGGCAAGCCCATGGCGGCCCGCGCGGGTGGGCATCACGCAATCGAACATGTCGACGCCCCGCTCGACCGACCGCAGGATATCGTCCGGCGTTCCGACCCCCATCAGATAGCGCGGCTTGTCGGACGGAAGCGCCGGGCATGTGGCCGCCAGCACCTCCAGCATCACCTCCTGCGGCTCGCCCACCGCCAGCCCGCCGACGGCATAGCCCTTCAGGTCCATCGCGGCCAGGGCCGATGCGGAGCTCTCGCGCAGCTTCAGGTCGTCGCCGCCCTGGACAATGCCGAACATGGCCTTTCCGGGCTGGTCGCCGAAGGCCGTCTTGCACCGCTCCGCCCAGCGCAGCGAAAGCTCCATCGCCCGCGCGATCTCCTTTTCGTCCGCCGGCAGCGCCACGCACTCGTCGAGCTGCATCTGTATGTCGGAGTCCAGAAGGCCCTGAATTTCGATGGAGCGTTCCGGCGACATGTCGAACACCTGCCCGTCGACATGCGAGCGGAACGTAACGCCCTTTTCGGTGATCTTGCGCAGCGCCGACAGCGACATCACCTGAAAGCCGCCCGAATCCGTCAGGATCGGATAGGGCCAGCGCGCGAACTCGTGCAGCCCGCCGAGCCGCGCCACGCGCTCGGCGCCCGGCCGCAGCATCAGATGATAAGTGTTGCCCAGGATGATGTCGCTGCCCAGCGCCCGCACCTGGTCGAGATACATCGCCTTGACCGTACCGCCGGTGCCGACCGGCATGAAGGCCGGCGTGCGGATGGTCCCGCGCGGCGTGGAAATTTCGCCGCGCCGGGCTTCCCCGTCCCGCGCCAGAAGATGAAAGGAGAATGCGTCGGTCACGGCTCTGCCCTGAACAGGAGGCTGCCATCGCCATAGGAATAGAAGCGGTAACCGCTTGCAATGGCATGCGCATAGGCCCGCTTCATGCGCTCAAGCCCGCTGAACGCGGAAACGAGCATGAAAAGGGTCGAGCGCGGAAGGTGAAAATTGGTCATCAGAATGTCGGCCGTGCGGAACCGGTATCCGGGCGTGATGAAGATGTCGGTCGCCCCCGACCACGGTTTGAGCAGCCCGTCCTCGCCGACCGCGCTTTCCATGAGCCGCAGCGAGGTCGTGCCCACCGAAACGATGCGCCCGCCCCGCGCCTTTACGGCGTTCAGCGCTGCGGCCGTGCTTTCGCTCACCACGCCGATCTCGGCATGCATGCGGTGGTCCTCCGTCTCCTCGGCCTTGACCGGCAGGAATGTCCCCGCCCCCACATGCAGCGTCACGAAGTGCATCTCGATGCCCGCCGCCTTCAGCGCCTCCAGCAGTTCCGGCGTGAAGTGCAGGCCGGCGGTGGGCGCTGCGACCGCGCCTTCCTCGCGCGCGTAGACGGTCTGATAGTCCTGCTGGTCGCGCTCGTCTTCGGCCCGCTTGGCGGCAATATAGGGCGGCAAGGGCATGTGACCGGCGGCCATGATCGCCTCGTCGAGAGCCGGCCCCGACAGGTCGAACACAAGCAGCGCCTCGCCGCCCTCGCCCTTTTCCGCGACGGTGGCCTCGAGTGCGCCCAGAAGGCAGGCTTCGCCGTCATGGCCGAACCGGATGCGCTCGCCCACCGCCACGCGCTTTGCCGGCTTGAGGAACGCCCGCCACCGATCCGGCCCGGCCCGCATATGCAGCGTCGCCTCGATCCGCGCCGCAGCCTCGCCGCGCCGGCGTAGACCGGCAAGGCGCGCCGGGATCACCTTCGTGTCGTTGAAGACGAGCGCATCGCCGGGCCTCAGCAGCGAAGGCAGGTCGCGCACGATCCGGTCTTCGAGCCGTTCGCCATCGACCACCAGCAGGCGCGCGGAATCGCGCGGGCTGGCCGGCCGCAGCGCGATCCGGTCTTCGGGCAGATCGAAATCGAATTGATCAACACGCATATTGGCAGCTCAGGAACGAAAATCGGCACCTTGGCCGTCGTGCCGGCCGAGCGTAGCGGGAGCCGGGCCGATTGAGAAGCGCGGCCGGCCCCACAGAAGGCGGGGCCGGTGCTGAAATGGCCGCGCTCCACGATGATCCTTCAACCGGTGCCGGTTAGAGCGCCGTGCGTCCATTCGGACGCACAAAGGACGCTCTAACCTCCTGAATCTACACATCGTGCTTTTCGAAAATCGATTCCGATTTTCGGGCCGATGCTGTAGGCTCTCGGGCCTCCGGAATGAGGACGGTTGGGTGCCTCAGGCCACGTCCGCCGCGACCCGCATCGAAACGATGGAATCGGGATTCTGCACCGGCTCGCCGCGCTTGATCTGGTCGATATTGTCCATGCCCTCGATCACCTGGCCCCAGGCCGAATACTGGCGGTCGAGCCAGGGGGCGCGGTCGAAGCAGATGAAGAACTGCGAATTCGCCGAGTTCGGGTTCTGCGAGCGCGCCATTGAGCAGGTGCCACGCTGATGCTGCGTGTTGGAGAACTCGGCCTTCAGGTCCGGCTTGTCCGAGCCGCCCGTGCCGGTGCCCGTCGGATCGCCCGTCTGTGCCATGAAGCCATCGATCACCCGGTGGAAGACGATGCCGTCGTAGAAGCCGTCGCGCGACAGTTCCTTGATGCGGGCCACATGGCCCGGCGCGACATCCGGCAGAAGCTGGATGACCACCTTCCCCTTCGTCGTTTCCATGATGATGGTGTTTTCGGGATCCTTGATCTCGGCCATGACGCGTCCTTTCTGATTGGTCTTATTGGTCGGCGGCGATTTTTGCGCTGACGATGCGGTCCGGGTTGTCGACCGAGCCGTTATTGGCCTGATCGCCCTTCTTGATGTTGTCGACATGTTCCATGCCGCTCTCCACCTGCCCGACGACCGTATACTGTCCGTTGAGGAACGGGCCTTCGGCAAACATGATGAAGAACTGGGAATTGGCCGAATTGGGATCCTGAGCCCGCGCCATGCCCACCGTGCCGCGCTCGAACGGCACGTCGGAAAACTCGGCGGGCACATTGGGCAGGTCGGAGCCGCCGGTGCCGGCGCGGGCGGCCACATAGCCGTCCTCCATGTCGCCGAACTGGACGTCGCCGGTCTGCGCCATGAAGCCGTCGATCACCCGGTGAAAGGCGACATTGTCATATTCGCCGGCGCGCGCCAGCTTCTTGATCTGCTCGACATGCTTGGGCGCAAGGCCGGGCCGCAGCGCGATCTGCACCTCGCCGTCCTTCAGCTCCAGGATGAGCGTGTTTTCCGGCTCGGCCGCCCCTGCCGCGAAAGCCGAGGCGAACAGGCCCGCCGCGACGCACAACGGCGCAATGAATTTCGTGAACTGCATTGAAGATCTCCCGAATGCTTTCGATCAGCCGGCGAATTTGGCTTTGAGCGCGCCGGCAACGACGGCCGGCACGAATGGCGTTATATCGCCGCCCATGGACGCGATCTGGCGCACAAGTGTGGCCGTAATGGTGCGGACCGACGGGCTTGCCGGCAAAAAAACGGTCTGCAGGTCCGGCGCCATGGTCTCGTTCATGCCCGCCATCTGCATCTCGTAGTCGAGATCGGTGCCGTCGCGCAGGCCCCGAATCATGATCGAGGCGCCATGGGTGCGGGCGGCGTCGATGACGAGATTGTCGAAGGCCGCCACCTTGATGCGGTCGGCATCCGCGCCGAGCTCGTCCACCGCCGACCGTTCGATCAGCATGACCCTTTCATCATAGTCGAAAAGCGGCTTCTTGCCGGGATGAAGCCCGATGCCGACAACGATCGTATCGGCAATCGTCATCGCCCCCTTGAGCACGTCCAGATGGCCGTTTGTCAGGGGATCGAAGGAGCCGGCGTAAAAAGCGGTGCGCGTGATCATGCCAGCGCTTTTACTTGGCCGCGCCGCTCAACGCAATTCGCAACACGCTACCGGCGCGCAAAGGCGAGCCAGAGCCCGCCGCCTATGAGAAACGTCCCGGAAATGCGCTCGGCCAGCCGCACGCGCGCCCGCGTCAGCCTGGCCCCGGCGCCGCCGGCGGCGAAGGCGTAGAGCGAATCGAACACCGTTGCCACCGCCATGAATATCGCCCCCAGGAAAACCGTCTGTGCAACAGCGCCGCCTGCCGGGTCGATGAATTGCGGAATGAACGCGCCGAAGAAGAGCAAAGCCTTGGGATTGGACCATATGACGACAAACCCCTGCAGGACGAAGGAGTTGCCCGCCGCAGGCGTGCTTTCGCCCGTGCCGAGGGAGCCGTCCGAGCGCCACATGCGGATGCCCAGCCACACCAGATAGGCCGCGCCCAAAAGCCGCAATATGTCGAAGACGCTGGCCATGGCGCTGACCACCGCCGAAAGCCCGCAGGCAAGAACGCCGATCATCAAGGCAAGGCCAAGCTGCGTGCCGGCCACGTTCAAGAGCCCGGCGCGCGCCCCGTGGCGCATGGAATTGGCGACGATCACCGTGACCGAGGGGCCCGGCACGACGACGATCAGGATGCAGGCGGCAATATAGGAAAATAGCGCGGCGGTTTCCGGCATGGCTTCGATCTCCACGTTCGGCCGGAGCACACGAAGCCACAACCGCCCGAGCCGCGCAAGTCATGCGGCAAGGTTTTCGTGCCGCCGCGGCAGGCTCCACCGCCAGCCGATGAACCGCGCATGAACGGCTCATTCAGCATCGGTTTGAACCAAAAATGGCACCAGCGACACACAGAAATGGTGAAACCAAAACCCCGGATACGCCGTTACTGGTGCAAGGAGACACGACCATGATGATTTTTACGCTAGCAGCCGCGATGACCTTGGCCATGTTGATCGCCACCGCCTTCGGTCTTCACCAGGAAGCACAGCGCGTCAGGCTCGAGCAACGCATCGCCGACAGGCGCCCTCCCTACCGCCGATAAAGACAAGGCGCCGCGGCGCCTTGTCTTTGCGGCTCAGGTTTCGGACGGCGGCGTGCCATCGGCCGGCGGTTCCGCCCCGGGCTCGATGACGCCCTCGGCCTCGGCCGCCACTTCCTCCTCGCCCTGCGGCTCGGAGATCCGCTCCACCGAAACCACTCTCTCGCCCTTGGCGGTGTTGAAGATGGTGACGCCCTTTGTGGCGCGGCTGGCGATGCGGATGCCGTTCACCGGCACGCGGATCACCTGCCCGGCATTTGAAACCAGCATGATCTGGTCCTCGTTGGCCACGGGGAATGCGGCGATCAGCTGGCCGATCTCGTCCCTTTTGGACACGTCCGTCGCCCGAATCCCCTTGCCGCCGCGCCCGATGACGCGGAAGTCGTAGGAAGACGAGCGCTTGCCGTAGCCGAACTCGCTGACGGTCAGCACGTATTGCTCGTGGGCCTTCAGTTCCTCATAGCGTTCGGGCGACAGATCCGTTTCCTCGCCGACATCCTCGTTGGTGAGCGCGATCTCCTCCTCCTCGCCATTGGCGAGCCGCCGCTCGGCCGCTGCCTGCTTGAGATAGGCCGCGCGCTCGGCCGGCGTTGCTTCCACATGTTCCAGGATCGCCATCGAGATGACGGTGTCGCCATCGGCAAGGTTGATGCCGCGCACGCCGATGGAGCTGCGCCCGGCGAACACCCGCACGTCGCTGACGGGAAAGCGGATGCACTGGCCGGAGGCGGCCGTCAGAAGCACGTCGTCGCCCTCGGTGCAGGTGAAGACGCCGAGGATCTCGTCGGCATCGTCCTCCAGCTTCATGGCGATCTTGCCGTTGCGGTTGACCTGGACGAAGTCGGAAAGCTTGTTGCGGCGCACCGTGCCGCGCGTGGTGGCGAACATAACGTCGAGATCGCCCCAGCTTTCCTCGTCCTCCGGCAGCGGCATGATCGAGGTGATGCGCTCGCCATCCTGCAGCGGCAGCATGTTGCGCAGGAACTTGCCCACCGACTGCGGCGAGCCGACCGGCAGCCGCCAGACCTTTTCCTTGTAGACGATGCCGCGCGAGGAGAAGAACAGGATCGGCGTGTGCGTGTTGGCAACGAACAGCCGCGTGACGAAATCCTCGTCCTTGGTTGACATGCCCGAGCGGCCCTTGCCGCCGCGCGCCTGCGCCCGGTAGATCGAAAGCGGCACCCGCTTGATATAGCCCTTGTGGGTGACGGTGACGACCATGTCCTCGCGCTGGATCAGGTCCTCGTCGTCCATGTCCGGACCGCCCTCGACAATCTCGGTGCGGCGCGGCGTGCCGAACTCGTCGCGGACCGCGATAAGCTCGTCCTTGATGATCTGCTGGATGCGCGCGCGCGAGGACAGGATGTCGAGGAAGTCGCTGATCTCGGCGCCGATCTTGTTCAATTCGTCGGCAATCTCGTCGCGGCCGAGCGCTGTCAGCCTTTGCAGGCGCAGGTCGAGGATCGCGCGGGCCTGCTCCTCGGAAAGATTATACGTCCCGTCGTCATTGACCTTGTGGCGCGGGTCGTCGATCAGAAGGATCAGCGCCTCCACATCATGCGCCGGCCAGCGCCGCTCCATGAGTTGCTCGCGGGCGGTCTGCGGATCGGGCGCCTGCCGGATCAGCTTGATCACCTCGTCGATATTGGCGACAGCGATGGCAAGGCCGACCAGCACATGGGCCCGCTCGCGCACCTTGCGCAGCAGGTATTTCGTGCGCCGGCTGACCACGACCTCGCGGAAATGAACGAACGCCTTCAGCATGTCGGTCAGCGTGAGCTGTTCCGGCTTGCCGCCGTTCAGCGCCACCATATTGCAGCCGAAGGACGTCTGCAGCGGCGTATACCGGTAAAGCTGGTTCAGCACCACGTCCGCCATGGCGTCGCGCTTGAGCTCGATCACCACGCGGTAGCCCTGACGGTCGCTTTCGTCGCGGATGTCGGAGATGCCCTCGATGCGCTTGTCGCGCACCAGTTCGGCCATCTTTTCGATCATCGAGGCCTTGTTGACCTGGAAAGGCACCTCGGTGATGATGATCGCCTCGCGCTCTCCGCGCACATTCTCGACATTGACCTTGCCGCGCATCATGACGGAGCCGCGCCCCGTCTCATAGGCGCTGCGGATGCCTGAGCGGCCGAGGATGATGCCGCCGGTCGGGAAATCCGGCCCCGGTATCATTTCCATGAGCTGCTGCAGGGAGATGGCGGGATTGTCGATCAGCGCGACGCAGGCGTCGATCACTTCGGACAGGTTGTGCGGCGGGATGTTGGTCGCCATGCCGACGGCGATGCCGCCGGAGCCGTTGACGAGAAGGTTGGGAAAGCGCGCCGGCAAAACCTTGGGCTCCCGCCCGGAGCCGTCATAGGTATCCTGGAAATCGACCGTTTCCTTGTCGATGTCCTCCAGAAGCTCGTGCGCCACCTTCGACAGCCGCGACTCGGTGTAGCGCATGGCCGCCGGCGGATCGCCGTCGATGGAGCCGAAATTGCCCTGCCCGTCGATCAGCGGCACGCGCATCGACCAGTCCTGGTCCATGCGCACCAGCGCGTCATAGATCGAGGCGTCGCCATGGGGATGGTACTTACCCATGACGTCGGCGACGGGACGCGCCGACTTCACATATTTGCGGTTCCAATGATAACCGCTCTCGTGGGAGGCATAGAGAATGCGGCGATGCACGGGTTTCAGCCCGTCGCGCACGTCCGGCAGCGCCCGGCTAACGATCACGCTCATCGCGTAATCGAGATAGGAACGCTGCATTTCCTCCACGATGGAGATCGGCTCGATGTCGTCGGGACCGATCGGCCCGCTCGGCGTCGTCTGGTCAGTCAAGATGGGTCACATTCAGCTAACAGAATCACTTTATCCTTATATAGGAACGGAGCCGGCGACTCCAACCGGACAGGCTATTATTCACGAGGATTTTCAGAAGCTTTTTCAAATAGATAGTGCCGCAGGGCGATTCGCGGCACAGGCGTTTCGCCGCACCGGCCGATTTCGCGTCCGGCAGCGGCCGTTTCGGCGCCGGAAGATTGCAGGCGCCCATCCGCCGTGATCGAGCGCCGTTCGCCCGCCAGGACCGGCAAAGGCCTCTACATCTTCCTGTTTCGCCACGTTCATGCGGATGCCGGGAGATTCCACCCGGCCGCAAAATGCTATAGCAGTAACGGGCGGAAGGAGACGCCGATGCCGGCTTTCGATACATTGCTCAACGCCTTCGTGACACTGCTCGTCACCGTCGATCCGCCCGGCCTCGCCCCGCTTTTCCTGGCGCTGACGGCGGGTATGAACCGCTCTGAGCGCAATCAGGTCGCCGTCCGGGCGAGCCTTATCGGTCTCACCATTCTGCTGGTGTTCGCCCTTGCCGGCGAAGCCATCCTCAAGGTCTTCGGCATCACGCTTCCGGCCTTCCGGGTCGCCGGCGGCCTGCTTCTGTTCTGGATCGCCTTCGAGATGATCTTCGAGCGCAGGCAGGAGCGCCACGAAAAGAGCGCGGAACGCGCCGTTACACGCGACATGATCCGCAACATAGCCGCCTTCCCGCTCGCCATACCCCTCATCGCCGGCCCCGGCGCCATCTCGGCTTCGGTGCTGCTGTCGGGAAGTTTCGCCGGACCGGCGGACCGCGCCGCCCTTGCCCTGATCATCGCTTCGGTGATCGCGCTGACCTATATCGTCTTCGTACTGGCCGAGCGCATCGACGGCTTCCTGGGCGAGACCGGCCGCTCCATCCTGACGCGCCTCCTGGGCGTGATGCTCGCCGCGCTCGCCGTCCAGTTCGTCTCCGACGGCGTCAAGCACCTGTTCGGCATCGCCGGCTGACCTTGGGTGCCGGAGAAAAACCGGCTGCCGGAGCCTCGCCTGTCCTCTTGGCGGAGCATGATCTTTTCCAAAAACCGGTGTCCACTTTCCGGGATCATGCTCAAACATGGAGCATCGCAATACGGCAGCCGCCTCAGCCGGCGACCGGCGCCATCAGCTGCAGTTCCGGCGGCGCATCGAGATCGATGCCGGCCGAATACTCCTCGCGATGGTGGAAGGGCACGTTCACCCTCCTTAGGCCCTGAGCCTCGATCCAGGCGAACATGCGCTCGTAATGGGCAAAAACGTCGCCGTCGGCCGCACCATGCCAGGCCGTCGCGAGCCGCGTCTGCGGCAATTCGACATGCTCGATCCCGTCGCCGGTCGCGGCATCCGCCAGCGCCGGCGGCAAGGCCGCAAGGTAGCGGAAGCCGCCTTCGATGTCGTTCCATGAGATGCCGATCACGCCGCCGCGCTTCCGGCCGGGGTCAAGCCGGTGCAGAAGCTGCGCCATCTCGCCGATTACGGGCTTAACCCGGCCCTCTGCGGCGTCCCGATAGCTGCCCTGCCAGATCTTGCCGGCAAGCCTCTGCGGCTCGCGCCAGACCAGCTCGAACTCTCCATCGCTTCCCATCGAATGCCGATCCGTCTCCACGGCCCGCGGCCGCACAGTTCAGGGCGATCAAAAGGGGATTTCGTCGTCCATGTCGCGGGAATAGCCGCCGCCGGCATTGTCCGTCGGGCTCGACTGGCCGAAATCGGAGCCGCGCCCGGCGCCTTGGCCGACCTGGCCGCCATAATTGCCCTGGCTTTCGCCGCCCTGGCTGCGCGTGTCCAGCATCTGTAATTCGCCGCGGAACTTCTGCAGCACGATTTCCGTCGTATAACGGTCCTGTCCCTGCTGATCGGTCCATTTGCGGGTCTGCAGCTGGCCCTCGATGTAAACCTTCGCACCCTTCTTCAGATACTGTTCGGCCACCTTGGCCAAGTTGTCGTTGAAGATGACCACATTGTGCCACTCGGTGCGCTCGCGGCGCTCTCCCGACTGGCGGTCGCGCCATGTCTCGGACGTGGCGATGCGCAGGTTGGCTACCGGGTCGCCGGAATTCAGCCGGCGGATTTCAGGATCTGCGCCCAGATTCCCAACCAGAATTACCTTGTTCACACTGCCCGCCATGGGATCACTCCACTCGTCCGAAATTGAAAAACGCACATCAATGGCCGCGGAGCCGGCTTCCCGGCCGTCCGCCACATCTTGGCTTCGTTGACAATAGCCTATGGTGCGGGTGGGCGCGCCACCTCACCTTGCACGGCACGTCATAGTCCACAGCTCATTTGTTCTCTCTATGTTCTACACTACGGATGCGCCTCGCGCAACCCGGCAGCCGCCTTTCGCCAGACAAGCGTCCCGCTCCGCAGGCCGGATGGAGAATGAGGCTCAAGCCCATTCCGGGAGCTCCGGGCAGAGCCGGAAGCTCCGGGCAGACATGAATCAGGCCCTGCCGCCATCTGTCCGGGGCGCGCAGGGCCTTCCTGGGACTTTACCCGTGCCGGGAGCGTTTTACCGGCATTCTCCGGGACCCGAAGGCCCGGTTCGTTCAGGTTGGATTTTCATGTGGCAGCCGCTCGCCTGGAAGATGCCGGCAACTCTCGGGGAACTGCCGGTCCGGCCGATTTGCCTCAGCCGCATTCCCTGCCGCCTAAGCCGGCAAGGGGTTCCTCCGGCGCGCAGCCGTGGCTCCAGCTAGAGCCTGGAGCCCGTGGAACAGTCAGGTGGATTCATGTCTCCCTCCTGGTTTCCTTGCGCGTTGCACCGAAGAGACATTGGCGATCCCTGGGGATTCTACCTGTTTCTCCCGATGCGCAGCTAATGTGCGCAGTCTCGATCCGGCCGTCAAGATGTGGGCCTGGCCGTTCATCAAAAGTGATCGAAGCGCCGGGCTGGAGCTCGAATTGTCAGGAGACCGTTCGGCCTTTGTTCTTTTTCGCTTGCAGGCGCGGCCCAAAAGCATAAAACGGACCTTGCGCGGATGCGGCTGCGCCATCGACAATGTCGCGTGGTTTCCTACATGTAGCCGAGCCGGCCCGCGCCGGACACTGGCACAGAGCAAGACAAGGCGGCGACGGGGCATGCCCGACCACAAATCCATTTCCATTCGCGGCGCCCGCGAACACAATCTCAAGAATGTCGATCTCGACCTCCCCCGCGAGAAGCTGATCGTCATGACCGGCCTGTCCGGCTCCGGCAAGTCGTCGCTCGCCTTCGACACCATCTACGCCGAGGGCCAGCGCCGCTATGTGGAAAGCCTGTCGGCCTATGCCCGGCAGTTCCTGGAGATGATGCAGAAGCCGGATGTCGACCAGATCGACGGGCTCTCGCCGGCGATCTCCATCGAGCAGAAGACGACGTCGAAGAACCCGCGCTCCACCGTCGGCACGGTCACCGAAATCTACGACTATATGCGCCTGCTGTTCGCCCGCGTCGGCGTGCCCTACTCGCCGGCCACGGGCCTTCCCATCGAGAGCCAGACGATCAGCCAGATGGTCGACCGCGTGCTGGCGCTTGAGGAAGGCACGCGCCTCTACATCCTGTCGCCCATCGTGCGCGGGCGTAAGGGCGAGTACCGCAAGGAACTGGCCGAACTGCAGAAGAAGGGCTTCCAGCGCGTCAAGATCGACGGCGCCTTCTACGAGATCGGCGACGCTCCCGCCCTCGACAAGAAATACAAGCACGACATCGATGTGGTGGTCGACCGCATCGTCGTGCGCCCGGACATGGCCACGCGTCTGGCCGATTCGCTGGAGACCTGCCTGGCGCTTTCGGAGGGCCTGGCCGTGGCCGAATTTGCCGACAGGCCCCTTCCCGAGCACGAAACGGCGGAAGGCGGTTCCGCCAACAAATCCAAGAACGAAACGCATGAGCGCATGCTGTTTTCGGAAAAATTCGCCTGCCCCGTGTCGGGCTTCACCATTTCCGAAATCGAGCCCCGGCTTTTCTCCTTCAACAACCCGGCCGGCGCCTGCCCCGCCTGCGACGGGCTGGGCAGCCAGCGCGCCATCGATCCCGATCTTGTCGTGCCGGACGAGAACATTGTCCTGCGCGAGGGGGCGATCGCGCCTTGGGCGAAATCGACCTCGCCTTATTATCTGCAGACGCTGGAAGCCCTCGGCCGCGAATACGGCTTCAAGGTCGGCCAGCGCTGGAGGGACCTCGGCCAGGAGGCGCGGGACGCGATCCTGCACGGCACCGGCACGAGGAAGATCGATTTCGACTATGACGACGGGCTGCGCAGCTACCGCACGACCAAGCCTTTCGAAGGCGTAGTGACGAACCTGCAGCGCCGCTGGAAGGAGACCGAATCGGCCTGGATGCGCGAGGAGATCGAGCGCTACATGTCGGCCCACCCCTGCCCCGCCTGCGGCGGCCACCGGCTGAAGCCGGAAGCGCTGGCGGTCAAGGTCGGCGGCCGGCATATCGGCGAAGTCACCGCCATGTCGATCAGGGCCGCCAATAGCTGGTTCGAAGCGCTCCCGCAGAGCCTGAACGACAAGCACAACGAGATCGCCGCGCGCATTCTCAAGGAGATCCGCGAGCGCCTGCGCTTCCTCAACGATGTCGGCCTCGACTATCTGACGCTGTCGCGCAATTCCGGCACGCTGTCGGGCGGCGAGAGCCAGCGCATCCGCCTCGCCTCGCAGATCGGCTCCGGTCTCACCGGGGTGCTTTACGTGCTGGACGAGCCGTCCATCGGCCTGCACCAGCGCGACAACGACCGGCTTCTGGCGACGCTGCGCCACTTGCGCGACTTGGGCAACACGGTGATCGTCGTCGAGCACGACGAGGATGCCATCCTGACGGCAGACTATGTGGTCGATATGGGCCCCGCCGCCGGCGTTCATGGCGGCAGGATCATCGCCGAGGGCGCGCCGGCCGACATCATGGCCAATCCCGCCTCGCTCACCGGCCGCTATCTGACCGGCGACATGGCCATCCCGATGCCCTCCGCCACCCGCGAGATCTCAAAAAAACGGCGGGTCCGGGTCGTCGGCGCCCGCGCCAACAATCTGAAGAACGTCACCGCCGACATCCCGCTCGGCACATTCACCTGCGTCACCGGCGTTTCCGGCGGCGGCAAGTCGACATTCCTCATCGAAACGCTCTACAAGGCGGCCTCGCGCCGCATCATGGGCTCGCGCGAGCATCCTGCCGAGCACGACCGGGTCGAAGGGCTGGAGCATCTGGACAAGGTCATCGACATCGACCAGTCCCCCATCGGCCGCACGCCGCGCTCCAACCCCGCCACCTATACGGGCGCCTTCACGCCGATCCGCGACTGGTTCGCCGGCCTGCCGGAGGCCAAGGCGCGCGGCTACCAGCCCGGCCGCTTCTCCTTCAACGTCAAGGGCGGCCGCTGCGAGGCCTGCCAGGGCGACGGCGTCATAAAGATCGAGATGCACTTCCTGCCCGACGTCTATGTCACCTGCGACGTCTGCCACGGCAAGCGCTACAACCGCGAGACCCTGGACGTCACCTTCAAGGGCAAGTCCATCGCCGATGTCCTCGAAATGACCGTCGACGAAGGCGTCGAGTTCTTCTCCGCCGTCCCCGCCGTGCGCGACAAGCTCGTAACGCTCGCCCGCGTCGGCCTCGGCTACATCCACATCGGCCAGCAGGCCACCACGCTGTCGGGCGGCGAGGCCCAGCGCATCAAGCTTTCCAAGGAACTCTCCAAACGCGCCACCGGCAAGACGCTCTACATCCTCGACGAGCCGACGACAGGCTTGCATTTCCACGACGTAGCAAAACTTCTTGAAGTCCTCCACGAGCTCGTCGACCAGGGCAACACGGTCGTCGTCATCGAGCACAATCTCGAAGTCATCAAGACCGCCGACTGGATCCTCGACCTCGGCCCCGAAGGCGGCGACGGCGGCGGCGAACTCGTGGCGGAGGGCTCCATCGACGACGTGATGGCCGAGGAGCGCAGCTATACGGGGCAGTTCCTGCGCGAGCTCCTGGAGCGCCGGCCGGGGCGGAAAAGAGAGGCGGCGGAGTAGGTTTTCCTGCACAACGGCAGCGGGGCGTTATGGCAAAGAAACTCGGACTTTGCGAGTGTGGCTCAGGTAAAGCCTTTACGAGTTGCCACGGGCACTATCTGGCGAATATCGACCTTATGTCGCCAAGCAAACGGTCATTAGAAAGAATCGCCAACAACGAGAGCTTTCAGCAAGCAATAGCAGCCGGTCGGCGGCGTGAGTACGGATGCGGCAGCCCGATGCATACTTGGGTACGGGATGGCGTGCGGCATGTTGGAGTTGGACGAACCGTGTTCAAATCAAGTGGATGGGCGAGTTTTGGCGACTTCCTCCTTTCATATGTGTGGCTGAAGTTCGGAAAAGAGTTCTGGGCGGAACAACAGGCGCTTCCCCGCAAGGGGGGAGATAGGGGCTGCGCTGTCCGTGCCAAACTTGAGCACGGGAGGTTGGCGGGGAGGGTGATGCAGGGCCTATCTCCCCCCTTTGCGGGGGAGATAGCAAAATCATCTTAGCGGAGCTAAGTGTTAGATTTTGCAAGAGGGGGGATCGGGCGCGGGCCGTCGCGACCAACGGTCATCACCGCTTCCCCGCAGCCGCCAGGATCTCCATGCACACGCCATCAAGATTGCGCACCACGTCGTCGTTCCAGAACCGCAGCACCGTAAATCCGCTGCGGCGGAAATGCGCGTCGCGCCTTGCATCCGACGCCGATTGCGCATGCTGCCCGCCATCCACCTCGACGATCAGCTTCAGGCTGAAGCAGACGAAATCGAGGATGTAGCCATCGAGCGGATATTGCCTGCGAAAGGTCAGCCCCTCGAGCCGGTCGCGGCGCAGCGCCTGCCAGAGCAGGTTTTCCGCTTTGGTTGCGTCCTTGCGCATAGTCCGGGCGCGGCTGCGGTGGATGTCCGGCGGTTGGTAGCGCATCGGTTTCCAAGGTCCCCCTCAATCCCCCCTCTGGCGATTTCTAACACTTAGCCTCCGCTTTGCTCCAGCTAAGATGTTGAAATCGCTTTCTCCCCCGCAATGGGGGGAGATATCGCCGGCATCGGCCTCGCTGCTAGTCGCCAAGGTCCGCGATTTGCGGAGACGACGGCGCAAGGCGCCTATCTCCCCCTTTGCGGGGGAGAAAGCAAAATCAACATCTTGGCGAAGCCAAGTGTTAGATTTTGCCAGAGGGGGGATCAGCGCTGCCTTGAATCCATGAGAGGGAATCGCCCGCAACCGCGTGGATTGAATCCGCGACCTCCAAAAGAACTTGGCCTCCTATCTGATTGTCTTCACTGCACTTGGAATCTTTTCTCAAAAATTTCTCGCCCATTTTATCCACCCCCTCCCCGCCCCGAGCGATAATCCCCGCCACCTGCACGAAAGGAGGCGGCCATGGACGGAACTGCGGCAATCGAGCGAAATCGCGTGGCGCTGAAGCGCATCGTCGCATCGCTCGTCGCCATGGCCGGGCCGGTCGTGGGGCCTCATTCCGAAGCGCGAGCCGGTCCTGAGCTTGTCGAAGGGGAGCCTCGGACCCTGCCCCGCCATCTCTGGCGCGCCATATTGCGCCTGCTGCGTCCGGCCGAAGCCGCCGCCCGGCGGCTGATCATCGCGGCCGCGCGGGGTCTTGTCGTCTCCCTGCCGCCCCCGCGCAAGGCGAAGCCGAAGCCCGCGAGCTCGGCGCCGCTGCTGCGCAGTCTCGGCCTCGCCGTAATGATGTCGCCCGCCGATCGCGCCCGCGCCGCCGCGGCAGCCAGGCGGGCGGCCGCTCCCGCCCGTCAGCGCGCCTTGAGCCTGCCGCTCTTCGACCCGCTGCGCCATCGACCGCGCCCTGAGCTTGTCGAAGGGGCCAAAGGATCGAAGGGCCAGAATGCGCCCGCGCGCGCCGTCCCGCGCATCCTGTTTCCCGGCCTCGCCGAGCCCTCTCCCCTCCCGCCGCCGCCATCCCGCGACGATCCGGTAAGCGCTGCGCGTCTCGGCCGGCGCCTGGCGGCAATTGCCGCGGCCCTCGACGATCTGCCGGGCCAGGCCGCGCGCTTCGCCCGCTGGAAGGCGCGCCGCGATCTGGGGCTCACGCGCCGCATCTCGCCGCTCAGGCCCGGCCGCCCGACCGGTCGCCGGCTACCCCGCTTCGACCCCTCCGCCCGCCGCCCGCGCAAAATCCGCGAGGTCGACGAAATCCTGGCGCACGCCCATTCGCTGGCCCTCTACGCACTGGAGAGCCCCGACACGTCATGAGGCGGGCAGCGCGAACGCGCAGGATCATCCCCCCTCTGGCAAATTCCAAGGACTTAGCGTTGCTAAGCCCAGGAATTTGCTTTCTCCCCCGCAGCGGGGGGAGATAAAGCCGGCATCGACCTCGCCGCCAATCTCCCACGTTCGAGTTTGGCGCGGAAGGATCAGCGCGCGCTATCTCCCCCCTTTGCGGGGGAGAAAGCAAAATCAACATCTTGGCGAAGCCAAGTGGTAGATTTTGCAAGAGGGGATCGGGCCGTGCGCCCCACGGCGACCGCTGCTGTCAGGAGCCGACGCGTCCCGGGTGGACAAAGCACTGCGGCGGCCGCATCTTCGGCGCGTAATTTTGAGGAGCGATGACATGCAATCTGGCACCATCCGCGCCGGCATCGGCGGCTGGACCTTCGAGCCCTGGGAAGGCACCTTCTATCCCGACGACCTGCCGAAGAAGCGGCAGCTCGAATATGCCAGCAGGCAGATGCCGACGATCGAGGTGAACGGGACCTATTATGGCTCGCAGAAGCCTGCCGTCTATGCCAAATGGGCAAGCGAGACGCCCGACGATTTCGTTTTCTCGCTGAAGGGAAACCGCTTCGTCACCAACCGCAAGGTCCTTTCGGAGGCTGCCGAATCGCTGGAGAAGTTCCTGGGCTCCGGCATCACCGAAATGGGTCGGAAGCTGGGCCCGCTGGTCTGGCAGTTCGCGCCCACCAAGAAGTTCGACCCGGAGGATTTCGAGGGTTTTCTCAAGCTTCTGCCTTCGAGCCGGGATGGCATCGCCCTGCGGCACGTGCTGGAGGTCCGCCACTCTTCCTTCGTCGTGCCGGAATTCGCCGCGCTTGCCCGCAAGTACCGGGCCGCGATCTGTTACGCGCATCACTTCGAATATCCCGAGATCGCCGACGTCACGGCCGATTTCGTCTATGCGCGGCTGCAGCGCGGCCAGGACGACATACCCACGGCCTATACGCCGGCGGACATGGACGCCTGGGCCGACCGTGCCAGAACATGGGCACAGGGCGGCATGCCGGGCGATCTGCCGCTGGCGGACGAGACCACCGGGATCGAAAAGCGCCCGCGCGATGTCTTCGTCTATTTCATTCACGAAGGAAAGATCCGCGCGCCCCACGCCGCGCGCGCCTTCATGGAGCGCGTCACAAGCGCCTGAGGCTTACCTTGCCGCCTTGCGCTTGCCTTGATGGATCGTGGCGAGCACGGCATCGGCGGCCAGTTCGCCGGAGGGCTTCGGCGTTGCGAGCGCGGCGGCAACCTGGGCGAAGCCCTCGCGCTGCGCAGCCCGCATCGGCGTGTCCTCCCACAATTGCCCGATCTGCCGTGCCAGGTAGGATGGCCGCACGAACTGGTCGAAATATTCCGGCACCACCGGCCAGCCGGCGATCAGATTGGGCAGCGAGGCGGACCAGACCGTGATCATCGATATCAGCATGCGTGCGAGCGGATCGGTCTTGTAGCAGCTGATGAAGGGCACGCGCGCCAGCGCCAGCTCCAGCGCGACCGTTCCCGAACAGGCAAGCGCTGCGTCCGCGCCGGCAAAGGCGCGCCATTTGCGTTCCGGCTCCAGGATGATCTCCGGCCTGACCGCCCAGTCTTCGGTCGCCTTCTCGACGATGGACGCGACATGCGGCACCGTCGGCAGGAGAACGTCGAAGCGGTGGCCGGCCCCGTGCAGTTCGGCAACGGCCTTGCCGAATGGCTCGATCAGCCGCTGGACCTCTCCCCGGCGCGAGCCGGGCAGCACCAGCAGCGTCTTGCGGCTGGGCGACGGCTTTTCCTTGCGCGTGAGCTGCTCATGGGCGGCGGCCAGTATGTTTTCGTCGGCGTTCAGCCGATGTCCGACATAGCTTCCTGCCGGCCCGCCCAGCCGTTCGAGCTCCGCCGGCTCGAAAGGCAGCAGGCACAGGACATGGTCCACATGGGGCCGCATCTGCGCCGCCCGGCCCGGCCGCCACGCCCACACGCTGGGGCACACATAATGCACGATCGGTATCGAAGGATCGGCCGCCCGCACCTTGCGGGCCACGCGCAGGCCGAATTCGGGGCTGTCTATGGTCACGAGACAGTCGGGCTTTTCGGAGACAACGGTCCTTGCGGTCTGGCCGATACGGCGCCAGAGGCGCGGCAGATCGCGAAGGACTGCCGATATCCCCATCAGCGCGATCTCGTCGGCATCGAACAGGGACACCAGACCCAGCGAGCGCAAATTGCGCCCTCCGACGCCGGTCAGGACCACGTCCCGGCCCGTCTTCCGCGCCAGCGCCGCCACGAGATCGGCGCCCAGCAGGTCGCCCGATTCTTCGCCGGCCACGACGGTGATGCGCAGGGGCTTCTTGGCGCTCATGCCGCGGGCTCGCCTTCCAGACCGACCAGGTAGAGCCCCAGCTCGTCGGCAAGCCGGATCGTCTCGGCCATGTCGAGGATCAGGCTGCGGCCGGCTTCCACGGCAACGCCTCCAAGCCCGGCCGCCCTGGCGGCGGTCATCGTGCGGGGGCCGATGGAGGGCAGGTCGGCCCGTTCCTCCTGCCCCGGCTTAGCGCACTTGACCAGCGCGCCGCGCGCCTTGCCGGCCAGCCGGCCGTGTCCGCGCAAATCCTTCATGCGCTCCAGCAGCCCGTCCGTTCCCTCGATGCCCTCGAGCGCCACAGCGCGCCCGCCGATGGCGATGGCCGCCTGGCCGATATCGAGCGCGCCGATGGCGCGCGCCGCCGCAAAGGCGGCCGCGATATCCTTCCGGTCGCCGCTTCCGGGCTTGATCTTGCCGAGTGTCCCGGCCGGCGCCAGCAGGTCCGGCACCACCTCATGCGCCCCCACGACCTGGATGCCACTGCTTTCGATATAGCCGATGGTGGCGCGCAGCAGGCCGTCGTCGCCCCGCGCATAAGCGGCGATGAGCCGGGGTATCTGCAGAAGCACGGATGGCGGGAACCGCAGGCGCGAGAGCGGCGGGCGCTTGGCCACGCCGCCAGCCATCACCAGATGCGTCACGCCGCGCTTGCGCAATTCGGGCAGGACGAAGCCCAGCCTGTCGACCGCCGCAGTGAGAAGATCGTAGCGCGCCGGCGCATCGGCGATGTCGGCCTCGCCGGCGATCGCCACCACCACAGGCCGATGGCCGGCCGAAGCAAGGGCATCAATCACATAGGCGGGTAGAAGCCCGCTGCCGGCCACCACGGCGACGCGGCCACCCGTGCCGAAACTTGCCTTGCTAGTCCTCGCCGTCATCGTCATCGTCGATGGCCCTTCCGCGCGGCGGCACCGTGAAGTGGCGCTTTTCCTTGCCCTCCACGAAGTGCAGCATGTCTGCCACGACCGCAGAGCCAGGGAAAGCGGCCGCGACGCGGCCGATATTGGCGGCAAGCGGCTGATCCGGATCGAACAGCATCCGGTAGGCCTTGCGCAATTGCACCAGCTCGGAGCGCGGCATGCCCGACCGCTTCATGCCGATCACGTTGAGCCCGCGCAGCTTGGCCCGGTCGCCGACAGCCATGCCGTAGGGGATGACGTCGCCGACCACCGCCGCATAGCCGCCCAGGAAAGCGTGATGGCCAACGCGCACGAACTGGTGGACCGCCGCATAGCCGGACAGGATAACGGCGTCCCCGATCTCGGCATGTCCGCCCAGGCCCGCATAGTTCGCCATCGTCACCTTGTTGCCGACAATGCAGTCATGGGCGATGTGGGTATAGGCCATGAGATAGCAATCGTCGCCCACCGCCGTGTGGCCGCGCCCGGTTTCCGTACCCCGGTGGATCGTCATGCCTTCGCGGACGATGCAGTTGCGGCCCACCGACAATGTCGTGCGGCCGCCCTTGTACTTGAGGTCCTGCGGCGGGCCGCCCAACACGGCGGTGGGATAGACCCGGCACCCCTGCCCGAGCGTCGTCTCGCCCAGGATGGTGACGTGGCTGACAAGCTCCACCTGATCGCCGATGACGGCCTGCGGCCCGACATGGCAGAACGGCCCGATGCGCACTCCGGCACCGAGCTCGGCGCCCTTTTCGATCACCGCGCTTGGATGAATGACGGTTTCCAGTGGCATGGCGTCTAGTCAGCTCGGCTCTTTCGCCGACATCATGGCCGAGATCACGGCCTCTGCGACCTTGCCGCCATCGACCTTCGCCTCACAGGCGAACCGCCAGATGTTGCCGCGCTGCTTCTGCTTGACGACATGGATTTCGAGCCGGTCGCCCGGAACCACGGGCTTGCGGAACTTGGCATTGTCGATGGTCATGAAATAGACCACCGAAGGCTGGCTGTCGCCGGAATTGTTGATGCAGATCGCCCCGGCGGTCTGCGCCATGGCCTCGACGATCAGGACGCCAGGCATGACCGGCTGGCCGGGGAAGTGCCCCTGGAAATGCGGCTCGTTGAAGGTGACGTTCTTGACGCCGATGGCGGAACGGTCGCCGTCGACCTCGATGATGCGGTCGACCAGCAGAAACGGATAGCGATGCGGCAGCAGGCGCAGCAGATCCAGAATTTCAAGACTATCGAGCGTCGAGCCATCGGCCATTGTGCTACTTTCCCTTCCTGGTTCCCTCGGCGAGCCGGCGCAGCGCCGTCAGTTCGCGAAATGCCTGCCGCATGGGCTGCGCAGGCGATCCTGCCCAGCGCTCGCCCGCCGGAATGTCGTTCATGACGCCGCTGGAGGCGGCAAGCTGCGCGCCGTCTCCGACCGACAGATGGTCGGCAATGCCGACACGGCCCCCAGCATCACGTAATTGCCGAGCTTCACCGAGCCGGAAAGCCCGCACTGGCCGGCCACGACGCAGGCCCTGCCAATGCGCACATTGTGCGCGATCTGCACCAGATTATCGATCTTGCTGCCTTCGCCGATCACGGTATCCGTCAAAGCGCCGCGATCAACGGTCGTGTTCGCGCCGATCTCGACATCGTTCTGGATGATCACGCGGCCGAGCTGGGGGTTTTTCTCCAGCCCCGCCGCCCCGGGCAGAAAACCGAACCCGTCCTGACCGATCTGCACACCGGGATGGATGATCACGCCGTCGCCGATCACGGCGAACTGGACGGTGGCGTTGGGGCCTATATAGCTGCCGCGGCCGATCTTGCAGCCGGCGCCGATGACGGCATGCGGCGCGATGATGGTCCCGGTGCCGATCTCGGCGCCTGCCCCGATCACCGCCCCGGCCTCGATGATGGCGCCCTCCTCGATGAGGGCATCGGCGGCAATTGCCGCACGGTCGGAGACGCCTGTTTCGCCGGTCATCGGCTGCGGCCTGCTGGCGGCGGGAAAGAGAAGCCGGGCCACCGCCGCGAACGCATGCTGCGGCCTCGGCGAAGCAAGCACCGCCACGCCGTCCGGCGCCCTATCGGCGAATTCTTCCGGGCAGATGACGGCGGCCGCGATCAGGCCGGGGATGATATTGGCGTTGCGCTTGCCTTCCACGAAGACCAGCGCGCCCTGTCCGCCTTCCGTGGCGGCCGCCAGATGGGTGATTTCAACGTCCGAAAGCTCCGGCCTGGCAAGAGTTGCGCCGGTCAATGCCGCGATCTCGCCCACGTTGATGCGGCGCGCGGGGACAAAAAAGTCGGGTTCTTTCATGAACGCCTTCTCGTCCGGGCTGCATCGAGCTGCCCGGACAGTCTGCTATGCCTTAGCGGGCCCAGGGCCTAGAACCGCGTGGAAATACCGAAGTTCCAATGCTGAACCCGGTCCGTGTCTTCCTTCACGACGGGATGCGCATAGTCGACGCGCAACGGACCGAAGGGCGAAGCCCAGATCAGGCTGGCGCCAACCGATGCACGCCATTCCATATCTGTGCCCCCGACATTAGGGCTGGTATAGTCCGAGCCGTAGAGTGTTGCTGCGTCAGCAAAAAAAGCGCCGCGCATGCCGAAGCTCTCCGGAATGATCGGCATGGGGAACTGTGCTTCAGCCGAAGCATGGAAATACGTCGTTCCGCCGAGATAGTCACGGCTGCTCCCGGCAGTCTCATACGGGCCTATGCCGTTATACTTGAAGCCGCGGATCATCCTGTCGTTGCTGTTGAACTGGTCGAAAACCCGGAGCGGATCATCGCCGAAGCCAACGATATGTCCGCCACCGACGGTGACGAGACCGACGAGGTCGATCTCCTCCGAGATCATCTGATAGTAGTTCGCACGCGCCGTGAGCTTGACCCATTTGGCATCGCCGCCCAGGCCGGCGACTTCCGTCGTGAAGTTGGCGTAGATGCCTTCGCGCGGCAACTTCATGTCATCGATCGTGTTGTAGATCAACGACCCGCTGACAGACGACTTCTTCCAGGTCCCCTGCCCGATCGCCTGCTGGATCGCCGTGGAAACCGTCGTGCCGGCGAAATCGCTGCCCTTCGTATATTCTTCCTGCGAATAATTATACGCAAGCTGCGCCGTCAGGGCCTCCGTGATCGGTAGACCGAAACGCACCGTGGCGCCCGTTGCCTCGCGATCATAGATGTTCTTCCCGTCGGAATTGTCCACGCTGCGCGTATTGCGGAAGATGTCGAAGCCGGCTGCGATACGGCGTCCCAGGAAGTAGGGTTCGGTAAAGGAGAAGGTATAGTCGCGCGAGTCCTTGCCGCCGGCGGCGGCGACGCGGATGAACTGCCCGCGCCCCAGGAAGTTGCGCTCGGTGACCGACCCTTCGACCGAGAAGCCGCCATTGCTGGAGGACGAAGCGCCCGTAGCGTAACCCGCGCCGATGGAGAACTCACCGGTCGACTTCTCCACCACGTCGACGACCAGGACGACCTGGTCAGGCTGGGACCCCGGCACTGTGGTGATGTTGACGGTCTGGAAGAAGTTCAGATTGTCGAGCCTGCGCTTGGCGCGCTGGATCAGCACCTGATTGAAGGCATCGCCTTCACTGACGTCGAATTCGCGCCGGATGACATAGTCGCGGGTACGGTCGTTGCCGCGAATCTCGATCCGCTCGATATAGGCGCGCGGCCCCTCGTCGATCGAATAGACCACGGAGATCGTGCGGTTCTCGAAATCGCGGCTGCCGCGCGGCGTGACCTGCGCGAAGGCGTAGCCGCGCCCGGCGACTTCCTCGGTAAGGCCGATGATCGTGTCTTCGATGTCCTCGGCGCTGTAGAGGTCGCCGCTGCGCGTCTCGATACGGCCCTGGAGAGTGGTCGCATCAATGCCCTCGATGGTCGAATCGACCGACACGTCGCTGAACCTGTAGCGCTCACCCTCTTCGATGGTGAATCTGACCGTGTATTTGTTGTCGGCCTCGTTGAGATCGGCCGATGACGAGATGACGCGGAAATCCGCGAAACCGCGATTGTAATAGAAGCGGCGAAGCGCTTCTTCGTCGGCACGCAGACGGTTGTCGTCATAGATGTCGTTGCGCATCAGGAACGACAGGAAATTCGACTGCTTGGTCGAGATCACGTCCCTCAGCCGGCGGTCGCCAAAGGCCTCGTTGCCGATGAACTCGATGGAACCGATCTTGGTGCGGTCGCCTTCCTGGATATCGAAGACGACGTTCACGCGCCCGTCGCTCAGCTCCTGGATGCGCCCGGTGACGGTCGCCGCGTCACGGCCAATGCGCTGGTAAGCTGCGCGAATGGCCTCTTCGTCGGCCTGCAGAAGCTGGTTGGAGAAGGCTTTGCGCGGCTCCAACTGCACGGCCCGTGCAAGATTGGCGTCCTTGATCTTCTTGTTGCCCTGGAACAGCACCTGGTTGACGATCGCATATTCGTCGACCGTCACGACCAGCGTGTTTCCGGACTGGGTAATCGACACATCGGCGAAGAGGCCGGTGCCGAAAAGGCGCTTCACTGCCTCGTTCACGTCGGCATTGCTGAAGGACTGGCCTGGCGAGATGCCGACCTGGCTGCGAATCGTATCGGCATCGACACGGCGGTTGCCGCGGACTTCAATTCGGCTGACCGTCGCCGCCTCGGCGACCGATACGGATGCAAGCTGGACAGCGATCGCCCCCGATACCGCTAGACCGGCCGTCAGCGCCACCGCCGAAACGGCGCACATCAATCTGGAAGCTGCCTTCATTGGGCTTTAAAACCTTCTATTCTCGTTGTCCCCACGGCGAGAAATCCGGACAAACGGGCAATGGCTACCGTAATAGCCGGATTTTCTCTACACGCAAGGCTTCTGGTTAATTTGCGTTTACGAAACATCCATCCGTGACTTTCACGTCACGCCAATCGTCGAACGTGGTAAACACCGCCTCAACGACCGGCCCCGGATGCCCCCTCACGCAGTCCCCTGTCCGCCACACATTATCTCCTCAGCATCCAAACAGATCGTTCCAGAAAACGAAACCCATGAACGCGAGGACTACAAGCATTCCAACACGATAAACCGCCTCCATCACCACTTCCGGCACCGGCCGGCGCATCACCGCCTCCATGGCGTAGAACAACAGGTGCCCGCCATCAAGCGGGGGGATGGGTAAAAGATTGAGAATTCCGATGCCCACGGACAGAAGCGCGACGAGCTGGATCAGCCACCCGAAGCCCAGGCTCGCTGCCTTGCCCGCCATGTCGGCAATCTTCACCGGACCGCCAAGCTGGCAGCGGTCCTCGCGCCCAACGACAAAGCGCTTGAGGAACTGGCCGGTGCGGGCGATCACGTGGCCGGTCTCCTCGACCCCCGCCACAAGGGCGCCCACCGGACCGAACTCGTCGACACGCCTGGCGCTTTCTCCCTCGTCATTGATGACGCCTATGACGCCGACCTTGATCGTATTGCCGAGCGCGTCTTCCTGCTCGGTCACCCGCGGCACGGCGACAAGCTCGACCTCGCGGCCATCGCGCATCATCACGAAGGTCAGCGGATCGCCTGCCCGGCCGGATACGATGCGCTGGACGTCGCGGAAGGTCTCGACCTGCGTCCCGTCGACCGAGACGAACCGGTCCCCCGGCAGGATACCGGCCTCCTCGGCGGCACTTCCAGGCTGGACCTGGGAGACCGTCGGCTCGATCACCACGCGGCCATAGAGGCCGAACATGACGGCGAACACGGCTATCGTCAGCAGAAAATTGAAAAAGGGCCCGGCAAACACCGTCGCGGCGCGTTTCCACACCGGTTGCGTGTGGAAGGCGATGCGCCGCTCCTCATCGGGAAGCGCAGCGGCGGCATCGGCGTCCGGCTTGCTCGTCGCCGACATGTCGCCGACGAACTTGACATAGCCGCCGAGCGGGATCGCCGACAGTTTCCAGCGCGCACCGCGCCGGTCGTTGAAGCCGAACAGTTCCGGCCCGAAGCCGATGGAGAACGCCCGCACACCGATCCCGCACCAGCGCCCCACGAGGTAGTGGCCCATCTCGTGCACGAAGATGACAACGGTAAGAACGAACAGGAACGGCACGATGGTGCCGAGAAGGAATCCGCCGGTGCCGGCAAGGAATTCGGAAATGTCGGTCAATGCGTTTCCGTTCTCCCGGAGTCTATCGTTGCCGCGTCAGCTTTCCCGCCAATCCGGGCAAATCCAAGGCCGGGCCTGGTGCCATACGGGAGACTGCCGGGAGCACGCCCGAATCCGGCGCGCGGGAGGGATGTAGCATCTTATCGCACCGGTAGAAACCGGTTAGAACGGCGATAGCGGCTCAACGGCCGGCCCCAGCACAAGCGTTGCGGCGTAAAGGAGGACCGCGGCGGGAACCAGCCCGTCCACGCGGTCCATCACCCCGCCATGCCCGGGAATGATCGCGCCCGAATCTTTCACCCCGTTCCTGCGCTTCACGGCCGATTCGAACAGATCCCCAGCCTGCGAAACGACCGACAAGGCGAGCGACACAAGTCCCCCCGCCACGAGGGCGCCCAGGCTCGCCCCGGCAACGGACGCCGCCACGGCCAGCCCGCCGGCAAGGCCGAAAGCCGCGCCGCCTATCGCCCCGCTCCACGTCTTGCCCGGCGAGATCGAGGGCGCGAGTTTCGGCCCGCCCAGCGAGCGGCCCGTGAAATAGGCCATGATGTCGGTCGCCCACACGACCACGAAAAGCAGGATCACGAGAACCAGCCCCTCCTCCCTGAGGAAGGACAGGGCGATGGCCGGCAGTCCCGCATAGAGCAGACCCCAGAGCGGCCAGAACGTCGCGCGGGAGAGCGCCCGGGCGACGAGGAGCCAGGCAAGGCCGGCCCCGAGAGCCGCGATCGTGATCCCCAGCGGCGCCCCGGTCAGCAGAACCACCGCAACAATTGCAAAGGCCGGCCAGCCATAGAACTCACCGCTGGCATCGTCCTTGCGCATATCGAGCCATTCATGGAATATTCCGGCGCCCATGGCGACGGCGAAAACACGAAACCAGAAGCCGCCGAACCACGTCGCCGCCAGAACCACGACGATCAGGACGATGGCCGAAAGGACGCGCAGTTGGAGATTGCTGCGCTTTCCGGCCCCGCCAGCGCCGGTCATGACACCGCTTCTTGCGCGGCCACACCGCCAAAACGCCGGTCGCGCTCCTCGAAGACCGCAATCGCCGCGGCAAGGTCCTCGCGGCTGAAGTCCGGCCAGTAGAGCGGCAGGAATACGAATTCGGCGTAAGCGGCCTGCCACAGCAGGAAATTGGAAAGCCGCTGCTCGCCGCTCGTGCGGATGATGAGATCGGGATCGGGAATGCCTGCGGTATCGAGGCGGGCCGAGAACGATTCGGCCGTCACGCTCTCGGGATCGATCTGCCCGTCGCGCGCCTCGCGGGCGATCTCCCGGGCGGCGCGCAGGATCTCGTCGCGCGCCCCGTAATTGAACGCGACCACCAGGTTCATGTTGGTGTTCCGCTCGGTCAGGCTCTCGGCCTCGGTAAGCAGGGCCGCGATGTCGGGCTCCAGATCCGCGCGGCTGCCCACGATGCGCACCCGCACGCCGTTCTGGTGCAGTTCGGCCAGGTCACGGCGAATGAAACGCTTCAGCAAGCCCATGAGATCGTTGATCTCGGACTTCGGGCGCGACCAGTTCTCGGATGAGAAGGCGTAGACCGTCAACCAGCCGACACCCAGTTCTCCGGCAGACCGCACGGCCTTGCGCAGCGCCTCGACGCCGGCACGATGGCCGGCCGCGCGCGGCAGACCGCGAGCTCGTGCCCAACGGCCGTTGCCGTCCATGATGATGGCCACATGTGCCGGCTTCACTGGACTTGGCTCCCTCTACCCCGCAGAAACGGCGCCCGAACGTTCGACGACGCCGTTGCGCGCCGCACCGGCGTCGCGCATGGCGAACTTGCGACCCTCAGACCTGAAGGATCTCCGCTTCCTTGTCGACCAGAAGCTTGTCGATGGCAGCAATGGTATCATCCGTCAGTTTCTGCACGCGGTCGGACTGTACGTGCAGGTCGTCTTGACTGATCTCGCCGTCTTTCTCGGCCTTTTTAAGGTGCTCCATCCCGTCGCGCCGCACATGACGGACGGCGATGCGGGCGTTTTCGGCATATTGGTGCGCGATTTTCACCAGTTCCCTGCGCCGTTCCTCGTTGAGTTCGGGCAAGGGAATGCGCAGCGTTGCGCCGTCCACGATCGGATTGAAGCCGAGATTGGACTCGCGGATGGCCTTGTCGACCGCCTGGACCATGCTCTTGTCCCAGACGGAAACAGAGATCATTCGCGGTTCGGGGACCGAAACCGTCGCCACCTGATTGATGGGCATCGATGCGCCGTAGGCTTCCACATTGATCGGATCGAGAAGGTTTGCGGAAGCACGCCCTGTCCTCAGCGAGGCCAGATCGTGCTGAAATGCGCTGACCGCGCCTTCCATGCGCCGGCTCAGATCCTTGAAATCAACCCCTTCAGACATTGCTGCCTCCCTTACGCTTTGGCCTTTTGAAGATCCGCAAGATCGTCATCGACGACAGTACAATGTCCCGCGCCCCGCAAAATGGCTCCAAACCCACCTTCCTCGTGGATCGAGAAGACGATTATCGGAATGTTGTTCTCACGCGCAAGCGCAATCGCCGCCGTGTCCATGATCGACAGGCCGTCCCGCATAACACGCTCGTGGGAGATGCGTTCGTAACGGGTGGCCTGCGGGTCCTTCTTCGGGTCGGCGGTATAGACGCCGTCGACCTGCGTCCCCTTGAAAAGCGCCTCCGCCCCGATCTCCGCCGCGCGCAGCGCAGCCGCGGAATCCGTGGTGAAGAAGGGATTGCCTGTGCCGCCGGCGAAGATGACGACCTTGCCCTGGTTCATGTAGCTGGTGGCCTGACGCTGGGAGAAGCTCTCGCAGAGCTCCGGCATGGCGATGGCCGAAAGCACCACCGCCTCGACACCGATCTTGACCAGCGAGGTCCGCAGCGCCAGCGAGTTGATGACCGTGGCCAGCATGCCCATGTGGTCGCCCGTCACCCGATCGCCACCCTTGGACGCAACGGCGACGCCGCGGAAGATATTGCCGCCGCCGATCACCACGCCGACCTCGACGCCGAGCGACCGCGCATCGGCGATGTCCCTGGCGATGCGGTCGACGACCGAGACATCGATGCCGAAGCCCTGCTCACCCATCAGGGCTTCGCCGGAAGCTTTCAGTACGACGCGCCGAAATCGTGGTTCCACTCTACCCTCGTCTCCGTTGACCGTCCGTCCCGGGACGCGCCCGCGCATCCCGGCTTCCTTCGTCGCCTACACGAAGGGCACCGCGTTGTCACGCGGTGCCCCTTGATATGCCCCGACAAGCGGCGCTTACGACTTTGCGGCAGCGGCCACTTCGGCGGCGAAATCAGACGCGGCGCGCTCGATGCCCTCGCCGAGCGCGAATCGGACGAAGCCGGTGACCTTCGCCGGCGCGCCGATCTCCTTCTCGGCTTCCTTCAACGCCTGCTCGACGGTCACGTCGGGGTTGACGACGAATGCCTGCTTGAGAAGCACGACTTCCTCGAAGAACTTGCGCATCCGGCCCTCGACCATCTTCTCGATGATGTTTTCCGGCTTACCCGACTGGCGCGCCTGATCGGAGAAAATCTCCTTCTCACGGGCAACGGCCGCCGGGTCGACATCGGTGTCGTTGAGCGCAAGCGGGTTCACCGCCGCAACATGCATCGCAACCTGGCGGCCGAAAGCGGCGGCAGCTTCCGCGCTGCCTTCCGTTTCGACGGCGACCAGCACGCCGATCTTGCCGAGATTGTCGGCGACCGCGTTGTGCACATAGCTCGCCACGGCGCCCTTGCTCACCGAAAGCTTGGCCGAACGACGCAGGGCCATGTTCTCGCCGATCGTGGCGATGGCGTCCTTGACGGTCTCCTCGACGGTCTTGCCGCTGCCGGGATAAGAAGCGGCCGAGACCGCCTCCACCGAACCGTCCGTCGACAGGGCAACGGTGGCGATGTTGCGCACCAGGTCCTGGAAGGCATCGTTGCGTGCGACGAAATCGGTCTCCGAATTCACCTCGACGACGACAGCGCTGTCGGTGCCGGTCGCAACGCCGATCAGGCCTTCGGCCGCCGTGCGGCCGGCCTTCTTGTCGGCCTTGGACATGCCCTTCTTGCGCAGCCAGTCGACGGCCGCTTCGATATCGCCGCCGGTCTCGGCCAGCGCGGTCTTGCAGTCCATCATGCCCGCGCCAGTCATCTCGCGCAGTTGTTTGACCTGTGCTGCTGAAATGCTCATCGTCGCCTCTTCATATCCGATTGGTCAGCGGCCGGGTGACAGCACCACGGCCGCTTTTCATTTGGCGGGGCCGTGCGGCCCCGGAATGGAGGGAAAGGTCGAAAGACCGTTCCCGCTAAGCCTTGCTCGCGTCCTCGGCCGGCGTCTCGGAAGCCGCCTGTTCCGCCGGGACAGCTTCCTCGGCGGGCGCTTCAATGGCCGTCTCGACCGGAGCTTCCTCGGAAGCGCCTACATCCATGCCCAGCGAGCCCTGCTGGCGCTCGATGCCGTCGATGGCCGCCCTGGCGAACAGGTCGCAATAGAGCGAGATAGCGCGCGACGCATCGTCATTGCCGGGGATCGGGAAGTCGACGACCTCCGGATCGCAGTTCGAATCGGAGATCGCGATCACCGGGATGCCCAGACGGCGGGCTTCCTGCACTGCGATGGCTTCCTTGTTGGTGTCGATCACGAACATCATGTCCGGCGTCGAGCCCATGTCGCGGATACCGCCCAGCGCGCGCTCCAGCTTGTCGCGCTCGCGCTCGAGGTTGAGCCGCTCCTTCTTGGTGAATCCCGAGGCGTCGCCCTGAAGAAGCTCGTCCAGCTTGCGCAGGCGCTGGATCGAATTGGAGATCGTCTTCCAGTTGGTCAGCATGCCGCCGAGCCAGCGCGAGTTCACATAATACTGGGCCGACCGCTTGGCCGCATCGGCAACGATGTCGGAAGCCTGGCGCTTGGTGCCGACGAACAGAACGCGGCCGCCCTTGGCCACGGTGTCGGAAACCGCCTTCAGCGCCTGGTGCAGCAGCGGAACGGTCTGGCTGAGGTCGATGATGTGGATGTTGTTGCGGGCGCCGAAGATATAGGGCGCCATCTTCGGGTTCCAGCGGTGGGTCTGGTGGCCGAAGTGAACACCAGCTTCAAGGAGCTGGCGCATGCTGAAATCAGGCAATGCCATTGTCGTTTTCCTTTCCGGTTAAGCCTCCGCGGATCACAGGCGGTCTTGCCGCCACCGGAGGATCCGGCCGGATGTCTCCCGACAGAACCCAAAAATCCGCGTGTGGAATGGGCGCGCATATAGAGGCTATTTCCGATCAATGCAAGCAAAGCCCGCCGACAGCGCCCGATTGCCGCGCCTGCCCGCGCAGATGGCCTATTGCGGCGGGCAGCTGTCGTCCGTGTCGAACAGCGCCAGGTCCGCCAGCTTGGCCGTCATGGAATACTCGTCGTAGCGTATCAGCATGTCCCGCTGCACGCCGCTTTCATGCAGCTTGAAGCTCACGATGTAGTCGCTGACCTCTTCTCCGCCCGATGTCTCGCCGTCGAAATAGGCCGCCGTCACCGCTCTGAACTCTTCCTCGGCCAGCTTCCCAAGCGCCTCGGCCTCGGGATCGTTTTCTGCGACAGGCTTGGGCTTTCCCACCACGACGGAGGTCATGATGGCGCTGTCGGTAAACTCGGTCCCGTCGAATATAGGGCTTTGAAAGAAGTTCTCGCCCTTCTCCGCCTTGTCCAGCAGCCTGTTGAGAAATGCCGTGGGGAAAAGCGTCGGCCCGAAACTGTGCTCGACCTTCTCGGGCTGTTCATAGGCGACGGTCGTTCCGCCCTCGCCCAGCGTCGCCGTCCCCTTGACCTCGCTCTCCAGCGCCTTGTCGATGAACGATTTCGTGACGAAGCGGAATGTCCGGCCGTCGGCGTCCTCGAAGCTGGTCACCTGCTGGTCGATGAGGCGTTCGCCCTCGCTCATGCCGATATTCATGACGATGCGCGACTTGAGCGTGTAGCCCGAGCACTGCGAACCGGAGAACTCGAACACCCAGCGGCCGGATAAATGCTCGATTTCCGAATCGTCATTGGTCTCGGCGAGCGCGAGATTGTAGACTGCCCGATGGGCCTGCAGCTCGCGCGCCCCGGCATCCAGCGGAACGAAAACCGTACACACGGGTGCGAGCAAGGCAATGGCAAGGCGCGGTGGACGCATGTATGGACTCCCGTTGCTGGACGGATAAACCGGATCAGGCGTGCATCTTCCCACGCGCATTATCTGTCGTGAAGAAAGTGCCGCGATCTTGCAAGGTCAAACACGAGGAAAATTCCATGGGCAATGCCATTGAAAAGAGGCTTCTGGAACTCGGCGTCGAACTTCCCTCGCCCGCCGCGCCGGCCGCCAACTACGTGCCGTTCGCCGAAAGCGGCAAGTTTCTGTTCACCTCCGGCCAATTGCCCATCAAGGATGGCAAGCTGATGGCGATGGGGCTGCTCGGCCGCGAACTGGGCACGGAAGCCGGCAAGCTCGCCGCCAAATGGTGCGCCGTCAACGTGCTGGCACAAGCCAGGGAAGCCCTCGGCGACCTGCAGCGCATAAAGCGGATTGTGAAGATCACCGTCTTCATAGCCTCGACGCCCGACTATACCGAACAGCATCTGGTCGCCAACGGAGCATCGGATTTCCTGGTCGCCGCCCTTGGCGACAAGGGCCGCCATGCGCGCTCCGCCGTCGGCACCGCTTCGCTGCCCATGAACGCACCGGTGGAAATCGAAGCCGTCGTCGAGGTGGAATAGCCATGGCGGCTCCCGACTGGCTGACCGCGCGGCCGATTGCCCATCGCGGTTTCCACGACCTCAATCGCGAGCGCTGGGAGAACACCCTGCCGGCCTTTCAGGCGGCCGTCGATCGCAGCTATGCCATCGAGTGCGACGTGCACCTGAGCAAGGACGGCGTTCCGGTTGTCTTCCACGACGGGGAACTTCAGCGCCTGACCGGCCAGCCCGGCCATGTATGGGACAAGACCGCCGCCGAACTGCGGCAAATGCGGATCGGCGGCACCAGCGACACCACTCCCAGCCTCGACGACATGCTCGACCTCGTTTCAGGACGCGTGCCCGTGATCGTCGAGCTCAAGGGCTCGCAGCACAGCGAAGGCCTCGCCGCCGCCGTGGCCGCCCGGTTGAACGCATATCGCGGGCCCGCCGCCATCATGTCGTTTGACCATCGCCTGGTGCGGCGCTTCCCGTTGGAGGCGCCCGGCATCGTCGCCGGACTGACCGCCGAAGGACGCGGCGCAAGGGACATGGAGGCCTATTTTTCCATGCTTGCCAACGGCCTTTCCTTCGTTTCCTATAGTGTCGATGATCTGCCGAACCCGTTTGTCACTTTCGTGCGGGAACGCTTGGCGATGCCCGTCATCACCTGGACCGTGCGGGACGAGGCAGGGGTGGAAATCACCAGACGGTACGCCGACCAGATCACCTTCGAAGGCTTTGCCCCCTGAGGCGAATGTCGAAACACACGGCAACGGACAGGAAGCACGATGAACTCGCACGAGCGCGAAGCGACCTTGCGTGTCGCCACCAGTCTCGACGCATTCACGCCCGATGAATGGGCGCTCCTGGAGGGTGCTTCGAAGGCGCGGGGCGCAAACTACAACCCGTTCCTTTCCCACGCCTTCCTGAAGTCGCTGGAGGAAAGCGGCTGCGCGTGCGCCGCCACCGGCTGGCAGCCGCAGTTCCTGCGCCTCGACGACGCGTGCGGACAACTGCTGGGCGCCGCGCCCGCCTATCTGAAGTCCCACAGCCAGGGCGAATATGTGTTCGATCACGGCTGGGCCGACGCCTTCGAGCGCGCCGGCGGGCGCTATTATCCGAAGCTGCAGGTGTCCATCCCCTTTACGCCGGCGACCGGACCGCGCCTTCTGGCCCGCCGCGACGGCGATGCGTCTTCCATAAAGCATGCCCTGGCGGCCGGCCTGAAGACGCTCGCTCAGCGCCTTGGCATCTCGTCCGTCCATGCGACCTTTGCCGAAGAAGCCGACATGGAAGCGCTGCAGGCCGCCGGCTATCTGACGCGGACGGACCAGCAGTTCCACTTCTTCAATCGGGGCTACGCATCCTATGACGACTTCCTGGCAAGCCTTGCCTCGCGCAAACGAAAAGCCGTGCGCAAGGAACGGCGCGCTGCGGTGGAAGCCGGTATCGAGATCGACCGTCTCACCGGCTCCGACATCACTGAGGCGGCCTGGGACGATTTTTACGCTTTTTATATGGACACCGGCAGCCGCAAATGGGGCCGCCCCTATCTCAACCGGCGCTTCTTTTCCCTCGTCGGCGAGCGCATGGCCGACGACATCCTGCTGGTAATGGCCCGCCGCAACGGCCGCTATATCGCCGGCGCCATCAACTTCATCGGCAGCGATGCGCTCTACGGCCGCAACTGGGGCTGCATCGAGCACCACCCCTTCCTGCATTTCGAGGTCTGCTATCACCAAGCCATCGAGTTCGCCATCGAGCGCGGCCTGGCCCGCGTCGAGGCGGGCGCGCAGGGCGAACACAAGCTGGCGCGCGGCTATCTGCCCGTCGTCACGCGCTCGGCCCATTTCATCGCGCATCCCGGCCTGCGCCGCGCCGTCGCCGACTATCTCGAGAACGAGCGACAGGATGTCGAGATGATCGGCGAAATCCTCGCCGGCCATGCCCCTTTTCGCAAGGACGGCTAGCCTTTGGCCTTGACCGCGACGCGCGCGGCCACCAAAACAACGCGCGCAAGATGTATTTGCCTAGGGGATGACGATGAGCGGCAGCGCATACGATCAGGACAACGTTTTCGCCAAGATCCTCCGCGGCGAGCTACCGGCCCAGAAATTGTACGAGGACGACAAGACGCTCGCCTTCATGGATATCATGCCGCGCGGTGACGGGCACTGCCTGGCAATTCCCAAGCAGCCGGCCCGCAATCTTCTGGACGCGGACACCGACAGCCTCGCCGCCCTGATGGCCACCGTCCAGAAGGTCGGCCGCGCCGCGATGACCGCTTTGGAGGCCGACGGCCTGACCATCCAGCAGTTCAACGAAGAAGCCGGCGGGCAGATCGTCTTCCATCTCCATGTCCACATCATCCCCCGTTTCACCGGCGTGGCGCTGCGGCCCCATTCCGGCGAGATGGCCGACCAGGACAAGCTGGCGGAACAGGCGGCGAAGATCAAGGCGGCCCTCGCCACCTCTGACGCGTAGTGCTCCTTCAACCTCTGACACGCCGGCGGTCCATGAACCTTCCCACAACCAACCGCTTCTTCACGCTGGCGTGCGTTTCGGTGGCGCCGGCCCTCGGCTCCGTCGTAAGCTTCATCTGGCATGGCGGCGCCCTGTGGTGCTTCAGCCAGATCGCGCTTGGCCGCCGCCGGTTCAGCCCCGACCGTGCCATGTGGGTCGTCGCAGCGCTGCTCAGCGTTTATGTTGCTGCGAGCCTTGCCTCGTTTGCCGTCAACGATCCGCGGATGGACGATATCGGCTCGCTCGCATCGCTGGCCACCTTCCTGCTAGTCCCTTTCTCCTATTCCGTCTGGAGCGTCTCCGACAAGACGGCCATCGCCCGCGCGGCGGCTCTCGGCGGGATGATTGCGGGCTACAGCGCCTGCGCCGTCGCCATCGTCGAATATGGGCTGACGGGCCTGCGCGCCGAGGGCGGGGCCGGCAACGCACTGGTCTTCGCAACCGCCACGGCCATGCTTGGCCCGCTGAGCCTTGGCGGCATGCTCGCCTTCGAGTGGCGTTGGCGGTGGGTCATGGGCGGCGGCTATGTCGCCAGTCTGGCCGCGCTGGTCCTTTCGGGCTCGCGCCTCGCATGGGTCAGCGCTGCGCTGATCCTGCTGGCGATGCTCGTCGTCTGGCGCAAGGAGATCTGGCGCCTGGCGCGCGGTCAGTTGCTGGCCATGGCGGCGGTTCTGGCCCTTATCGGTGTGCTGTCGTCCGGCATAGTGCTGGAGCGGGCAGAGAACGTCGCCGCGGATTGGGAGCAGCTACAGGAAGGCAGCGACTATCAGTCCTCGCTCGGGCTGCGGCTGGCCCTCTGGCAGATCGGGCTGCAGTCATTCGCGGAGAGGCCGCTGCTCGGATCCGGTATGCACAATACGGAAGAGATCATTCGCGAGGGCTTGCGGGAAGGGTTCGGCATCGACCGCGGCTTCACTCATTTCCACAACGGCCTCCTCACGCTTCTCGTGGAATCGGGCCTAATCGGCGGTGGCGCCATTGCCGCGACCCTATTCTACCTCGCTTATCTCGCCTTTCGCGGCCTGCGCGCATCCGGTGAGCCGCTGGTCCGCTTCGGATCCTTCACGCTCATCATACTCGTCGTATCGAGCCTTGCCGGCGGTAGCCTCAACATCGTCATCGGCCACGACATACTCGACACGCTGTTCGTGATGTTCATCATCATGGGCGTCTATCTCAGCGCCGGCACGTCCCTGATGCCGGAGGCGTCGCGGCTCGCGGCGGCGCCAAGCGCATCATAGGAGCATTCCGCCGGCGAGGACCAGTTCGCCGGCTATGATGCCGACGATCACGCGTTTGCCGGCCGCCAGATAGGCGGCGAAGCCCGCAAGGCCCGCCCCAACGCGCAGCCAGAGCGGCGTGGCCGCCAGCGCGCCGCTGGGAAAGATCACCAGATTGGCGATGACGGCGGCAACGAGCGCCGTGGCGATGCAGCGCACCATCACCAGAAGCTCCGAATCCTCGGCGAGCTTGCCGCCGAAATAGACACCCACGAAACGCCACATATCCGTGGCGAGCCAGCCGCCGACAATGATGAAGAGGTAAGGCCACCACCAGGCGTCTATCGCGTGGAAGCTCATGCCTTGCGCCTCCGCTTGCCGATCAGATGGACGCCATAGGCTGCGACACCGGCAGACAAGCCGGCCGCCAGCAGGTCGAAATCCGGTGTCAGGAGGTGGAACACCGGACCAAGGACCAATCCGAAGACCATCGCCACCTGCCCTGCCCGCTCCCGCGCGGAGCCCCAGAGCGACGTCAGGAAATACATCGGGGTCAGGAAGAACAGGGCCGCCGAGACCGGCGGCGGCAGCCGTCCCGCGACGATGAAGACAACCGCCACGACCAGCATGTTGCCGAGCACCAGCGTCCCGCCCAGCCCGGCATAGAAGGTGGTCCGCATCGGCCTCGGCACCAGGCGGAACTGCTCCATGGCCAGCACCCACGACGTGACGGCGACGAAATGCGACAGCAGGTAGAGCACCCAGGCCGGCGTCTTTGGCGTCCGCATTTCCGGCGTGAGCGCCACCACCATCGGTGCCAGCCGTACCGACGAGAGCGCAACGGCGAAGGCGGCGGCCGGCAGGCTGTTTCCGGCGATCACCGCGCCCACCAGGACCACCTTGGCCGGCAGCGCCCAGACGATGCCCGTCATGAAGACGGTTTGCGCCAGGGTCAGCCCGGCGTCACGGGCAAGCCCGGCAAAGCCGACAAAGGCGCTGGCCAGGATAAGCCCGGGAATGGAGAAGGCCGACCGTACGCCGCGCAGCAGCCAGTAGCGGCGGGATCCGGTCGTTTCAGCGGTGTTGCCGTCGGTTGCGTCCATGGGTTTTGCTGCATAGCACAATGGCTGCCGCCGCGCGATAAAGGCGCCGGCGCTGCCTTGGCGCACTCAGCCGCTATCCTGTGGTCCAGAAACGACAAAGCGCGCGGAAGATCCGCGCGCTTTGTGGACATAACGGGCTCAGGCCGGGGCAGATCGGGGCCCCGGTCTACCCCTTGCGTGGCAGTTGCGGCACGAGGCTGCGCTTGGGCGGCTCCTTCGGCTCCGGCGGCTTCTTCGCCTTGGCCGGCTTGGCTTTCGCGGCAGCGCCACGCTTCGAGGCCGCCTTCTTGACAGACTCCGACTCGCGCTTTGGCTTCACCGGCGTTTCGTCGGGAATGGTGTCCAGCTTGAGGCCGGTCGTGCCGTCCTCCCTGCGATCCACCGTAACCCGCACCGTGCCGCCGCGCTTGAGCTTGCCAAAGAGCACTTCCTCGGCCAGCGGCTTCTTGATGTGCTCCTGGATCACCCGTCCGAGCGGCCGGGCGCCCATGCGTTCGTCGTAGCCCTTCTCCGCAAGCCAGGCGACCGCCTCGTCCGAAAGATCGAAGGTGACGCGGCGCTCGGCAAGCTGGGCTTCCAGCTGCATGACGAATTTCTGAACGACCTGATGCACCACCGGCACCGGCAGGGCGCCGAACGGGATGATGGCGTCGAGGCGGTTGCGGAACTCCGGCGTGAACAGCCGGTTGATCGCCTCCATGTCGTCGCCCTCGCGCTTGGTCGAGCCGAAGCCGATCGCCGGCTTCGCCATGTCCGACGCGCCCGCATTGGTGGTCATGATCAGAACCACGTTGCGGAAGTCGATGCGCTTGCCGTTATGGTCGGTCAGCTTGCCGTGATCCATGACCTGAAGCAGGATGTTGAACAGGTCCGGATGCGCCTTCTCGATCTCGTCGAGCAGAAGCACGCAATGGGGATGCTGGTCGACACCGTCGGTGAGCAGTCCGCCCTGGTCGAAGCCGACATATCCGGGCGGGGCGCCGATCAGGCGCGAGACCGTGTGACGCTCCATGTATTCCGACATGTCGAAACGCAGGAGCTCCACCCCGAGCGAGGACGCCAGTTGCTTGGCGACTTCCGTCTTGCCGACGCCGGTCGGGCCGGAGAACAGGTAGGCGCCGATCGGCTTTTCGGGTTCGCGCAGCCCTGCCCGCGCCAGCTTTATCGACGAGGCAAGCGCCTCGATGGCGTTTTCCTGGCCGTAGACCACCCGCTTGAGCTCGATCTCCAGCCCCGCAAGCACCTTCTCGTCGTCGGCCGAGACGGTCTTGGGCGGAATGCGCGCCATCGTGGCGATGGTGTTCTCGATCTCCTTGACGCTGATCGTCTTGCGGCGCTTGGATTCCGGCAACAGCTTCTGCGAGGCGCCCGTCTCGTCGATCACGTCGATCGCCTTGTCGGGCAGCTTGCGGTCGTTGATATAGCGGGCGGAAAGCTCCACCGCGGCCTTGACCGCCTCATTGGTGTATTTGACCTTGTGGAAGTCCTCGAAGTAAGGCTTGAGCCCCTTCATGATCTCAATGGCATCTTCCACCGTCGGCTCGTTCACGTCGATCTTCTGGAACCGGCGGACCAGCGCCCGGTCCTTCTCGAAGAACTGACGGAATTCCTTGTAGGTGGTCGAACCGATGCAGCGGATCGCGCCGGAGGAAAGCGCCGGCTTCAACAGGTTCGAGGCATCCATCGCCCCGCCCGAGGTGGCGCCCGCGCCGATCACCGTGTGGATCTCGTCGATGAAAAGCACCGCGCCGGGAAAATCCTCCAGCTCCTTGACCACCTGCTTCAGCCGCTCCTCGAAGTCGCCGCGATAGCGGGTGCCGGCCAGCAGCGTGCCCATGTCGAGGGCGAAGATGGTGGCGTCGAGCAGCACGTCGGGCACGTCGCCCTCGACCACCCGCTTGGCCAGTCCCTCGGCGATCGCCGTCTTGCCCACGCCCGGATCGCCCACATAGAGCGGGTTGTTCTTGGAGCGGCGGCACAGGACCTGGATCGTCCGGTTGATCTCCGACTGGCGCCCGATGAGCGGATCGATGCGGCCGGAACGCGCCTTCTCGTTGAGGTTCACGCAATAGGCCGACAGCGCATCCTGCTGCTGCTTCTTCTTCGCGCCTTCCTCGGCCTCGGCGCCGGGACCGGTGGCCTGGTCCTCGTCGGCGCCGCGCGGTGTGCGGGTTTCCGAGCCGCCGGGCCGCTTGGCGATGCCGTGGCTGATATAGTTGACCGCGTCATAGCGGGTCATCTGCTGTTCCTGGAGGAAGTAGGCGGCGTGGCTTTCGCGCTCGGCAAAGATCGCGACAAGCACATTGGCGCCCGAAACCTCCTCCCGGCCCGAGGATTGCACATGGATGACGGCGCGCTGGATGACGCGCTGGAACCCGGCGGTCGGCTTGGAGTCCTCGTCATATCCGGTGACCAGATTATCGAGTTCACCATCGACATAGTCGAGCACCGTGCGCCGCAACTCGTCGAGATCCACGTTGCAGGCGCGCATGACGGCAGCAGCGTCCGTATCGTCGATCAGCGCGAGAAGCAGATGCTCCAGCGTCGCGTATTCGTGGTGACGTTCATTGGCATAGGTCAGCGCCTGGTGCAGCGCACGTTCTAGACCCTGCGAGAATGCCGGCATTCAAGACCTCACTTCTTCTCCATCACGCACTGCAGCGGATGCTGGTGCTGACGGGCAAAATCCATGACCTGAGTCACTTTGGTCTCGGCCACTTCGAATGTATAGACGCCGCACTCCCCGACGCCGTGATTGTGTACGTGCAGCATGATCCTGGTGGCGGCTTCCCTGTCTTTTTGAAAGAACCGCTCCAGAACATGGATGACGAACTCCATGGGCGTGTAGTCGTCATTCAACAGCAGCACGCGATAAAGGCTCGGCTTCTTCGTCTTCGTGCGGGTACGCGTGATAACCGCCGTGCCGCGTCCGGCGTTGTTGCCCTCGTCGTCCCCACGGTTCATCCGCAAAGCGTCGCCTGGCATTTTGGTCTCGCCGATCGTCAATCGTCCCATGTTTCCCGCCGCGCCTCACCATGAGTGCAGCATGTAGGTGTTTGTCTGGTGATTTTAAGGCCTTCTTGCGCGCTGACAATACGCATTAGCCCTTGTAGGCCGCAATTTTACGGCCAGCGCGGGCCATTGAACGCGGCCCGGTCATGGATGAAAAATTTTGAGGCAACGAAAAACCCGGCCGCGCAGCGCGGCCGGGCCGGATTCGGGCGCAGAGTATGCCGGCCGCCTGTGCGGCGGCGGGCCTATTTGAGGTTCTTGAACGTCGCCTCGAACGGCTTGCAGGCATCCTTTGCGATGGTGGCGTAAAGGTCCGTCATCCGCGTAGCCTGGGCGACGAAGCCCTCATAGCTCTGCTTGAGATAATCGGCCTGGATCTCGAACGCCTTCTCCATCGATTTGGCGGAAGCCAGCTTCTCGGCGGCGGCGGTGCCGGTTTCCATGGCCTTCTTGGAATAATCGGCAGCTTCGACCGTAAGCTCCTGCAGGCCCTTGGACACGACCGAGGCGCTCTGGAGGCTGCTGTCCATCCACTCCTGTCCGAACTTGTCGATATTTTCGAATGACTGTGCCATTGCGCTGCATCCTTCCGTCAATTGGGTTCCGCACACTGCTCCGCATCGTTTTGTGCACTGCACAATATCATAGTGTGCGACGCACCATTCCGCAAGGGGCTGCGCGTGTGCCGGAAGGCATCCGCGCGATGAAACGACACATCGTTAAAACTCGCCTCGATTCCGGCGGATTCTGGAAAGAATTAAATCACCATAAACGGATTGGTAACGAGACGCGCACTAGCCTCTCTCCAAAGGGCCAGGAAGCCGTTCAGGCTGGCCCGTGTAAAACACGGTTCCAATGGGTGTGGTTGTGCGTCAGGCATTTGCAGGTATCGCAAGGCTCGTTCGTAATTGTTCCAGGTTCTCGGCAACCGCCGTCGTCGCGACGGCCCTCCTGGCCGCCTCGGCCGGCGCCGCCGATGCCAACGCCAAATATGCGGGCATTGTCGTCGATGCGAAGACTGGTGCTGTCCTTTACGAAGACAGTGCGGATGCCTACCGGTATCCGGCATCGCTGACCAAGATGATGACCTTGTACATGGTCTTCGAGGCTCTGGCTTCGAACCGCATCTCCAAGAACTCGCGCATCACCGTATCGCGCAACGCGGCCGCCGAGCCGCCGACCAAGCTTGGCGTGCCGGCCGGCAAGAGCATCACGGTGGAGCAGGCGATCCATGCGCTGGTAACCAGATCGGCGAACGACGTCGCCACCGCCGTGGCTGAGTTCCTCGGCGGCTCCGAGAGCAATTTCGCCAAGCTCACGACGGCCAAGGCGCGTCAGCTCGGTATGTCCAAAACCACCTTCCGCAATGCGCACGGCCTGCCCAACAGCGAGCAGAAGACGACGGCGCGCGACATGGCGCGGCTGGGTATCGCGCTGCGCGAGCACTTCCCGCAATATTACGACTATTTCTCGACCCGCTCGTTCACCTATGCCGGCCGCCGCATCAACAGCCACAACAACCTGCTCGGCCGGGTGAAAGGCGTCGACGGCATCAAGACCGGCTATATTCGCGCCTCCGGCTTCAATCTGGTCTCCTCCGTATCGACCGGCAACCGGCAGATCGTCGCCGTCGTCATGGGCGGCCGCACGGCCCGGACCCGCGACGCGCACATGGCCGACCTCATCAAGCGCTATCTGCCGAAGGCATCCACGGGCAGCGACCGCAACCTGATCGCCCGCGGCCCGGCCACCCAACCGGTCGTGGCGGCGATGGTCCCGCCCGCCAATGTTCCGGTGCCGAGCGATCGTCCCGATGTCGCACCGGTGACTGCTTACGCCGAAGAACGTCCGGCCTCGGCCAAGGAGACCTTTGCCAAGGCCATCTCGGACAAAGCCGATATCGACCCGGTCCGCACGGCCTCCACGAAAGTCTCCGGTTGGGTCATCCAGGTCGCCTCCATGCCGACGGAGGACGAGGCCCGCCGCTATCTGGCCGAGACGGCAAGCGAAGCAGAGACGATACTGGCCGATGCCACGCCCTTCACCGAAACCTTCGAGATGAAAGGCCGCACCTACTACCGCGCCCGTTTCGGCGGCTTCACGGACAAGTCCGATGCCTGGGGCGCGTGCGCTACGCTGAAGAAAAAGAACGTCGCCTGCTACGCGGTTCAGAACTAGACGGCTCCGGAAGGCCCGGATGGAAAATGCGAATCCCTGAAGCAAACCCCGCCAGTATCGCGTAAGGAGGGTTTATCTGTGATTGGACAAGAGCAAGTCCCGAGCTTCGTTGATGCGGGCAGCAAGAAAAGGCGAACCGCCCAGATCGGGATGCAGACGCTGCATCAGGCGGCGATGAGCCTTTCGGATTTCCGCCGCGGACGCTCCCGGTTCAAGACCAAGGATCTCGTAAGCCTCCTCCTTGGTCATGGGGCCCGCAGCTTGCGCGCGTCCCTCCCTGTCGCCGTCGTGCGCGTCCGCGCTTTCGCGCCAGACGGGAAACCGGCTGTCAAGATAGGTCTCCAGTAGCTGCAGGCTTTCCTCGTCGCCGGCAAGCTCGGCCCTTAACTCCAGCAGTTCCTCCTGCGACAGCTTGGCCAGTTCCCTGCCCTCGAAACGCCCCGCCAGCACCGTGCCCTCGAGATCGCCGCTGTCGTGGTCGAGCACCATTTCGAGCGCCGCCGAACGCACCGTCGATCGCTGGCCCGGCTGCGGCCTGCTCATCCGCCGCACCATGCGCGAGGAACCAAACCAGGCGGCGGCTCCCGACAAGAGCATGCCGCCAAGCCCCGCCCTGCCCGTGAAAAGCAGAACGAGGCCGACCAGGCCGAGCAGAACGGGTCCGACGAGCCGCAGCGCTCCGGCAATGGCCGCGGGGCTCGCTCGGGTAAAGGCAATGGCGCCCAGCGCCAGCAGCAGCACCAGCCCGAAAAAGAAAAACGGAACGGTCATCCGCGCTTGCCGCTCAGATGTTCGATCATCATGCGGTCCTCAGGCCGCGCCCGGGATTCGAGCGCCCGCAACCCGCCGCTGGCATAGACCGCGACCGAGGACAGGAGCTTGGCCAGCGTGTCCGCCGAGTTCCGGTCGAACCGGAACCAGGCGCCCTTCGACAGCCTGGCGATTTCCCGAAAGGCGTTGGTGGCGACCGGATCGTGTCCTTCCTGGAACATGAACACCGGCACGCCCTTCAGGCCCAGCTCTCCCGCCTTGTGCGCGAGATGGTCGACACTTTCCTCCATGGCATCGCCGATGAAGACCAATGCGTTGACCTTCTTGCGGGCATTCTCCTTCAGACCGTGGGAAAGCACCTTGCCGATCTGCGTCTGGCCACCCCGGCAATCGATCCGCGTCATCAGGTTCTTCAGGCTGGCCGTATCGGAGACGAAACGCGAAGCGCGGCACTCGCCGAACCCGCGATAATAGACGAGCTGCACGTTGAGCGAGCCCACCTTGCCGACAGCGTCGAACATCTCGGCCTGGATGTCGCAGGCCAGATCCCATGTGGGCTGACGGCTCATCGTCGCATCGAGCGCCAGGACGAGACGGCCCGCCGCCCCCTCCTCCCGCGGCACGGCCATCGCGCGCGCTTGCCGGACGAACGCCTCCACCGCGCTCTTTGCCGAAGGCGCCTTCTGGACATCGGATTTGATGTCGGGCCGGGCCGGTGTTTTCCGATTATCGCTCATGGGCAAAAGATGTGGTGTTGCGGCGCTGCTGGCAAGAGCGGATAATCCGCCTCACATCAATCCGAGTTCCGTCAATTCGCGCCTGAGGTGATCCGGCAGTTCTTCCGACCGGCTTGCGCCCCTGTCCGCCGGCGCATCCTCGATTTTCAGATAGCGCCAGCCCTGGAACGGGCGCCGTGGCTGCCATTCGGTCAGCACGAGTTCGGGCTCCAGCACCAGATGGCATCGCGAGATCCCCTCGCCGTCGGTGAACGGGCGCACCTCCAGGAGCCGCTGCCGGCACTGCACCATTCCCTTGATCACCCAATAGAGCGAGCCTCCCGAAAGGTCGTCCAGACGCTTGGGCACCATCCGCGTGGTGTGGAAGTGCTCCTGCGGCTGTCCCATGCGCGCCTTGTCGGCAAGCCGACGGGCGATCCATTCCTCGAGCTGTTGCGGGCTTTCACAGCCCACGCAGAGTTTTATCAGATTGAGCGCCATGGCCTAATCTTGGGGCGATGAGCCGTCAGGTCAATCGCGGATGTACCATGTCCACAACGCAGCCCCGGCCCACGGCCGGGATCCGCAATTGCCGCGCCATCCCGCCTCGGGAAGGATCAGCATTCCACCACGTTGACCGCAAGCCCGCCGAGGCTCGTTTCCTTGTAGCGCTCGTTCATGTCGACCCCCGTCTGGCGCATGGTCTCGATGGCCGCGTCAAGCGACACGAAATGCGTCCCGTCGCCCTTCACGGCAAGCGAGGCCGCCGTCACCGCCTTCACCGCTCCCAGAGCATTGCGCTCGATGCAGGGCACCTGAACGAGCCCTCCGACAGGATCGCAGGTCATGCCCAGATGATGCTCCAGCGCGATCTCGGCCGCATTCTCGACCTGTTCGGGCGTGCCGCCCAGCACCGCCGCCAGGCCCGCCGCGGCCATCGCCGATGCCGAACCCACCTCGCCCTGGCAGCCGACTTCGGCGCCCGATATCGAGGCGTTGTGCTTGACGATGCCACCCACCGCCGCCGCCGTCAGCAGGAAATCGTGTATCCCCTTCCGGTCGGCATCCACATGGAAGCGCAGCCAATAGCGCATCACCGCCGGCACCACGCCGGCCGCCCCGTTGGTCGGGGCCGTAACGACGCGCCCGCCGGCCGCATTCTCCTCGTTCACCGCCATCGCGTAGACCGACAGCCAGTCATTGGCCAGCAGCGGGTTGGGCCGGTTCTGGCGCCATTCCTCGTCGAGCCTGCCATGCAGGTATCGCGCCCTGCGCCGCACATTGAGGCCGCCCGGCATAACGCCTTCCTGGGACAGGCCGCGCTCGATGCAGCTCTTCATCGCCTCCCATATGCGGTCGAGCCCCTCGTCCAACTCGTCGGTGCTCAGCCGCGTTTCCTCGTTCGCCCGCTTCATCTCGGCGATCGACAGGCCGGATTCGGCCGCCATGGCCAGCATCTCGCGGGCATTGGCGAAGGGGTAAGGCACGTTCTTGTCGACCGGCGGCTTGCCCTGCGCCTTCAGCTTCTGCAATTCCTCCTCGGAAGCCACGAAGCCGCCGCCAACGGAATAATAGACGCGCCGCAGGAGCAGGCGGTCATCGGCATCGAAGGCGCTGAAAGCCATGCCGTTGGCATGCCCCGGCAGCGGCGTCTTCTTGTCGAGCACGAGATCGGTGTCAGGATCGAAGGCATATTCGGGGTGCCCCGGCGGGCTGACGCGCCGTTTCGCCCTTATGTCCGCAAGGATGGCTTCCGACTTGTCGGGATCGACGCCGTCCGGCGTCAGCCCCTGCAGGCCGAGCATGACCGCGCGGTCGCTGGCATGGCCCACGCCCGTATGTGCCAGCGAGCCGTGCAGGCTCGCCGAAAGGCGCGCCACGGCGACACCTGCCGGGCGCGGCCACTCGCCGTCTGCGATTTCCCGCAGAAACCGATCGGCAGCCGTCATAGGCCCCATCGTGTGCGAACTCGATGGGCCGATCCCGATCTTGAAGAGATCGAACACGGAAAGAAACATGCGTATCTACCTCGTCGGCCGGCCCGACGCTCGGCCAGAATTCATAAGAACCCGGATTGCATGTGCCGGCTTGTCTGACAACGACATAGAAACTCCGGCCATAAACAACAAGGCGCGACCTTTCAGCCGCGCCTCGTCATGAATGATAAGATTTGGTTCTCAGCTCGCCGCGACAACCGCGATCGTTTCGCTTCCGGCAAAGAGCCATGCCAACAGGATGACGCCGGCGAGGCCAATCACTGCCTTGGCGGTTACGCCCCAGCAGGATTTCTGAACGGTTTCGTCCATCAACTTCCCGTCTTTGTGTTCGAATTCGCGAGCGGCCAATAAGCCCCCGACCACCCGCATAAGCCGGGAGATACTCCCTGATGCGATCTTAAGCAATAGCAAAAGCGGCGACACCGCGGCGCCGCCAACCCGGCAATGTTAATAATTGAAACTAAAGTGCATAATATTCAACAGGTTATGAACCAAGGTCGGTTAGCTTGTTTTCAACAGATGGGGCAAAAACAAGGCAGCCTGCAACCGGAGCCGCCAGGATGGCGGAGCGGCGCATCTCATTCTTCCGGAAGGAGCGTGGGCGTCCGGCCCGCCAGGCGATAGGCGGCAAGCGCGATCCATTCGCGAATCGCAATGCTCGCATTGCGCAGCGAATCGAGCGCGTTGTCCTCGGCCGGCCCCGGCCGCTCGCGGCCCGACGTCTTGTAGTCGACCGGCCATGGCACGACGGGAAAACCCGCCTGACGGAACGCGCCGACAGCGCGGGGCATGTGGAATGCCGAGGTCACCAGCAGCCATGTCTCACCCGACTGCGGATCCACCAGAAGCCGGGAATAGCGGGCATTTTCGAAGGTATCGCGGGATCTGTTCTCGATCTCGATGCGCTCCCGCGCCACGCCCAGCGCGGTCAGAAGCCGCGGCGCGGTGGCAGCGTCCCCCTCGCCGGCCAGGAAGACCGAGCCCGAGCCGCCCGACACGACGACGCGGGCCCGCGGGAAGCGCCGCGCCAGGATGGCCGCCTCCACGAAGCGGTCGCCGCTGGAATTGAGCTCATAGCCGCCACGCGCCAGATTGATCGCGCCCTCGAAGCCGCCGCCCAGGACCACGATTCCGTCGACGCGCGAAGGCATTTCCGCCGGCTTCGTGAAACGTGCCTCCAGCGGGTGCAGAAGCAGCGCGCCTGCCGTCGTCCAGGCCGAAACCATCAGGATCAGAAGCGACATGAACCCCGCGGCAACCGCCAGCCGGCGCCGATTGACGATCTGCAATATGAGAGACAGGACAATCAGCAGCGCCGCCAGGCTCAACGGCTGCGCCAGCGCCCAGAATATTGCCGAGAACAGGTGAAACACGAAGCGCCCGCCTCCCTTCCGTCAAGGCAGGCGGCCGGTTCCGCCTACCACCAGCGCTTGGGCGAGAACCGCCCCGCCGCCTGCTCGATCACATGGCCCGTGCGGAACAGCGTCTCCTCGTCGAAGGGACGGCCGATGAGCTGCAACCCGAGCGGCAGGCCCCTGGCGTCGAGGCCGGCCGGCACGGCGATGCCGGGCAGGCCCGCCATGTTCACCGTCACGGTAAAGATGTCGTTCAGATACATCTTCACCGGATCGGCCGCCATGTCCTGATCGGCCACGCCGAACGCCGCCGATGGCGTCGCCGGCGTCAGGATCGCATCGACCCCCTTCTCGAATACCTGCTCGAAATCGCGCTTGATGAGCGTCCGCACCTTCTGCGCCCGCAGATAATAGGCGTCGTAATAGCCGGCCGACAGCACATAGGTGCCGATCATGATGCGCCGCTTGACCTCGTCGCCGAAACCGGCGGCGCGGGTCTTTTCATACATGTCGGTGATGTCCTTGCCCGTCATCCGCAGGCCGTAGCGCACGCCGTCATAGCGGGCCAGGTTGGAGGAAGCCTCGGCGGGAGCCACGATATAATAGGCCGGCAGCGCGTATTTCGTGTGCGGCAGCGATATCTCCACGATCTCCGCCCCCGCATCGCGCATCCAGTCGACGCCCTTCTGCCAAAGCGCCTCGATCTCCTGCGGCATGCCGTCGACGCGATACTCCCTCGGTATGCCGATCTTGAGACCCTTGATGGACTGTCCGACCGCCGCCTCATAGTCCGGCACGGGCCGGTCGACGGAGGTCGTGTCCTTGGGGTCCACGGAAGCCATGGATTTCAGCAGGATCGCCGCGTCGCGAACGTCGCGTGCGATCGGCCCCGCCTGGTCCAGCGAGGAGGCGAAGGCGACGGTGCCCCAGCGTGAGCAGCGCCCGTAGGTCGGCTTGATGCCGACCGTGCCCGTGAAGGCCGCCGGCTGGCGGATCGAGCCGCCCGTATCGGTGGCCGTGGCGCCGGCGCACAGCCAGGCCGCCACCGCGGCGGCCGATCCGCCCGAAGAGCCGCCGGGCACTAGGTCGGCATTGCTGCCTTCCGCCCGCCACGGATTGACGACCGGCCCGTAATAGGAGGTCTCGTTGGACGAGCCCATGGCGAACTCGTCCATGTTCAGCTTGCCGAGCATGACCGCGCCGTCGGCCCACAGGTTGGCGGTGACGGTGGATTCATAGCGCGGCTTGAAGCCGTCGAGGATGTGGCTCGCCGCCTGGGTGTGCACGCCCTCTGTCGCGAACAGATCCTTGATGCCGAGCGGAATGCCCTCCAGCGCCCCGGCTTCGCCCTTTGCGATCCTCGCGTCGGAGGCACCCGCCATTTGGCGCGCCTTGTCCGCCGTCACGGCCACATAGGCGTTCAGCTTTTCATTGGCCGCATCGATGGCCGCCAGATAGGCATCGGTCAGTTCGACGGCGGAAACCTCCCTGGCGCGGAGCTTCGCGCGGGCATCGGCGATCGTCAGTTCGGTCAGGCTCAGATCGGTCATGAGGCCGCTTCTTCTTGTGCAAGGAGTTTTTCGTAGAACCGGGAATAGTCGGTGTCGGGATAGTCCAGAATGACGCCGCAGCGGCGGAAGCCACCGGCTTCGTAAAACCGCCATACGGGCGCGAAGGGCGGCGTCCCGCCCGTCTCCAGCACGAGGCGGGCGATGCCTGTCCGGCGGGCCTGCGCTTCGACAGCGGCAAGAAGCTGCCGGCCGACGCCCGTGCCGCGCACGGCAGGCCGCGTCCACATGCGCTTCACCTCGCCCTGCTTTTCCCCGTGCGTCTTCAGAGCTCCCATGCCCAGCGCCGCCCCGGCGCCGCTCCGGGCGATGAAAACGGTGGTATCGGCACCGGCCATCTGCTCAGCGGTCATCTGAAACTGGAATTCGGGCGGCGACAGCGGACGAAGGTGGCCGTTCAGTTCCACGACCATGGCCCGCACATCGTCCTGCAGCGGCGTTTCGACAGCGATGGAGATTCCCACGGTGCGCTACTCCACGACCTTGGGAACCAGAAAGAAATTGTCCACCGTCTGCGGGGCATTGGCGACGACATCGTCCGCCTTTCCGCCATCGGTCACCTTGTCTTCCCGCATGCGGATATGGGTCGGGATGACCGAAGTCATTGGCTCGACATTCCCGACATCGACTTCGCTCAATTGCTCGACAAAGCCCAAGATCGCGTTGAGTTCGCCGCTCATCCGGCGCGCCGCCTCGTCGTCGACGGCGATCCTGGCCAGCCGGGCGACGCGCTTAACGGTATCGATATCGACGGACATGGTGATCTTCCTGTCACTGAAACAATGCCACCGGGCTATAGTCGTGCCCGGCGGCCCGCGCAACACGCGGCGCGTAAAAACACGCTCTCAGATCTCCGTCGCCTCGCCCTTTTCCGGAACGAGGACCTGCGTGTCGCTGCCTTTCATTCCCTCGACGAATTTGTCGGCCGACTGGTCGACGATGGGGAAGGAGGCATAGTGGCAGGGAACGACCGTCTGGAACTTGAAATAGCGCCGGCAGGCCAGTGCCGCCACGGCCCCGCCCATCGTGAAGCGGTCGCCCACCGGCACCAGGCCGATTTCCGGCTGATGCAGTTCCTGAATCAGCGCCATGTCCCCGAAAATGTCGGTATCGCCCATATGATAGAGCGTCTTGTCGTCGGGGAAGTGCAGGACCAACCCGGCCGGATTGCCCAGATAGACGTTCTTGCCGCCATCCATGCCGAAGGACGAAGAATGCAGGGCATTGACGAAGGTGGTGGTGAAGCCGCCGCAATCGACCGTGCCGCCGTGATTGCCGGGATTGATCTTGCCCTCGCCGACGCCCTGGCCGACCAGATGCATGCATATCTCGAAATTGGCGACCAGCATGGCGCCGGTTTTCTTCAGTATGTCGAGGGCATCGCCCACATGATCGTTGTGCCCATGGGTCAGGAGCACATGGGTCACGCCGTCCGCCGGTCCTTCCCAGCCGCCGTCCCAGGCGGGATTGCCGGTGAGAAACGGGTCGATGATGATCGTCGCGCCGCCCGCCTCGATGCGGAAACAGGAATGGCCGTACCAGGTGAGTTTCATATCGAACACTCCTCGATTGTTGCGCGCAGGGAAGATAGAACCCGTGGCGGATGTGTCAAAGAAAGGCTGGGCCGGTGGCGCTGATTTCCATGGAAGAACTCGCGGGGATGGCGCAACCAGGCCAGCCGCTCGGCGGCCTCGATCTGGGCACGAAGACCATCGGCCTGGCCGTTTCCGACCTCGGCCAGCGTTTCGCCTCGCCCCGCCCCGTGATCATGCGCAAGAAGTTCACGCAGGACGCCGAAGCGCTGCTTCGCGCCCTGACGAAGGAGAAGGTCGCCGCGGTGATCATCGGTCTGCCCATAAATATGGACGGCACGGAAGGACCCCGCGCCCAATCCACCCGCGCCTTCGTGCGCAACATGGAGCGGCTTTGCGAGCTTCCTTTCGTCTTCTGGGACGAAAGGCTTTCCACCGTGGCCGCCGAGCGGACGCTCATCGAGATGGATGTGTCGCGGGCCAAGCGGGCCGGCCGCATCGATTCGGCTGCCGCCGCCTTCATCCTGCAGGGTGCGCTCGACCGCCTTCAGACGTTGCGCGCGACGTCGGCGCGGCGGCCATAGCCCCGTTCCGCCAGCCATGCGCGGATCTCGCGCCGGCGGCGAAAGGCAAAGATCGCCAGCAGGATCAGCGTGTCGACGACGCAGGCGCGCGCCACCAGCGGCCCGATGGTGGCCGGGTCGATGCCCAGAATGTCGCCGTAGAACCCGAAGGCGAAATCGTGCGCGCGCCGGCTGAACATGGCCAGGCCGAAATTGATGTCGTGGTACGAAAGCAGGAACCAGGCCCAGAAACCGCCCATCGGCAACACCCAGAACAGCAGGATATACCGCATCAGTTGTCTCCGCCTTTGGGCCAGTAGTCCTTGGGAATTGCGGTGCGCAGCAGGATCGAATCACGCGCAGCGCCCAGTGCAACCAGCCGCGCGACGCCCTGCCCCTCGCCCTCATGGGCACTGTCAGCCTCTCCGTCATCGAGCAGCGCCTCGATCTGGAACGCCATGTAGCACGCAATGAGCGCGGCGAGCGCCATGCCGCCGGTCCCCGTCGCATTGGGCACGAGAAGGCCGATGATGGACACGCCAAGGGCGCCCGCGAACGCCAGCCGCGCGATCTGCCAGTTGGCCTGAGAGCGGACGCCGTCGGAAAGTAAGTTGGCGAACAGCCACAGGAACAGCGTGCTGACCAGGCCCGCGAGCAGGCAGAGGGAAAGGTCGAGCGGCAACTGCCAGGCCGCCGCCTTCCCGCCCGCGGACACCCGGAAGCCCGCCACGTGAATGCCGTTCAGGTGCGCACCCGCCTGGAGGGCGAAATACGCCGTCCAGTAAACCGATATGAGCAGTGAAATGATGCGCGCCATGGTCCCGTCCGTTTCGAGTCGGAGACTGGCCCCCGCGCGGTCCCGGCGCAACGGTTACTCTTTGTTAAGGTTAATGCCCGTTCACGAATCCGCCTGCCGCGCCCACGCGGCTTGAGAGGAAGACGTCGCCGTCACACCGCTTGGGGATAAAGCATCTCTATGATCGCCGAGGCGTCATGGCGGGCGTCCAGCATGCCGTAGGTGCCGCGCCACTGTCCGGCGAGCCGCGTTTCCACGAAGGCGTCCGCCACCTGCCCCGCCCCCAGGCGCCGCAGTTCGGCCGCCGCCGCCGCCAGGGCAAGCTGCTCCGTCAGGATCCGCGCCGAGCCTTCGTCGCTCTGGCAAACGCTGATTGCCGCCTGCAGGACATCGACCGTTCCCTTGCCCTTTTCCCCCAGATCCCGGTGGATGCCGGCCAGGACCTCGTCGAAAAGGCCCGCGCTTCGCGAGACGACGCGCAGGACGTCCAGCGCCATGACGTTGCCCGAGCCTTCCCAGATCGCGTTGACCGGAGCTTCGCGATAGTGGCGGGCCAGCGGCGTTTCCTCCACATAGCCGTTGCCGCCAAGGCACTCCATCGCCTCATAGGTGACGGAAGGCGCCATCTTGCAGACCCAGTATTTGACCACCGGCGTCATCGCGCGGGCGAATGCCGCCTCGGCGCGGTTGCCGGCGGCCTCGTCGAAGGAGCGCGCCAGCCGGAACGAGAGCGCGGTGGCCCCGGCGACATCGAGAGCCACGTCTGCCAGCACGCGCAGCATCAGCGGCTGTTGGATCAATGTCTTGCCGAATACCTTGCGGTGGCGCGCGTGGTGCACCGCTTCCGCCAGGCTCGCCCGCATCAGGCCGGCTGAGCCGAGCGCGCAATCGAGCCGCGTCAGCGTGACCATGTCCATGATGGTGCGGATGCCCGCGCCGGCCTCGCCGACGAGATAGGCAAAGGCATTGTCGAACTCGACCTCGGATGAAGCGTTCGACCGGTTGCCGAGCTTGTCCTTCAGCCGCTGAAAACGCAGCCCGTTGCTCGTCCCGTCGTCGCGCAGACGGGGCAGAAGGAAGCAGCTAAGCCCTTCCTTGGCCTGAGCAAGCACCAGGAAGGCATCGCTCATGGGCGCGGACATGAACCATTTGTGGCCGTTCAGCCGGTACAGATTGTTTCCGGCGGGCTCGGCGGTCGTGGTGTTGGCGCGCACATCGGTGCCGCCCTGCTTCTCGGTCATGCCCATGCCGAGCGTGATGCCCTGCTTCTGGCTGACCGGCCGGTTGGAATGGTCGTATTTGCGCGAGACGATGCGCGGTGCCCATACCTTGAAAAGGTCGGGCGCGTTCATCAGTGCGGCGAGCGAGGCGCTGGTCATGGTGAGCGGGCACAGATGGCCCGATTCGAGCTGCCCGGTCAGGTAAAACCGCGCGGCGCGAACCTGGTGCCGAAGGCCCTTTTCGTCGGCATTGTCTTCCCACACCGAGCAATGGAGCCCCGCCCCCACCGAGCGCCGCATCAGGGCCTGATAGGCCGGATGGTAGTCCACGACGTCGGCCCGGCGCCCGTAGCGGTCGTGGGTCCTGAGCACGGGCGGCTGCTCGTTGGCAAGCCGCGCGAGGTCGAGCGCTTCGGGCGTGCGCACGAAGCGGCCGAGAACCTCCAGCTCCTTGCGCACCGGCTCGGAAAAGCCTTCGCAAGCCTCCACGGCCAGCGGGTCCGAGCGCCAGGCATTGCTGCCGCTTAGAGGGGGCGGCTGATTTGTCACTTCGTGATTCACGCCAAACGTCCTGTAATTCCTGACCGGGTCGCGGCAGCCTAGCACAAGCTACCGCATGTTTCTTAGCCATTGAAAATGGCGGGGAGAACACGCGCACAGCATAATCTGTCGCTTGCGGCAAGCGCCCCACCCGCCTATAGCACCCTCTTGAGATGACAGACACGCCCCCGTTTCCCGTTTATCCCCATCGCCACCTGCTTGGCATCAAGGGCCTGTCCCCTCTCGACATAGAGATGCTTCTGGACCGTGCCGACGAGGCGGTCGCCATCTCGCGGCAACCGGAAAAGAAGTCGGCGCGCCTGCGCGGCCGCACCCAGATCAACCTCTTCTACGAGGCCTCCACCCGCACGCAGTCATCCTTCGAATTGGCCGGAAAGCGCATGGGCGCCGACGTCATGAACATGTCGGTGGCCAGTTCCTCGACCAAGAAGGGCGAAACCCTGCTCGACACGGCGGTCACGCTCAATGCGATGCGGCCGGACATCCTCATCATCCGCCACGCGGCCGCCGGCGCCGCGGCCCTGCTGGCCCAGAAGGTCGGCTGCTCGGTGGTCAATGCCGGCGACGGCGCCCACGAGCACCCGACCCAGGCGCTCCTCGACGCCCTGACCATCCGCCGGGCCCGGGGCCGGATCGGCGGGCTGACGGTGACGATCTGCGGCGACGTGCTGCATTCGCGCGTCGCCCGTTCCAACATCGTGCTGCTCAACGCGATGGGCGCGCGGGTGCGGGTCGCCGCGCCTTCCACGCTCCTTCCTTCCGGCATCGAACGCATGGGGGTCGAGGTCTTCACCCGCATGGAGGACGCGCTGAAGGGCGCCGACGTCGTGATGATGCTGCGGCTCCAGCGCGAGCGCATGGCCGGCAGTTTCGTGCCGTCGGTCCGCGAATATTTCCGCTATTTCGGCCTTGACGGGCAAAAGCTCAAACTGGCGAAGGAAGACGCCCTTGTCATGCATCCCGGCCCGATGAACCGCGGCGTCGAGATCGCCTCGGAAGTGGCGGACGGCCCGCAAAGCGTCATCCAGGAACAGGTGGAGATGGGCGTGGCAGTCCGCATGGCCGTCATGGACGCCCTCCTCGACCCGCGCCGCAACGGCTCGCAGGCGCCGGCATGAGCGCCACGCTCTTCCAGAACGCGCGCATCCTCGATCCCTCGCGCGGCCTCGACGAGGCGGGGAGCGTTCTCGTTGTCGGCGGCAAGATCGCCGCATCGGGGGCGTCCGCCCACAATCAGGGCGCCCCGGAGGGCGCCAAGATCGTCGACTGCCGCGGCGCGGCGATCCTGCCCGGGCTGGTGGACGCGCGCGTCTTCATCGGCGAGCCCGGCGCCGAGCACCGCGAGACCATCGCCTCGGCCAGCCGGGCCGCCGCCGCCGGCGGCGTCACCTCAATCATCATGATGCCAGACACCCAGCCGGTCATCGACGACGTCGCGCTGGTCGAGTTCGTGCTGCGCACCGCGCGCGAGACGGCGAGCGTCAACGTATTTCCCGCCGCCGCCATCACCAAGGATCTGGCCGGACGCGAGCTGAGCGAGTTCGGCCTGCTGCGCGATGCCGGCGCGGTCGCGCTCGCAGACGGCCGCCACACCATCGCCAGCGCGCTCACCATGCGCCGCGCCCTCACCTATGCGCGCGACATGGATCTTGTGGTCTGCCACAGCACCCAGGATCCCGAACTTGCCTCCTCGGGCGTCATGAACGAGGGCCTTCTGGCAAGCTGGCTCGGCCTGCCCGGCATCCCGCGTGAAGCCGAGGCCATGCCGCTGTCGCGCGACCTCATGCTGGCGGCCCTGACCGGCGGGCACTATCACGCCGCCGAAATCTCGACCGCCATGTCCGCCGCCGCCATCGGGCGCGCCAAGCAGGAAGGCCATTCGGTGACGGCCGGGGTGAGCATCAACCATCTGAGCCTGAACGAGAACGACGTCGGCGAATACCGAACCTTCTTCCGCCTGTCGCCGCCCCTGCGCGCCGAGGAGGACCGGCTGGCCATGGTCGAGGCCCTGCGCGACGGCACGCTCGACATGATCGTCTCCAGCCACGACCCGCAGGACGTCGACACGAAGCGGCTGCCCTTCGCCGAGGCCGCCGCCGGCGCCATCGGCCTGGAGACGCTGCTTTCGGCCGCGCTCAGGCTCCACCATTCCGGCGACGTGCCGCTGCTTCGGCTGGTCGAGGCCCTGTCCACGGCGCCGGCAAGGCGCTTCGGCCTGCCCGGAGGCACGCTTGCCCCCGGGGCACCGGCGGACCTTATCCTGGTCGATCTGGACGCGCCGTGGCTGGTGCGCGAGGCCGATATCCGCTCGCTCTCGAAAAATACCTGTTTCGAAGGCGCGCGCATGCAGGGCCGGGTATTGAAAACGCTGGTTGCGGGCCGCACAGTGTTTTCCACCTGAACTGGGAGGAACATACCGACCATGCCGGACCCGATCAGCTGGCAGATCGCCCTGCCCTATCTCATCGGCGCGTTGCTGTTCGGCTACCTGCTGGGCTCCATTCCGTTTGGCCTCATCCTTACCCGCATGGCCGGGCTGGGCGACGTGCGCAAGATCGGCTCCGGAAATATCGGCGCCACCAACGTGTTGCGCACCGGCAACCGAAAGCTCGCTGCCCTCACATTGCTGCTCGACGCGCTGAAAGGCACGGCGGCGGTGCTGCTCGCCGGCATGTACGGTCCGGATCAGGCCGTGGCGGCGGGGCTCGGCGCATTCCTCGGCCACCTTTTTCCCATCTGGCTGGGTTTCAAGGGCGGCAAGGGCGTCGCCACCTATCTCGGCATCCTTGTTGGCCTGGCCTGGCAGGGCGCGCTTGTCTTCGCGATCGTCTGGCTGAGCACCGCGGCGATCACGCGCTTTTCCTCGCTGGCCGCACTGTTGGCTGCCATATGCGTGCCCGCCACTCTCTATTTTCTGGGCTTCGTGCAGATCGCCCAGCTTTTCCTCCTGCTCAGCCTGCTCGTTTTCATCAAGCACCGGGCCAATATCGTGCGGCTTATGACGGGTAAGGAGACGCAAATCGGTGCCAAGGGATGAGCGGCCAGACCGGCCGCCGCCTTGACGACGGGCAGCGCCGCGCCTGGCTTCGTCTCATCCGCACGGAAAATGTCGGCCCCGCGACCTTCCGCGATCTCATCAACCGGTTCGGTTCCGCTGGAAAGGCGCTGGAAGCATTGCCCGATCTGGCCCGCCGCGGCGGCGCCGCCGGCATCAGGCTCGCCTCAGAGGATATGATCGATGCCGAGTTGGAAGCGGCCGCCCGCATGGGCGCCGATTTCATCGCCATCGGCGAACCCTGCTATCCGCCTCTCCTGATGCGCGTGGACCATCCGCCGCCATTGATCGCGGCGCGCGGCAATCTCGACCTTCTGCGCAATCCCATGATCGCCATCGTGGGCGCCCGCAACGCTTCACTGGCCGGCGCCAAGATGGCCGCCCGGCTCTCGGCGGAGCTTGGCCGCCAAGGTTATGTGATCGCATCCGGCCTTGCGCGCGGCATCGATGCGGCTGCCCATGGCGGAGCGCTCGACACGGGAACGGTGGCGGTGCTTGCCGGCGGCCTGGACCGCCCCTACCCGCCGGAAAACGACGGGCTCCACACGGAGATCGCCGAGCGTGGCGTGGTCCTGACGGAAATGCCGTTCGGTTGGACCCCGCGGGCCCGCGATTTCCCACGCCGCAACCGCATCGTCGCGGGCGTTGCCTATGGCCTTCTGGTCGTGGAGGCGGCCACCCGCTCGGGCTCGCTCATCAGCGCCCGCCTCGCCAATGAGATGGGCAGGCTCGTCTTCGCCATTCCCGGCTCGCCGCTCGATCCGCGCTCGGCCGGGACCAACAGGCTTTTGAAGGACGGCGCGATCCTCGTCACCGAAGCGGCCGACGTCTCGGACGCCATTGCGCCGCTGATCGGGCGCGAGCTACAGCCCACCCTCGACATGGAGGAGCCGTCGGGCCTCGAAATGGCGGAGCCGCCTGGCGACGACGAACGCCAACGCATCCTCGAGGCGCTGGGGCCCACCCCCATCCATGTCGATGAGATCATCGCCCACACGGGCCTGGCGCCGGCGCAGGTCTTCCTGGCGATCCTGGAACTGGACCTGGCCGGCCGGATCGAACGCCACCCGGGCGGCGCCGTTTCACTGCTGATGGGCGACCTCTAGTGGCGGTGAAATCTCGTCGAGGAGCGCCGCGCGCTCCTCGCGCAGCAGGTCGTTCGCCTCGACATAGGCCATCTCCAGAAAGTAGACCAACATCTCGCAGCCCTCGGCCGCGGCCATCGCCCGAAACTGCCTCAGTATGGATTGCAAATAGTCGAGCGTTTCCGCCCTTTGATATGGGTCGCGTCTGCCCAAGCCCATGGCTTCCCGTCCTATGAAGCACCGTCGCCCCGCCATTTCACGCTGATTGTGTGCGACCTCCTTCCATTCTGCCCATTGCCTCTGTTTCCGCTCCCGAATTAGCCCGTTCTCGTTTGGGACCCAGCCTTCGATGAGGCTACTGTTATATACAAATAAATGTAAAAATTTGGCAATACAACTTTTAAGGGCATATCGGCCCGGCGAGCGATTTGCCCGCTGCACCCTTGACCGCGAGCCAATCCACGGCCATGTGACGTGCTGCCGGGTGTCCCGGAAGGCGGAATTACAGGTGCCGGCAAGATCGGCACCCACGAGGTATTGCCAGATTATGGAAGTCGTTATCGTCGAGTCGCCAGCCAAGGCGAAAACAATCAACAAGTATTTGGGTAAGGATTACAAGGTCCTGGCTTCGTTCGGCCATGTCCGGGATTTGCCCCCCAAGGACGGCTCCGTGCGGCCCGACGAGGATTTCGCCATGTCCTGGGCGGTCGATACCCCCTCCTCCAAACGCCTGGGCGACATCACCAAGGCCGTCAAGGATGCCGACGGCGTCATCCTGGCGACGGACCCCGACCGCGAGGGCGAGGCCATTTCCTGGCATGTGCTGGAGGTGCTGCGCCAGAAGCGCGCGCTCAAGGACAAGCCGGTGCGGCGCGTCGTCTTCAACGCCATCACCAAGAAGGCGGTGCTCAATGCGATGGCCGCCCCGCGCGAGATCGACGCGGCGCTCGTCGACGCCTATCTGGCCCGGCGCGCGCTCGACTATCTCGTCGGCTTCAACCTGTCCCCCGTGCTCTGGCGCAAGCTGCCGGGCGCACGCTCGGCCGGCCGCGTCCAGTCCGTGGCGCTGCGTCTGGTCTGCGACCGGGAACTGGAGATCGAGCGTTTTGTCCGCGAGGATTACTGGCAGATCGCGGCCCTGCTCGACACCCCGCGCGGCGAAGGCTTCGAGGCCAGGCTGACCGAGTTCGGCGGCAAGAAGCTGCAGAAACTATCGATAAAGAGCCAGGAAGAAGCCGACAGCATCAAGGCGATGCTCGACGGCGCCAGCTACAAGGTCCTGTCGGTCGAGGCCAAGCCGACAAGGCGTAATCCCGGCCCGCCCTTCACCACCTCCACCCTTCAACAGGCGGCATCCTCCCGCCTCGGCTTCGGCGCGACGCGCACCATGCAGGTGGCCCAGCGCCTTTATGAAGGCATCGAGATCGGCGGCGAAACGACCGGTCTCATTACCTATATGCGTACCGACGGCGTACAGATGGCGCCCGAGGCGCTCGATCAGGCCCGCGCCGCGATCGCCGACACCTTCGGAGAGCGCTACCTGCCCGAAAAGGCGCGCTTTTATTCCGTCAAGGCGAAGAATGCCCAGGAGGCGCACGAGGCGATCCGCCCGACCGATTTCGCGCGCAGTCCCGACAAGGTGCGCAAATATCTCGATGCTGACCAGTTCCGGCTTTATGACATGATCTGGAAGCGCGCCATCGCCAGCCAGATGCAGCCGGCGGAGATAGAGCGCACGACGGTCGAGATCGAAGCCGCCGGCGACGGGCGCAAGGCCGGCCTGCGCGCCGTCGGCTCCGTCGTCCGCTTCGACGGCTTCCTTGCCGCCTATACGGATGTGAAGGACGAGGACAAGGAAGACGAGAACGAGAACCGCCTGCCGGAAATCCGCGACGGCGAGACCCTGGCGCGCGAGGCGGTCAACGTCACCAAGCACACTACGGAGCCGCCGCCACGCTACACCGAAGCCTCGCTCATCAAGAAGATGGAGGAATTAGGCATCGGGCGCCCTTCCACCTACGCTTCGACGCTGAAGACGCTGGAAGAACGTGACTATGTCACCGTCGACAGGCGCCGCCTCGTGCCCCAGGCCAAGGGGCGCATCGTCACCGGCTTCCTCGAAAACTTCTTCCGCCGCTACGTGGAGTACGACTTCACCGCCGGCCTCGAGGAAAAGCTCGACCGCATCTCGGACGGCCAGCTTTCGTGGAAGGACGTGCTTAGGGACTTCTGGAAGGACTTTTCCGGCGCCGTCGACGACATCAAGGAGCTGCGCGTCACCGACGTGCTGGACGCACTCAACGAAGAACTGGCGCCGCTGGTCTTCCCGCCCCGCGAGGACGGCTCCAATCCGCGCATCTGTCCCAAATGCGGAACCGGCAACCTGTCGCTGAAGCTCGGCCGCTACGGAGCCTTCGTCGGCTGCTCCAACTATCCCGAATGCGGCTTCACCCGCCAACTCGGCGACAATGGCGAGAACGGCGATGCCGCGCTCGACGGCAACAAGGAGCTGGGTGTCGATCCCGTCACCGGGGAGGAAATCACCCTGCGCTCGGGCCGCTTCGGCCCCTATGTCCAGCGCGGAGAAGGCAAGGAGGCCAAACGCGCGAGCCTGCCCAAGGGCTGGTCCGTCGAAAGCATGGACTATGAGAAGGCCATGGCGCTGCTGTCGCTGCCCCGCGATATCGGCCAGCATCCCGAAACCGGCAAGCTGATCTCCGCCGGCATCGGCCGCTACGGCCCCTTCCTGCTGCATGACGGCAGCTACGCCAACCTTGAAAGCGTCGAGGATGTCTTCTCCATCGGCCTCAACCGCGCGGTGTCGGTGATCGCGGACAAGAAGGCCAAGGGACCGGGCCGCGGCGGGCGCGCCGCGCCGGCGGCGCTGAAGGATCTCGGCGAGCATCCCGACGGCGGCGCCATTACGGTGCGCGACGGCCGTTACGGGCCCTATGTGAACCATGGCAGGGTGAACGCCACGCTGCCCAAGGGCAAGGATCCCGCCGACGTGACGCGGGAAGAAGCGCTGGAACTTATCGCCGCCAAAGCCGGTAAGGGAGGCGCCGGCAAGGCCGGCAGGGCGAAGAAGCCGGCCAAGAAGGCTGCCGCCAAGAAACCGGCAGCGAAGGCGAAGACGGGAGTCGAATGATTGGCGCGCAGGATGTCCGGCTCTAAATCTTCCAAGCCCAGATCTTCCGGGCAAGATGCGGGCGCTGCCGGTCGCAGCGACAATCCGCACCTGCCTTCGCGCGAGGATGTGCTGCGGTACATCACCGAAAACCCCGATGAATCGGGCAAGCGCGAACTGGCCAAGGCCTTCGGTCTGAAGGGCAGCGACCGCATCTGGCTGAAGGATATTCTGCGCGACCTCCAGGATGAGGGACTGATAAGGAAGCGGCGCAGAAAAGTGCTGGCGCCGGGTGCCCTGCCCCATGTCGTGGTGCTCGACATCTTCTCCCGCGACGCCGAAGGCGGGCTGCTTGCCCGGCCGGCCGAGCAGGACGAGATTGGCGGTCCCGTGCCCATGGTGGCTATCCGCAGCCAGAAATCGGGCCAGAAACCGGGCAAGCCCGCCGCCGGTGTTGGCGACCGCGTGCTGGCGCGCGTTTTCCCGAGCGAAGACGAGGCCGGCCCAGCCTATACAGGCCGTATCATGAAGGTCTTCGAGCGCAAGCGCCGCGCCGCGCTCGGCGTCTTCCGCGTCCTCAAGGACGGCGGCTTCCGCATCGAGCCGGTCGAGCGCCGCCAGCCTGAAATGCAGGTCAGCGAGGAGGATCGCGCCGACGCGAAGGACGGCGACCTCGTCGAGGCCGAGATCGTGTCGCGCAACCGCCACGGCCTTCAGCAGGCGAAGGTGCTGGAGGTGATCGGCTCGCTCAAGAGCGAAAAGGCGGTCTCGATGATCGCCATCCACGCTCACGAAATACCCCATATCTTCCCCCAGGCCGTGCTCGACGAGGCCGAGGAGGCGAAGCCGGCAACCCTCGAAAGCCGCGAGGACTGGCGCAAGCTGCCGCTCCTCACCATCGACCCTGCCGACGCCAAGGACCATGACGACGCCGTCTATGCCGAGCCCGACCCCGCCGGCGACAATCGCGGCGGCCACATCGTCACGGTCGCCATCGCCGATGTCGCGCACTATGTGCGGATAGGTTCGGCCCTCGATCGCGAGGCGCTGAAGCGGGGCAACTCCGTCTATTTCCCCGACCGGGTGGTACCCATGCTGCCCGAGCGCATCTCCAACGATCTGTGCTCGCTGCGCGAGGGCGAGGCGCGGCCGGCGCTGGCCGTCCGCATGCGCTTCAACCACCAAGGCCGCAAGCTTGGCCACAGCTTCCACCGGGTGATGATGCGCTCGGCAGCGCGGCTTTCCTACCAGCAGGCCCAGGCGGCGATCGACGGCGAGCCCGACGACAAGACCGGACCGCTCCTCGAACCCGTCCTCAAGCCGCTGTGGGACGCCTATGCCGTGCTCCAGCGGGGCCGCGCCGCGCGCGAGCCGCTGGAGCTCGACCTGCCGGAAAGAAAGCTGATCCTCAAGGAGGACGGCACGGTCGACCGCGTGACCATCCCCCCGCGCCTCGATGCCCACAAGCTCATCGAGGAGTTCATGATTCAGGCCAATGTCTGCGCCGCCGAAACGCTGGAGACGGCGCGCCAGCCGCTGGTCTACCGCGTCCATGACGCGCCCTCGCTCGCCAAGCAGGAGAGCCTGCGCGAGTTTCTGGCCACGCTCGACATCTCGCTGGCACGCGGGCCCCAGCTTCGCCCGGCCCTGTTTAACACGATCCTCGCCCGCGTCGAAGGCGCCGACCACGAGCAGCTCGTCAACGAGGTCGTGCTGCGCTCGCAGAGCCAGGCCGTCTACGCCACGGAGAATCTCGGTCACTTCGGCCTCAATCTGCGGCGCTACGCCCATTTCACCTCGCCCATCCGCCGCTATGCCGACCTCATGGTTCACCGCGCCCTGATCACGTCCCAGGGCTTCGGCAAGGACGGGTTGCGCAAGGAGGACGAGGAGCGGCTGGAGGAAATTTCGGCCCTCATCTCCGCCACCGAGCGCCGCGCCATGGCCGCCGAGCGCGAGACCGTCGACCGCCTGATCGCCGAGCATCTGGCCGATCGCACCGGCGAGGAGTTTTCGGCCCGCATCGCCGGCATTGCCGGCGCCGGGCTCTTCGTGCAGCTGCCGGAATTTGGCGCAGACGGCTTTGTACCCGTGTCATCGCTGGGCGATGAGTACTATATCTACGACGAGGCCCGCCACGCCATGATCGGCGAGAAGAGCGGCAAGGGTTTTCAGCTCGGCGACCGCGTCCAGGTTCGCCTGATCGAAGTCGCACCGCTCGCGGGCGCGATGCGGTTTGAAATGCTGAGCGAGCCGGTGAAACTGCCCGGCTCCACGAAGTCCTTCCACAAGGCCCGCCGTGGACGCGGAAGGGCCGGCGGCAACAAGGCAAAGGCCTCGTCCGGAGGCAGGAGACGATGATGGAAGAGCAGGTTTTCGGCGCCGGCGGTAAGAGCCGCCGCACGCGCTCCGTCTGGGAGGCGATGAAGCGCGGCTTTGCCGGCCGCTGTCCGCATTGCGGGCAAGGCCGGCTTTTCCGCGCCTATCTGAAGACGGTGGAAAACTGCGACGAGTGCGGCGAGGTGATCAGCCACCACCGCGCCGACGACCTGCCCGCCTACCTCGTGATCGTCGTGGTCGGACACATCGTCGTCGGCGGCTTCATGGGCCTCGAGGCGATGACCGACTGGCCGAGCTGGCTGCATCTGGCGATCTGGCTTCCGGTCACGCTCTTGATGTCGCTCTGGCTGATCGGCCCGGTCAAGGGGGCCGTGGTCGGCCTGCAATGGGCCCAGCACATGCACGGGTTCGGCGGCGAACCCGACACGGCCGAAACCCATCCAGAGCTGCGATAGATGACGCGGCGCATGGACGGCCTGACCCGCAAGGAGGTCGACAAGGCCGAATCGAAGGACTTCGCCCTCGGCGGCAAGCCGATGCGCCCCAAGGATGCCGCCACGCTGATCCTGCTGGACAAGCGCGGCGGCCAGCATTTCGTGCTGATGGGCCGCCGCCACATGCGCCATGCATTTATGCCGGGCCGCTTCGTCTTTCCCGGCGGCCGCACCGATCCGACCGACAGCCGCATCCCGGTCCACGCCGACCTGCACCCGGCCGTTGCGGAAAAGCTGGCGGCGCCGACCCGCATCACCCGGGCGCGCGCCAAGGCGATCGCCATGTCGGCCGTCCGCGAGACCTGCGAAGAGGCGGGCCTGCTCATCGGCGTGCGCGCGCCCTTTTCGACCCGCAGTCCGCACTGGCGCGAGTTTGCCGAGAACGGCATCCGGCCCTCGCTCGACGGGCTGCGCTATGTAGCCCGCGCCATAACGCCGCCGGGCCGCGTGCGCCGCTACGACACCCGCTTCCTGGCCGCATGGCGCGACGACGTCGCCTGCGAACTGCCGGATGGCGGCTCGACCGACGAACTGGAGGAGATCGTGTGGCTTCCCATCGCCGACGCCATGCAGGCCGAAATCCCCGCCATCACGCGAACCATTCTCGACGACCTCCAGTACCGCCTTACCCATGACCCCGAGCTGAACCCGGGCGGCCCCGTGCCCTTCTATTCGCTGCGCGGCGACCGGTTCGTCAAGCTGCTGACTTGAACAGTGGCGCGCCCTCCTTGCTCAGGATCAGGCGCGGCTTCGCCGTGCCGAGCGGGCTTGACTTTTGAGCGCCGGTCTATATGTCTCCGGCGAGCTTTTAGCGAGCACCGTGGCATCTGCCGGTTGGGGCCGCATCATTCACCACGAAAAACGGATTAGTGACATGGCCAAGGCCACGACCATCAAGATCAAACTCCTGTCGACGGCCGATACCGGCTTCTTTTATGTCGCCAAGAAGAACAGCCGCACGATGACCGAGAAGATGACCAAGCGCAAATACGACCCGGTCGTGCGCAAGCATGTCGAGTTCAAGGAAGCGAAGATCAAGTAGCTTTCCCGAATGCTGGGATTTGCCGACGGCGCCGCAAGGCGCCGTTTTTCGTTGGCGCGTGTCCCGCTGAAGCGGCAGCAGAGCCCATCAGGATTTCAAGATGAGGGCTGGAGCCCGCCTTTTCCGTCGCGAGCGGAAAAGGGGGCCGGCCGGCGATTGGCAGCGGTACGAGGAGGCCACTTAACGCCAGCGCCGGCCGGCCGACCCCACGGACCCAGGAGATGCGGCGGACCTGAGCATCATGGGGTATTGACAAAATGGGTATCCGCAAGGAGCCCCATTCCCTTGGCCGCGACACTCGCGCAATAACGCAGGAAAATCAACACTTACTTAACCATTATAGCGATTCGGCTTACGTTAGGGTAAACACGTAACCATACGAAGGCCGTGGCCCGTCGGCGGCCGGCCGGAAAGCGGTGTCGGGCTGCGCCTTTCCTCAGGCCGCGGGCGCCACGACCTTGTTGCGCCCGCCCGCCTTCGCCTCGTAGAGGGCGACGTCGGCGCGCTTGAAAAGCGCCTCGACGCTGTCCTCGGGCTTCATGGCGGCCACGCCGAGGCTGGCGGTCACGGGCACCGCCGGCTTTCCCTCGCCCGTTCCGAACGGTCCGCTGGCGATCTCGGCGCGAATGCGCTCGGCCACCTTCTCGGCGACGAACAGTTCCGTATCCGGCATCACGATGACGAACTCCTCGCCGCCATAGCGGCAGACGAGGTCGATGCCGCGCAGATTGCGCCGCAGCCGGGCGGCGAATTCGCGCAGGATGGCGTCGCCGCCGTCATGGCCCCATTTGTCGTTGATCGCCTTGAAGCGGTCGATGTCGGTGATCATGATCGACAACGGCCTGCGGCGGGCCACGGCCCGGTCGAACAGGCGGTGCAGGTGGCTGTCCAGATAGCGCCGATTGTGGAGTCCCGTCAGCGGGTCGGTCACGGCCATTTCCACGGTCTCGGCGACGCTGGAGCGCAGGCCGTCATTGTAGCGCTTGCGCCTGATCTGCGTGCGCAGCCGTGCGATGAGTTCCTGCTTTTCGACCGGCGTGAGGATGTAGTCGTTGACGGCAAGCTCCAGGCCGCGAATGATGAAGTCGTCCTCGCCGGGGTCGGCCATCAGGATGATCGGCACCAGCCGGGTGTGCTCCAGCGCCCTGAGCTGCGAACACAGGCGCAGCGGATCGTAATCGGCGTGCGCGGTGGCCACGATGACGCATTCGAAGGCGCCTTCTGCCGCCCTTGCAAGCCCCGCAGGTCCGTCGGCCGCGACCGCCAGATCGAACTGGCCGTCGAGCATGCCCACGAGCCGCCCGGCGGATGCCTCGTTCTGGTCGACCAGCAGGACACGCGGCGCCGTATCCGGCGCGCTCTTGCTGGCAAGCAGTTCCTCGATGCCGATGTCGCGCGTCGTCGAGGCGCGCAGCCGCAATTCGTCGGTCAGCGCCTTCAGGCGCACAAGGCTCTTCACGCGGGTCAGCAATTGCAGGTCGTTGACAGGCTTGGTCAGGAAATCATCCGCGCCGGCCTCCAGCCCGCGCACCCGGTCCGCCGACTGGTCCAGCGCCGTGACCATCACCACCGGAATATGCGTGGTCGCCGGATCGGCCTTGAGCCGGCGGCAGACCTCGAAGCCGTCCATGCCCGGCATCATGATGTCGAGCAGAACCACGTCCACCTTGCTTGCCTCGCAAATCTCGATGGCATCAGGCCCCGAGCGCGCGGTCACGACATCGTAATACTCCGCCAGCAGCCGCGCCTCCAGCAGCTTGAGATTGGCCGGCACGTCGTCGACGACAAGGATCCTGGCAGTCATAGCCCCCGCTAACTCCTCTGCTCCAACCGGACGGACACCATCATGCGTCTCCGAGATATGATTTGATCGTCTCGATGAAGCTGGGCACCGAAATCGGCTTGGAGATGTAGGCCTCGCAGCCGCCCTGCCGGATGCGTTCCTCATCGCCCTTCATGGCGAACGCCGTCACCGCAATGACCGGGATCGTATGAAGATCGTCGTCTTCCTTGAGCCATTTGGTGACCTCCAGCCCCGAAACCTCCGGCAGCTGTATGTCCATCAGGATGAGGTCGGGGCGGTGGGCGCGCGCCAGCTCGAGCGCCTGCAGCCCATTGCGCGTGCGCACGGTCTCATAGCCGCTGGCCTCGATCAGGTCGCGGAAGAGCTTCATGTTGAGCTCGTTGTCTTCGACGATCATGACCTTCTTCGGCATCGATCCCCCGCTTGTCCAGCATTGTCCGGCTTCGGCCTTGTCCCGGCCCGCCGGAACCCGGCTGCTCCTGCGCCAGGTAGGCAGCCTGGCCGGGCGCCGGTTGCCGTTACGTGAGGCCTTATCGCACAATTTGTTTTACGAAACGGAAATTATCGAACCTCAATTGACCGACAGGTCCCGCTCCGGCACATTCCGCCCGCACCCTATAACCGACCGGGACGTCAACGTGGAACAAGCCCAGGCCGAATCGATCGCCATCGCCGCCCTCGGCTTCATCGCCGGCGATGAAAAACTCCTGCCGCGCTTTCTGTCGATGACCGGCATCGAGGCCGCGCAGGTCCGCGACGCCGCGCGGGAGCCGGGCTTCATGGCGGGCGTCCTCCAGTTCATCCTGGCCCACGAGCCGACCCTGCTGGCGTTTTCGCAGCAAAGCGGCATCGCCCCGCAGGATGTCGCGCGCGCCCGCGCAGCCCTGCCCCTTGGCGACGACGGCTACGAAGGCTCCGCCTGACAGGCTGCTTGGGAGCCTCACAGAAGGAAGCGCATCAGCGGCCGCCCCGCCTTGCGCTCCGCGACGACCTCGAAACCGGCCTTTGCGAAAACGCGGGCCGAGCCGACGAACAGCCCGATCGAGCGGGAGCTCTTCGATTCGGTCATCGGACAGGCCTCGATCAGCCGCGCGCCGTTCTCGCGCGCGAAGGTCTTTCCGGCCTCCACCAGCCTGTGCGTCATGCCGTTTCCGCGCGCATTGGCCCGCACGAAGAAGCATGAGACCGCCCAGACCGCCGGATCGTCCGCCGGCGCATCCTCCAGCGGTGCCGTCACGCGGCCCTTGTTGTTCCACTCGGGCACGTCCGCGCGCGGGCCGATCTGCATCCAGCCATCGGCGCGTCGATCGTTGAAAATCAGCAGTCCCGGCGGCGGCCCGGCTTCCACGCGGGCGCGCATATGGTCCTTGTTGCGTTGCCTGTCGTTTTCCCGGCGCAAGGCCGGCGGCAGGCGAAAATGCGTACACCAGCAGCCATAGCAGGCTCCTTGTTTGCCGAACAGATCCTCGAATTCCGGCCAGCGCTCTGGCGTAAGCGGAAGCACGGTCCCATACACTCCTGACACCTTCGTATTGTGCCGCCAAGCGGCTTGATCTATGATGAATGTTCTATTTATGTTCTCATGAAGGATCATGGCTGTCAACGCCTCCGCCCACGGCATCTGCCGGGACTGCCTTGCCCCTGCGGCGGGCACGGGAAAGCGTTGCCATAGCTGCGGCAGCCCCCGCGTCCTGCGCCATCCGGAGCTTGAGGCGCTGCCGCTCGCCCATATCGATTGCGACGCCTTTTACGCCGCCGTCGAAAAGCGCGACAACCCGGACCTGCGCGACAAGCCGGTGATCATCGGCGGCGGCAAGCGCGGGGTCGTCTCCACCGCCTGCTACATCGCCCGCATTCACGGCGTACGCTCCGCCATGCCGATGTTCAAGGCGCTGGAGGCCTGCCCCGAGGCCATCGTCGTCAAGCCGGACATGGAAAAATATGTCAGGGTCGGGCGCCAGGTCCGCGCCATGATGGAGGCGCTCACGCCCATGGTCGAGCCGATCTCGATCGACGAGGCCTTTCTCGACCTGGCCGGCACGCAGAAGCTGCACGGCGCCCCGCCTGCCCATGTGCTGGCGGCATTTGCAAGGCGCATCGAAGAGGAGATCGGCATCACCGTCTCCGTCGGCCTTTCCTACTGCAAGTTCCTCGCCAAGGTCGCCTCGGACCTGAACAAGCCGCGCGGCTTTTCCGTCATCGGCCGGGCCGAGGCGCTGGACTTTCTGGCGGGTCAGCCGGTCACCACCATCTGGGGCGTGGGCAAGGCCTTCGCCGCCACGCTGGAGCGCGACGGCGTGCGCATGATCGGGCAACTGCAGAGGATGGAAAAGAACGATCTCATGCGCCGCTACGGCACGATAGGCAGCCGCCTCTATCATCTTTCGCGCGGCGAGGACGAGCGCACGGTCAAGCCGCGCGGCGAGGCGAAAAGCGTCTCTTCCGAAACCACCTTCAACCACGACATATCGGCCGCATCCGACCTCGTCCCCGTGCTGCGCGCCCTGTCGGAGCGGGTTTCGGCACGGCTCAAGAAGGCCGACATCGCCGGCCGGACGGTGGTGCTGAAACTGAAGACCGCCGACTTCCGCATCCGTACGAGAAACCGTCAGCTCGCCGACCCGACGCGGCTTGCCGACCGCATCTTCCACACCGGCCTCGACATGCTGATGCGCGAGCTCGACGGCACGCGCTTCCGCCTGCTGGGCGTCGGGGTGAGCGACCTGACCGATGCCGCCAAGGCGGACCCGCCGGACCTCGTGGACACGCTGTCCCACAAGCGCGCGCTGGCCGAAGGCGCCATCGACAGCCTGCGCGAGAAATTCGGCAGGGAAGCGGTGGAGACGGGCTACACGTTCGGCCGTCGCCGCGCGGGGCAGCCGCAGCGCGAGGAGTGATGTCTGGTGCGCCGGCTTGCGGGACGAGCGCCAAGGCCCTTTCTACCGGTTTGCGGCCATGACGTTCACACGCCTTGCCCGGAAGAGGTCTGAACGGTAACCAGGATGCAGCTTGCGGGACCGCCGCGCCGTTCCCCCTCGCCGTCTCGCGCGATCCACCTGTCCCCCACCGTGGGGACGAAGAGCGGCGTGCGCCTTCACGGCCTGCACTTCAGAGCCGGCGGCGTTGGAGCACGTCATTCCGTTCCCGCGCTTCCGCCGAAGCCGGGGCCTGTCAAAGAACGCACCCCCATGCCAGGGGTTGGGAAGACGGGCGGCCAAAGCATCGCGCGTCTAACAATAATATGCGACCCTCGGGCCGCCCGTCCGGCCGCTGTCCTGCATGACCGGTCAAAGGAGGTTCCCATTGCCCTTTTGGGGCGCCCAGGCTCGTCACTGAGACGCCTGGACCGAACCTCCCGCGGCTTCTCCGCGCCCTGCGTCCTTCGACACGCTCAGGACACAGGACTCCGGCCTGCTGCAGGCCCTCACATGCCTCCGGGTACCGAACCCGGAGGGGGAGGCTGCCGCCGCCCTCCCTGATCCCCGGTCCGGACCCGGTTCCCGTGAGGGCGATGGACACAGGATAAGGGAGGCCGGGCAAGTGGGGATAGACAAGCCGGATATTTTATCGGGAGAATCTCAATATCCAGCGATAACAGTGGGTTGAATGGACATTCTAAAGTCGATGGGTGCGGATCTATCCACGGGCCGGGATGAAGCTGCAGTTGCGAAGGGCGCGGCGGCAAACCGCCAGGAAACGGCCCTATACCAGCTCGACATCCACCACGCCCGGCACCGCGCGCATTGCCGCGGCGATCTGCGGGGAGACGCGGTAGCGGTCGGGCAGGCCGACCTCGATCTCGCCCTGGCCACCTTCCTTGATGACCACGAAGCTCACTTCGGCGTCGCCTTTCTGGGTGAGCCGCGAGGCAACGGTATCGAGGGGCCTGGGGTCGCGCAGATAGACGCGCAGCGCCTTCTGCATGCGGCTCGCCTCGTCCTCCAGCGACTGCACGCCCTGGATACGCAGGCTGACGCCCTCCGGGCGGTCTTCCGCCGAGACCATGATAACGACGGATTTTCCCGGCTCCAGCAGGTCGCGATACTGATGCAGCGTTTCGGAGAACATCACCGCCTCGAACTGGCCGGTGGCGTCGGAGAACTGAACGATGCCCATCTTGTTGCCGGTGCGCGTCTTGCGCTCCTGCTTGGCGGTCACCGTTCCGGCCAGCCGCCCGGCCGAAGCGCCCTTCTTCACCGCCGCCTGGAACTCGGCCCAGTTCTGCACCCGCATCTTGTCCAGCGTGGCGGCGTAGTCGTCGAGCGGGTGCGCCGACAGGTAGCAGCCGACCACCTGGAATTCCCGGTGCAGCTTTTCCGACGGCAGCCACGGGGCGACGGACGGCAGGTGCAGCTTTTGCGGCTCCAGCGCGGCCGAGCCGAATATGTCGCCCTGCCCCATCGCCGCGTCCTCCGAGGTGCGCGCCGCCAGCCCCATCAGCCGGTCGATGCCGGCGAACAGCGCCGCCCGGTCGTGGCCGAAACAGTCGAAGGCGCCGGCCTGGATCAGGCATTCCAGCACGCGCTTGCCGACGATCTTGGGATCGACGCGCGCGCAGAAATCCTCAAGGCTCTCGAAGGGTTTGTCCTCGCGCATGCGGACGATGTGCTCCACCGCCGCGTCGCCCACGCCCTTGATGGCCGCAAGCGCGTAGAAGATCTTGTTCTCGCCGACCTCGAACGGCCGGTAGGAGGTCATCACCGAGGGCAGCACGACCTCGATGCCGAGCCGCATGGCGTCGCGCCGGAAGTCGTTCAGCTTGTCGGTGTTGGCCATGTCGTAGGTCATGGACGCGGCCAGGAACTCGACCGGATAATGCGCCTTCAGATAGGCGGTCTGGTAGGAGACGATGGCATAGGCGGCGGCGTGCGACTTGTTGAAGCCGTAATCGGCGAACTTCGCCAGAAGGTCGAAGATGAAGTCGGCCTGCTGCTTGGAAACGCCCCGCTCCGTCGCGCCCTCGACGAAGATGCCGCGCTGCTTTTCCATCTCGGCGCGGATCTTCTTGCCCATGGCGCGGCGCAGAAGATCGGCCTGTCCGAGCGTGTAGCCGGCCAGCTCCTGCGCGATCTGCATCACCTGCTCCTGGTAGACGATGACGCCCTGCGTCTCCTTAACCAGGTGATCAATCTTCGGATGGATGGAGGCGATCTCCTCCTCGCCGTGCTTGCGGGCGTTGTAGGTGGGGATGTTCTCCATCGGGCCGGGACGGTAGAGCGCCACCAGCGCGATGATGTCCTCGATGCGGTCGGGCTTCATGCCGATCAGCGCCTTGCGCATGCCCGCGCTTTCCACCTGGAACACGCCGACCGTCTCGCCGCGCGAGAGCATTTCGTATGTCTTGCGGTCGTCGAGCGGGATTTTCGACAGGTCGATCTCGATGCCGCGGCGGGCGATCAGCTTCACCGCCCTTTCAAGGACGGTCAGCGTCTTCAGACCCAGAAAGTCGAACTTGACGAGACCCGCGTCCTCGACCTTCTTCATGTTGAACTGGGTCACCGGCATGTCCGAGCGCGGGTCCCGGTACATCGGTACGAGTTCGGACAAGGGCCGGTCGCCGATCACGATGCCGGCGGCGTGGGTGGAGGCGTGGCGGTAGAGCCCCTCCAGCTTCTGGGCGATCTCCAGGAGCGTGCCGACGATGGGCTCCTTGTCCACCTCCTCCTGAAAACGCGGCTCGTCCTCGATGGCCTTGTTGAGCGGGGTGGGATTGGCCGGGTTCGACGGCACCATCTTGCACAGCCGGTCGACCTGGCCGTAGGGCATCTGTAATACGCGACCGACGTCGCGGAGCACGGCGCGGGCCTGCAGCGTGCCGAAGGTGATGATCTGCGCCACCTGCTCGCGGCCGTATTTCTCCTGCACGTAGCGGATGACCTCGTCGCGCCGGTCCTGGCAGAAATCGATGTCGAAATCGGGCATCGACACGCGGTCGGGATTGAGGAAGCGCTCGAAAAGAAGCGAAAAGCGCAAGGGATCGACATCGGTGATGGTCAGCGCGTAGGCGACCAGAGAGCCCGCGCCGGAGCCGCGCCCCGGCCCGACCGGGATATCATGCGCCTTGGCCCATTTGATGAAGTCGGCAACGATGAGAAAGTAGCCGGGAAACTTCATGCGCTCGATGATCTCGAGCTCGTATTCCAGCCGCTCCGAATAGGTTTCCGGCGCGTAGCCCTCGGCCAGTCCCTGCGTTTTCAGCCGGTTCTCCAGGCCCTCGCGCGCCTGCCGCCGCAACTCGTCGGCCTCCGCCTTGAGCGCGGTTTCCTCGTCGGCCGCCTCGCCGCCGGTAAAGCGCGGCAGGATGGGGTCGCGATTCTTCGGATAATAGGCGCAGCGCTGGGCGATCTCGACCGTGTTGTCGACGGCCTCGGGAAGATCGGCGAAGAGCTCGACCATCTCCTTCTGGCTTTTCAGGTAGTTGTCGGGCGTCAGCCGGCGCCGGTCGTCCATGGCGATCACGGCGCCCTCGGCAATGGCGATCAGCGCATCATGAGCGTCGAAATCCTCCCGCGCCGGAAAGAAGGCCTCGTTGGTGGCGACGAGCGGCAGGTCGTGGGCATAGGCGAGCTTCACGGTCGCCGCTTCCAGCGCCCGGTCGTAGCCGCCCAGCCTTTCCAGCTCGACGTAGAGCCGGTCCTCGAAGGTCTCCATCAGGAAGCGAAGGCGGCTTTTGGCCACTTCCGTGCGCTCTTCCCTCAGCGCCGCGCCTATGGGGCCGCGCGGCCCGCCGGTGAGGCAGATCAGGCCCTCGCGATGAGCCTCCAGCCATTCCTTCGTGACATGCACGGCCGCGCCCGGCTCGTTTTCGAGATAGGCGCGGCTTACCAGCCGGACGAGGTTGCGATAGCCCGTTTCGCTCGCCGCCAGGAGCACCAGCGGGTCATAGTGCTCGGCCTGCCGGTTGCGGCTCACCCGGCGCGCTTCCGACAGAGCGTCCTCGAAGGCGACGTCCAGCTGGCAGCCGATGATCGGCTGAACGCCGTCCTTGGCCGCCTTCTGCGCGAACTCCAGCGCACCGAACAGATTATTGGTGTCGGTGACGGCGATGGCCGGCGCTTCATCCCGGACCGCATGGCCGACGACCTTGCCGAGGGGCAGCGCGCCCTCCAGCAGCGAGAAGGCCGAATGGACCCGCAGATGCACGAAAGGCCGCTCCGGCCGCGAGGCCAGCCATTCGGCCTGTTTTCTGGCGGCATCTGCCGCCGCCATGATCGGATCGCGCGTTCGCCTGTCGCTGGCCATGAATTGTTGCCGGTCGCCTCGATGGACTCAGGAAGGCTTCCATTCTCGACAATCTGCGGCCACGGGTAAAGGCCGCCGTGGCGTTGCGCACGACAATCGTCCCTCGGGCGCTGAAAGCACCTCGTCCTGGAGCAGCCTGTCCACCGCTGCCGCCAAGTCCGACGGACGCTCCACGATCTCGTCCGCTCCGGCGTCGGCAAGTTCCTTGCGGTCTCCGAACCCCCAGAGCACGCCGAGGGACATGATGCCGTTGGCCCTGGCGCCGGCGATGTCGTGCGAACGGTCGCCGATCGTGACGGTTCGCACCGGGTCGAGGGGCTCGGCCTGCAATATGTGCGCGATCAGGTCCGGCTTGTCTGCATTCGTCCCGTCATGGGCCGAGCCGTGCACCGTGTGAAAGAACCGGGCAAGGCCGAAATGCTCGACGATGTGGACCGAATAGGTCTCCAGCTTAGACAAACTCCATGATGACCGCGTCCACGGCCAAGCTGTCGCCGGGCTTGGCATTGAGCTTTGCGACCGTGCAGTCCCGGTCGGCCCGCAGCACGTTTTCCATCTTCATCGCCTCGACGACGGCCAGCGTCTCGCCGGCCTTGACCTCCTGTCCCTCCTCGACCGCGATCGACACGACGAGGCCCGGCATCGGGCAAAGCAGCAGTTTCGACGTATCCGGCGCGCGCCGCACGGGCATCAGCCGGTCGAGCTCGGCGATGCGCGGCAGATAGACCCGCGCCTGCGCGCTCATGCCCCGCCAGGAGAGCTTGACCCCGTTGAGGACCGGACGCACCTGGACCGCCACCTGGCGCGATCCCACCTTGCCCTTCCACACGGCATCGCCCGGCCGCCACTCCGAGACCAGCGTCAGCGCATCGCCGTCGATGGTCACGTCCAGCTCGGTCGGGATGGAAACCATGCCCTCCACGATGGTAGCCGGCACATAGTCGTCGCCCAGCCGCACCACCCAGTCGCGCTTGATGTCGCCGCTGTGCGGGGCAAGGCGGCCGGGCAGCCGGTCGAGCCGGTCGCGGCGCAACAGCTCCACCGCCAGCGCCACGGCCGAAAGCACCTGCCTGCCCTCCGCGTCCGGCGCCGGCAGCGAAAAGCCGTCGGGAAACTCCTCGGCGATGAAGCCCGTCGACAGCCTGCCTTCCTGCCAGCGTTCGTGCCGCATCAGCGCGGTCAGGAAAGGGATATTGTGCTCGATGCCGTCGATCACGAAACAGTCGAGCGCTTCGGCCATGGCCTCCACCGCCCCTGCCCGGTCCGGCGCCCAGGTGCAAAGCTTGGCGATCATCGGGTCGTAGAACATGGAGATTTCCGAGCCCTCGGCCACGCCCGTGTCGTTGCGCACGACAAAGCCGTTCCTGCGCCCTTCTTCCGGCGGGCGGTAGCGTGTCAGCCGGCCGATGGAGGGCAGGAAATTGCGCACCGGGTCCTCGGCATAGATACGGCTTTCGATGGCCCAGCCTTCGAGCTTTATGTCGCTCTGCCTGAGCGCCAGCTTCTCGCCGGCGGCGACGCGGATCATCTGTTCGACCAGATCGATGCCGGTCACGAGCTCGCTCACCGGATGCTCGACCTGCAGCCGCGTGTTCATCTCGAGGAAGAAGAAATTGCGGTGCCGGTCGACGATGAATTCCACCGTGCCGGCGCTCTGGTAGTCCACCGCCCGCGCCAGCGCCAGCGCCTGCTCGCCCATCGCCGCGCGCGTGGCCTCGTCGATGAAGGGCGAAGGCGCTTCCTCGACGATCTTCTGGTTGCGGCGCTGGATCGAGCATTCGCGCTCGCCCAGATGGACGCCGTTGCCGTGTCCATCCACCAGGATCTGGATCTCGATGTGCCGCGGCTCCTCGATGAATTTCTCGATGAAGATGCGGTCGTCGCCGAAGGAGGATGCGGCTTCCGATTTCGACCGGTCGAAGCCTTCGCGCGCTTGCGCCTCGTTCCAGGCGACGCGCATGCCCTTGCCGCCGCCGCCCGCCGATGCCTTGATCATGACGGGAAAGCCGATCTCGCCGGCGATCTTCACCGCGTGGTCGGCGTCGTCTATCAGCCCCATGAAGCCGGGCACCGTGGAGACATTTGCCTCGGCAGCGATCTTCTTGGAGGTGATCTTGTCGCCCATGGCGCGGATCGCCTTCGGCTTCGGCCCGATGAAGACGATGCCTTCCGCCTCCAGCCTTTCGCAGAAGGCGGCGTTCTCCGACAGGAAGCCGTAGCCCGGATGGACCGCTTCGGCGCCCGTCTCCTTGCAGGCGGCGATGATCCTGTCGGCCGAAAGATAGGACTGGCTCGCCGCCGCCGGCCCGATCAGCACCGCCTCGTCGGCCATCTCGACATGCACCGCGTCGCCGTCGGCCTCGGAATAGACCGCCACCGTGGAAATTCCCATCTTCCGCGCCGTCTTCATGACCCGGCAAGCGATCTCGCCGCGATTGGCGATGAGAATTTTCCTGAACATGGACGGCATTTCCCCGGAGAGCTTTTCATCTGCTTTTATGGGTTCCGCGCGATCGGCTCAAGGGAAGCCTGATGATACTTTCTGCTGTAGATGCGCGCCGGCCGCTTGCGGCGCGGCGAGTTTCCTGAAATTTTCTCCTCGAACGTCAGACAATCCGGAGAACGCCCCATGAAGACACGCGCCGCCGTCGCCACCGCCGCCGGAAAGCCGCTCGAGATCATGGAGGTCGATCTGGAAGGGCCCCGCGCGGGGGAGGTCCTGGTGGAGATAAAGGCCACCGGCATCTGCCATACGGACGAGTTCACCCTTTCCGGCGCCGATCCCGAGGGCCTTTTCCCGGCCATCCTCGGCCATGAGGGCGCCGGAATCGTGGTCGATGTCGGCGCCGGCGTGACCAGCGTCAAGAAGGGCGACCACGTCATCCCGCTCTATACGCCCGAATGCCGCGCCTGCCCCTCGTGCCTGTCGCAGAAAACCAATCTGTGCACCGCCATCCGCGCCACCCAGGGCCAGGGCCTGATGCCCGACGGCACGTCGCGCTTTTCCATCGGCGGCGAAAAGCTGCACCATTACATGGGCTGTTCCACCTTCGCCAATTTCACGGTGCTGCCCGAGATCGCGGTGGCCAAGGTCAATCCGGACGCCCCCTTCGACAAGATCTGCTACATCGGCTGCGGCGTGACGACCGGCATCGGCGCCGTCATCAACACGGCCAAGGTGGAGATCGGCGCGACGGCGGCCGTGTTCGGCCTCGGCGGCATCGGCCTCAACGTCATCCAGGGCCTGCGGCTGGCGGGCGCCGACATGATCATCGGCGTCGACATCAACAACGACAAGAAGGCGTGGGGCGAAAAGTTCGGGATGACGCATTTCGTCAACCCGAAGGAATGCGACGACGTCGTGGCCGAGATCGTCAACATGACCAAGCGCGGGGCCGACCAGATCGGCGGCGCGGACTACACCTTCGACTGCACGGGCAATGTCAAGGTCATGCGCCAGGCGCTGGAATGCGCCCATCGCGGCTGGGGCGAATCGATCGTCATCGGCGTCGCCGGCGCCGGCCAGGAGATCGCCACCCGCCCCTTCCAGCTCGTCACCGGGCGCGTGTGGAAAGGCACGGCCTTCGGCGGCGCGCGCGGCCGCACCGACGTGCCGAAGATCGTCGACTGGTACATGGCCGGCAAGATCGACATCGACCCGATGATCACCCACACCTTGAAGCTCGACGAGATCAACAAGGGCTTCGACCTGATGCATGCGGGCGAATCGATCCGCTCCGTGGTGGTCTATTGACCGACGAGCCGACCATCTATGTCGATGCCGACGCCTGCCCCGTGAAGGCGGAAGTGCTCAAGGTCGCCGAACGTCTCCAAGTCCCCGTGGTCTTCGTCTCGAACGGCGGGCTGCGGCCTTCGCGCGACCCGATGGTCCGCCATGTCGTGGTGCCGGGCACCGCGGATGCGGCGGACGACTGGATCGCCGAGCACGGGCAAGCCGGCGACATCGGCATCACCGCCGACATTCCGCTCGCCTCCCGCCTGGTGGAGAAGGGCCTGCACGTGCTGGGCCCGACCGGCCGCCCATTCACCCCGGAAACCATCGGCATGGCCGTTGCCATGCGCAATCTGAAGCAGGATCTGCGCGAATCGGGCGAGATCAAGGGCTACAATCCCGGCTTCACCGGCGCCGACCGCTCGGCCTTCCTGCAGGCGCTGGACCGCACCCTGCGCCGGGCGCTGCGGGAAAAGCGGGGGTGAACAACGTCCCCGGACGTGCTATATGGGATACACATATCCCAATCGGACAGTTGACGAAGATGAGCAAGCAGACGGCGATCCGCCTTTCCGACGAAACCTATGCGCGGCTGCAAGCCCTGGCCAAGCGCACCGGCCGCACCGCATCCTACTATATCCGCGAGGCCATCGAGGAACGGCTCGAGGATCTGGAGGACATCTATCTTGCGGAGCGCGTTTTAGAGCGCCGTGAACGCGGCGAGAGCAGGACCTATACGCTCGAGGAGATGGAGCGTGAACTTGGCCTGGACGATTGAGATCGACGATGCGGCTTTCAAGCAGTTGGCAAAAATGGGGAGGCAGGATGCCAAACGTGTCCGAAACTACCTACGCAACCGTATAGAACCACTGGATAATCCCCGCCAGTTGGGCAAAGCCCTGGAGGGATCGAAACGCGGCCATCTGTGGCGCTACCGGGTCGGCGATTATCGCATCATCTGTGATATCCAGGATCACAAGGTCGTTGTCCTGGTCCTCGAAATCGGCCATCGGCGCGAAATCTATCGGTGAACCGGATGCCCATGAAAACAATCTCCACCACGAAATCCCATGGCGGCATCCAGGGCGTCTATTCCCATCATTCGACCGCCTGCGACTGCGAGATGACCTTCGCCGTCTTCGTTCCTCCCCAAGCCACGCAGGGCCCCTGCCCGGTCCTGTGGTACCTGTCCGGCCTCACCTGCACCCATGCCAATGTCATGGAAAAAGGCGAATACCGGAGGATGGCGGCCGAATTGGGCATCGTGATCGTGTGCCCCGACACCAGCCCGCGCGGCAAGGCTATTCCCGACGAGCCCGACAACTGGCAGTTCGGCAAGGGCGCCGGCTTCTATCTGGACGCCACCGAGGAGCCGTTCGACAAGAATTACCGGATGTATTCCTACATCGTGGACGAGCTGCCGGCCCTGATCGCCCAAAACTTTCCTGCGGATATGGAGCGGCAGGGCATATTCGGCCATTCGATGGGCGGGCACGGCGCGCTTACCATCGCGCTGAGGAACCCGCAGCGCTTCGCAAGCTGCTCGGCCTTCGCCCCCATCGTCCAGCCATCCACCGCGGACTGGTCCGTCCCCGCCTATGAAAGATATCTGGGCGAGGACCGCGATTCCTGGCGGCCGTACGACGCCTGTGCGCTGGTGGAGGACGGCGCGCGCTTTTCCGGCTTCCTGATCGACCAGGGCAAGAGCGACCCGTTTCTCGACAACGGCCTGCGCCCATGGCTGTTCGAGGAGATCTGCCGCAAGACCGGCGTTCCGCTGTCGCTCAACATGCACGAGGGCTATGATCACTCGTATTTTTTCATATCGAGTTTCATGGAAGTCCATCTCAACTGGCACGCCGAGCGGATGATGGCAAAGCAATAGCCGGAATCATCACATCGGAAACTCCAGATAAGCGACTGGTTCAAAAAAAGAAATCCTTGACGCAATTGCTTCTCTCATCGAAATACTTGTGCTTCCTGTCTCTATCCCCCATGCTTTAGGCCTCTCACCGCGCCACGCGGCAACCAAATCTTGCATGGAGGAATGACCGGGTGCACGACACCGCACATATCTATTCCGACGTACCGGACCGCGACACGATGGGGGGCAGGCTCTCGCGTGCTCGCGACGCGGCGGGCATGACCGTCGCGGAACTCGCACGGCGCCTCGGCGTCAAGACGTCGACCATCCAGGCATGGGAGAGCGACCGGTCGCAGCCGCGCGCCAACCGGCTGACCATGCTGGCCGGCGTCCTCAACGTCTCGCTGTCATGGCTGTTGCACGGCATCGGCGCCTCGCCCGCCGACGAAAGCCGCTCGGAACTGGTCCAGGCTGTCTCGGCCAATCTCATCCGCCTGCGCCGGCTTCACGACGAGACCGGCCGCATGATCGCCCAGATCGAACAGGATCTTGCGCGCGCCGCCGGCGCGGAAGGCTGAAGCTGCGACAATGCCGCTACGGCGCGGGGCGGGCCGGGAAACTTTGCTGCCGCTGGACATGGGCTTCGACGAAGGCCAGCATCCGCTCCAGCGCCTCCCGCCCGGCGGCGATATCCAGGTTGAACTGATATTCATGCGGCAGTGACGGGCTGTAGTCCTCGGGAAAGAAGAGGGCTTGCACCTCGACGCCCCGTTCTTCGAGCGCTCGCGCCAGGGCCATCGCCTGGGGCGCAAGCGGATCGCCATTGCCGCTGGAGATGAAGGCGGGCGGAAACGCGCCGGTGACGTGCTCGGTCACCGAAGCCAGCAAGAAACGCTCGTCGGCCATGAAATTCCTGGTTCCCGAATAGGCCCACAGCACCGTCCTGACGAGCCAGCCGAACTTGCCGTCGACATTGGCCTGTTCGATGTCATAGGCACCCGAGAACAATACGGTGCCGGCAAGCCGCTCCGGCTCCAGCTCCGGCGCGATGCCGATCCGCCGGGCATAAGACGGGTCCGTCGCGATGATGGCGACCTGCGCGGCGATCTGCGCCCCGGCCGAGTCCCCGGCCAGCACAATCCTGTCTGGATCGATGTTGAGGTCCGCCGCGTTCCGCACGAGATGACCGAGCGCCGCATTCACCTGCTCGACGGGGGTGGGATAGGTGACGCCGAAACCATGCGAATATTCAAGACCGACGGTCGTATAGCCGCGGCCGGCCAGAACCTTCAGATAGTTGGCGACACCGGCCTTGCTGCCCGCGATCCAGCCACCGCCATGCACCCAGACGATAGCCGGCAGCGGGCCGCGCGCGCCCTTGGGATGATAAAGGTCGAACGTCTCGTCCGCCCCGTCTCCATAGGCAAGGTCCTGCCGCGCGACCACGTTCCCGGGAACGTGCTTCTCAAGGGCGGCTTCGGAGGCACGATCGCCACTGGCGAATATCTGCTGGATGATCGCGACCGACGGCCAGGGCGAGAGCCGGAAGGCCAGCACAGTCGTCACGACAAGCACGGCGGCAACGGCCACGAACCAGAGAAGGATGCGTTTGATCATCGCCCGCCACTCGTTCCGATCACGGCGCGGCGCACTTGCAACGCCGCAGCTTGCCTCACGCCGTCACCATACGGCGCGGCCTCATGCCGTAGCGTGGATCCCCGATTCGCGAAAGGCGGGGATAGGCCCATCGTTGCCCTGGCGGGCAGGCGCGGCGGGATTGCCGGCCGGCGGCCGTCGAAGACAGGTGACAATCGTCCGTGCCTGCGCTAGGTTCCGGGAGTCGAGGGCCGCAGCCCTGCCTGTCTGTGGGAGAGAGCCACACCGGTTCGCCGGTGCAGCCGCCGAAGGGGAAATCGCCCGAAATCTCTCAGGCAAATAGAACCGTAGACAGGTTACGACACTCTGGAAAGTCGGGGCAAGATTGTTAAAGGCGCAATATTGCCCCGCGCCGAAGGTGTAAGTGCTGCCGACAGGGTTCCGGCGGCGCGAGTCTCTCAGGCTTCCGACAGAGGGGCACGAACAACATGCCGCGCAATCGGCATGCGTGCAACTTTGGGGAAAACATGGGCGACGACAAGACACTGAAACACCTGCCGCTTGAGGCCATGCACGAGGAAGCGGGCGCACGCTTCGGCGCGTTCGCCGGCTGGCGCATGCCGCTGACCTATCCCGCCGGCGTCATGAAGGAACATCTTCATACGAGGCAGCAGGCCGGCCTCTTCGACATTTCGCACATGCAGCTCTTCGCCGTCGAAGGCGACGGCGCGGCCGCGTTCCTTTCCCGCGCCTGCCCGCTGGACGCGGCGGCGCTGGGCGAAGGCAAGTCGAAATACACCCTGCTTCTGGGCGAGAATGCCGGCATCATCGACGACCTCATCGTCACGAGGCTCGGCCCTTCCCGCTTCGTCATCGTGGCCAATGCCGGCAATGCCGCCAGGGACGAGGCGCATTTGCGCAAGGTGGCCGAGGGGTTCGAGGTGAGGCTGGAGGCGCTCGACCGCGTGCTCCTGGCGCTCCAGGGGCCGGCCGCCGAGGACGTGCTGGTCAATGCCGGGCTCGACCTCAGCGACCTCACCTTCCTGACGGCGGTGGAGCCGCGCGAGGGCTGGTTCGCCGCCCGTTCGGGCTATACCGGCGAAGACGGCTTCGAGATCGCCCTGCCGCCCGACGCGGCCCCGCGCCTTGTGGAGGAGATATTGGCCGACGAGCGCGCGAAATGGATCGGGCTTGCCGCCCGGGACAGCCTGCGGCTGGAGGCGGGCCTGTGCCTGCACGGCCAGGACCTGAGCGAGGAGACCGACCCGGCCAGCGCCGCCCTGCTCTGGGCCATCCCGAAGAACGTCCGCGAGGACGGCGGCTTCATCGGCGCGGAGGCGCTGGCCCGCATTCGCGCCGACGGCATAAAGGAAAAGCGCGTCGGCCTGAAGCCCGAGGGCCGCCAGCCCGTGCGCTCCGGCGCCACGATCGTGGACGGGGACGGCCGCGCCATCGGCCGCGTGACCTCCGGCGGCTTCGGCCCCTCGGTGGAGCACCCGGTGGCCATGGGCTATGTCGAAAAAGCCCATGCCGATGCCGGTACGCGCCTTTACGCCGAAGTGCGCGGCAGCCGCATCGCCATGGATGTCCATCCCCTTCCCTTCACGCCGCACAATTACCGCAAAGGATAATGCGATGAGCAAAACCTATTTCACACAGGACCATGAATGGCTCCGCGTCGAGGGCGGCGTGGCGACGGTCGGCATCACCGACTATGCGCAGGAGCAACTGGGCGACCTCGTCTTTGTCGAGCTTCCGGAAGCAGGAAAATCCCTCGCCAAGGGCGACACCGCCGTCGTGGTGGAATCCGTCAAGGCAGCATCCGACGTCTATGCCCCGGTGGAGGGAGAGGTGACCGAGGTCAATTCGGAACTCGAATCCGATCCTTCCCTGGTCAATTCCGCGCCCCAGGGCGACGGCTGGCTGTGGAAGATGAAGCTGGCCGACGAAAGCCAGCTCGAAGGACTGCTGGACGAGAAGGCCTACAAGGAAACCATCGCGTAGCCATGCCCAGCGGCGCAAAACAGCAATACCAGGAACACCCGATGCCCGATAAGACCGCCTCTTTCGCCGCCCGCCACATCGGCCCGCGCGGGGACGAAACCAAAACCATGCTGGCAGCGCTCGGCGTTCCCTCGCTGGAAACGCTGATCACGCAGGCCGTGCCGAAATCCATCCGCCTCGACCGCCCGCTCGATCTGCCGCCCGCCGCCGGCGAGGCGGAGGCGCTCGACGAGCTCTCCGCCGTCATGCGCCAGAACCATGGGCTCAAGAGCTTCATCGGGGCGGGCTACCATGGCGTTCATGTGCCGCCGGTGATCCAGCGCAACCTGTTCGAAAATCCCGCCTGGTACACGGCCTACACGCCCTATCAGTCGGAGATCAGCCAGGGCCGGCTGGAGATGCTGTTCCATTTCCAGACGCTGGTGACGGAGCTGACCGGCCTGCCGGTGGCCTCCGCCTCGCTGCTGGACGAGGGCTCGGCGGTGGCGGAAGCGGTGGGCATCGCCTGGCGCCACCATCGCGGCAAGCGCGCCAAACTGGCGATCGCCGGCCCACTGCACCCGCAGAGCCTTGATGTCGTGCGCACGCGCGCGACGCCGCTGGGCATCGACATCGACGGCGATGAGATCGACGAGCAGACCTTCGCGCTGATCGTTCCCTGGGCCGATACCTACGGCGTCTACGGGAACCACGATGCGATCATCGCAAAGGCGCGCGACAGCGGCGCGATCATCATCTTCGTGGCCGACCCGCTGGGCCTCGTCCTGTCGAAGACGCCGGCCGACCTCGGCGCGGACATCGCCGTCGGCTCCATGCAGCGCTTCGGCGTGCCGATGGGCTTCGGCGGCCCGCACGCAGCCTATTGCGCGGTCGCCGACAAGCTGACCCGGCTGATGCCCGGCCGCCTCGTCGGCCAGTCGACCGACGCCCACGGCCGCCCCGGCTACCGCCTAGCGCTGCAGACGCGCGAACAGCATATCCGCCGCGACAAGGCCACCTCCAACATCTGCACCGCGCAGGCGCTGCTCGCCAACATGGCGGCGGCCTATGCCGTCTGGCACGGGCCGGAAGGGCTGAAGGCCATTGCCGGGCGCATCCACGATCTCGCCGCGCGCTTCCATGCCGGCCTGAAGGCGGCGGGGCTGGCGCTCGCCGGCGATACGATCTTCGACACGGTGACCGTCAGCGTGCCCGGCAAGGCGAAGGAGATCGCCGCCGCGGCCGAGAAAGACGGGCGCCTGCTGCGCGTCATCGACGAGGACCGCCTCGGCGTCACCTTCGACGAGACCTCGGCGGAGGCCGACCTTGAAGCGCTCGCCGCCCTGTTCGGCGCTTCCGCTCCGGCGAAGGCCAAGCCACTTGCCCCGGCGGCCCCGCGCGGCGCCGGTTTCCTCACCCAGCCCGATTTCCACGCCCACCGCTCGGAAACCGAAATGATGCGCTTCCTGCGCCGGCTGGCCGACAAGGACCTGGCGCTCGACCGCGCGATGATCCCGCTCGGCTCCTGCACCATGAAGCTCAACGCGGCGGCCGAGATGATGCCGGTGAGCTGGAACGATGTCGGCGGCCTTCACCCCTTCACGCCCGAACGCCACACACAAGGCTATGCCCGCATGATCGGCGATCTCGACCGCTGGCTGTCGGAGATCACCGGCTTCGACCGCACCTCGCTGCAGCCCAACGCCGGCAGCCAGGGCGAATATGCGGGCCTGCTGGCCATCCGCCGCTATCATGAAAGCCGTGGAGAGGCCGGGCGCGACGTCTGCCTCATCCCCTCTTCCGCCCATGGCACCAATCCGGCTTCGGCCTCCATGGCCGGCATGCGCGTCGTCGTCGTCCGCTGCACGGACAATGGCGACATCGATGTCGAGGATCTCAAGGCCAAGGCCGGCGAGCATGCGGAAAGCCTCGCCGCGCTGATGCTCACCTACCCGTCGACCCACGGCGTGTTCGAGGAGGGCGTGCGCGACATGTGCGCGCTGATCCACGAGCATGGCGGCCAGGTCTATTTCGACGGCGCCAACCTCAATGCCATGGTCGGCCTTTCCCGCCCCGGCGACCTGGGCGCCGATGTCTGCCACATGAATCTGCACAAGACGTTCTGCATCCCCCATGGCGGCGGCGGGCCGGGCGTCGGCCCGATCGGCGTCAAGGCGCATCTCGTCCCCTTCCTGCCGGGCCATGTGGAACTGGGAACGGACCATGCGGTGGCCGCCGCCCCCTTCGGCAGCGCCTCGATCCTGCCCATCACATGGATGTATATCCGCATGATGGGCGCGGACGGCCTCAAGCGGGCGACGGAAACGGCCATCCTCAACGCCAATTACATCGCCCACCGGCTCAAGGCGCATTATCCCGTGCTCTACAAGGGCCGCAACGACCGCGTGGCGCATGAATGCATCCTCGACACGAGGGTGTGGAAGGACCGCGCGGGCATCACCGTGGAGGATATCGCCAAGCGGCTCATCGACTACGGCTTCCACGCCCCCACCATGTCCTGGCCGGTGGCCGGAACGCTGATGGTGGAGCCGACCGAATCGGAGCCGAAAAGCGAGCTCGACCGCTTCTGCGACGCGATGATCTCCATCGCCGAGGAAGCGGCGAGAGTGGAGAAAGGCGACTGGCCGAAGGAGGACAACCCCCTGGTCAATGCGCCGCATACGGCGAGCGAGCTGATGGCCGACGAATGGGCGCATCCCTATACCCGCGCCGAGGCCGCCTTTCCCTCCGGTTCCATGGAAGCCGCGTCGAAATACTGGCCGCCCGTCTCCCGCGTCGACAATGTCGCTGGCGACCGCAACCTCGTCTGCGCCTGCCCGCCGATGGAGGCGCTGGCGAGCTGACGTCTCCCGCGTCAGGAGAAATGGCAGGAACCTTCGCAGCCGGCCGGCCGCGCCCTATGCAAACCCCGGCCGGCCGTGAGACGCTCTATCCGTGAGCTTTCAGGAGGTTGTCCATGGCCCATGACGAATTGCTTGCCGCACGCATGCGCGACGCGCTGGAGGGTCTGGCGGGAATCTCGGAAAAGCGCATGATGGGCGGCGTCTGCTTCCTGCTCGACGGCAATATGCTGTGCGGGGCAGACCGCCCGAAGACGGGCGCAGGCCGGTTCATGTTCCGCGTCGGCAAGGACAATCAGGCCGACGCCCTCGCCCGCCCGGGCGCGCGGCCCATGGAGATGGGCGGGCGGCGCATGAACGGCTTCGTTTTCGTCGAGGCGGAGGCCTGCGACGACGCGGCGATGAAAGGGTGGATTTCGCTGGCGCTCGGTTTCGTCGGCGGCCTGCCGCCGAAATGAAGCGGGATGGGCGGCATCATGAAAGCGGATGAGTTCTCGCAATTCCCAACGCGAACGCTGGATTTCCTGACAGATCTGAGCGCCAACAACGACCGCGACCGGTTCGCGCAAAACGACGCCTTCTGCCGGCTGAAGCCACTTTTCGATTGGCTGACCGCTCCTTCGCGTTGAAGGCGGCGGCGTCTTCCCCTATGACACGATCCGCGTGGAATTCGACATTCCCGCCGACGCAGCTTGAATCCGCCACGATCGCGGCTTTGCACGGACGCTGAACACAACCGGAACAGCCTTCGCTTTGCCTTGGAAACCATGGCAAAGTGCACTGGTGATTCGCGGCGATGGAACCAGAAAGCGACATGGACGACAACAACGACCTCTTTGCCGGCCTGACAACGAACCCTGAGCGCGCGCGCCAGCCCGAGCCCGCAGCAGCCACCGAGCCCGCGCAGCGCGGCGCGCCGGCCCGCCCGGCGCCGAAGCCTTCCGCACTGCCGAAGGACAGCGGCGAAGGCTACAGCGCGGCCGATATCGAGGTTCTCGAAGGGCTGGAGCCGGTGCGCCGCCGGCCGGGCATGTATATCGGCGGCACCGACGACAAGGCGCTGCATCACCTTTTCGCCGAGGTCATCGACAACGCGATGGACGAAGCGGTGGCCGGCCATGCCTCCTTCATCGAGGTCGAGCTCGGCGCGGACGGCTTCCTCACCGTCAACGACAACGGCCGCGGCATTCCCGTCGACCCGCATCCCAAATTCAAGGACAAATCCGCCCTCGAGGTCATCATGACCACGCTGCACTCGGGCGGAAAGTTCGACTCCAAGGTCTATGAGACGTCGGGCGGGCTGCACGGCGTCGGCGTTTCGGTGGTCAACGCGCTTTCCGAAATGCTCGAGGTCGAGGTTGCCCGCAACAAGCAGCTCTACCGGCAGGTCTTCTCGCGCGGCCTGCCCCAGAGCCGGCTGGAAAGCCTCGGCGACGTCCATAACCGCCGGGGTACGAAGGTGCGTTTCAAGCCCGACGAGCAGATTTTCGGCAAGGGCGCCAGGTTCGATCCGGCCCGGCTCTGCCGCATGGCCCGCTCCAAGGCCTATCTCTTCGGCGGCGTCGAGATCCGCTGGTCCTGCGACCCGGCCCTGATCGGGGAAAAGGACCAGACGCCGGAAAAGGCCGTCTTCCATTTTCCCGGCGGACTGAAGGACTTCCTGGCCGCATCGCTCGACGGGGAGTTCCAGGTCACCAAGGAAGTGTTCGCCGGACGCAGCGAAAAGCGCGGCGGCCACGGCGCGGTGGAATGGGCCGTCACCTGGTATGGCGGCGACGCCATGCTCAACTCCTATTGCAACACGGTGCCCACGCCCGAAGGCGGCACCCATGAGCAGGGTTTCCGCAACGCGCTGCTCAAGGGCTTGCGCGCCTATGCCGACCTCACCAGCAACAAGCGGGCCGCCATCATCACCTCCGAGGACGTGATGATCTCCGCCGCCGGCATGCTGTCCGTGTTCGTGCGCGAGCCCGAATTCGTGGGCCAGACCAAGGACAAGCTCGCCACCGCCGCCGCCATGCGCATCGTCGAGAACGCCATCCGCGACCCCTTCGACCACTGGCTGGCCGACAATCCGCAGGAAGCCTCGAAACTGCTCGAATGGGTCGTGGCGCGCGCCGACGAGCGCCTGCGCCGCCGGCAGGAGCGCGAGGTGACCCGCAAGAGCGCGGTGCGCAAGCTGCGCCTGCCCGGCAAGCTGGCCGACTGCACCATGGGCGCCGCCGCCGGCGCCGAGATCTTCATCGTCGAGGGCGATTCGGCCGGTGGCTCCGCCAAGCAGGCGCGCAACCGCGCCAGCCAGGCCGTGCTGCCGCTGCGCGGCAAGATCCTCAACGTGGCAAGCGCCGGCACGGGCAAACTCGCCGCCAACCAGCAGATTTCCGATCTCGTCCAGGCGCTGGGCTGCGGCACGCGGTCCAAATACCGCGAGGACGATCTGCGCTACGACCGCATCATCATCATGACCGATGCCGACGTCGACGGCGCCCATATCGCCTCGCTGCTCATCACCTTCTTCTATCAGGAGATGCCGCAGCTCATCGCCGGCGGGCATTTGTACCTTGCCGTGCCGCCGCTCTACCGCCTCACCCAGGGCGGCAAGACCATGTATGCGCGCGACGACGCCCACAAGGACGAATTGCTGGCGACGGAGTTCACCGGACGCGGCAAGGTCGATATCGGCCGCTTCAAGGGCCTCGGCGAAATGCTGCCCAAGCAGCTCAAGGAAACGACCATGGACCCGGACAAGCGCCTGCTCCTGCGCGTCGATGTCGTCGAGAGCGAGGACGACACCCGCTCCGCCGTCGACGCGCTGATGGGCACCAAGCCGGAAGCCCGCTTCAAGTTCATTCAGGAACGGGCTGAATTCGTGGATGAATTGGACATCTGAGGTGGCGCGAAGCAGTCGCGCCCGCGCCAATAGATCGTAGTTGTAAAACCTACAGCATCGGCCTGAAAATCGGAATCGATTTTCGGAAAGCACGATGCGTAGATTCAAAGTGTTAGAGCGTCCTTTGTGCGTCCGAATGGACGCACGGCGCTCTAAGCAGCCGCCAGCGCCAACGCCTGCTGCCGTGCGTTCTGGCGCAGCGCGTCGAGGTGGATTTTCTTGAGCAGTGCGGCCAGCGGCGCATCCTGCTCGCTGGGTCCCGCTCCGCCTTCCGTGGCGCCCAGCACCTTCAGCATCAGCCAGGAAACTTCCTGCGCGCCGGCGATGCGCTTGCCATTGGCCACCTCGCGCCACACAAGCAGCGCCTGAAGCAGCGGCGGATGATAGTTGCGCTTCAGCCCGGCCTTGGTGAACAGCGCGGCAAGCGCACCGTCGCGCCCGCCCGCCAGGAGCGCCGTTATCCGCTCTTCGCCCTGCCCCGACAGGACGCCAAGCGCGGCGGCGAAGAAATCGATCTTGCCCTGCGCCACAACGCGGACGAGGAAGCCGGGGGTAAGGTCGCCGCGCAGCCGCAGATGTTCCACCAGCGCCGGCAATTCGTCCTGACCGATGCTGTCGATCAGCGCGATGGAGGCCTTGATGCAGGCATCCCGCGCGATCTTTTCGGCGCGCTCGCCCCCCATCAGCGCACGCACCAGGGGCGCGGCCGACAAGGCTTCGCCGACCTGCGTCAAAAGCATGTGCCGGCAGTCCGCCGGGAGCCGCCCGTCGGGCATGAGCGCGGCGCGCAGCCCGGCCTCCCGTCCGTGCCGTTCCAGCATGCGCCGAAACGACAAAGCCGCGATCCGGGCGCCGGGATTTCCGGCCAGACGAATGCAGGCGGCGAGCGAGCCCACCTCGGCGATGGCCGCAGCAACGGCGAACGAGACCTGCGGCCGCGACGCCACGAGGCATTGTATGGCCGAGTTGCCCATCGCGACCCGGTCCACCAGATCGCTGTCGCTCATCAGCGGCGAGCGCGCGATGATCGGGGCGGCGACGTCCGGCTGGTCGGCCGCCAGCGCGGCGATGACCTGCGGCGGCGCGCGGTGGCTGAGGGAGAGCGTTTCGGACAGCGCCGCCCGGACCTTCGCCGACGCATCGTCCAGGAGCAGCGTCAGCGCCGCTTCCGTGGCAAGCCTGTCGTCGAAGGACATGTCCTTCTGGATATAGGCGCGCGCAAGCGCCGATGCCGCCGCTGCCCGTTCCGCCACTTTCGCGGTCTCGACCCACTTCAGGAAGTGTTGAACTACGATCACTGTGCACTGACCCCCGCCTGTTCCAGAAGGCTAGCAACAATTCCTATACGAAACGTTTACCATAATACCCTTCCATCCGCAGCTTGCGGGCGACCCCGCGCCCGCCTATCAATTCCTCCAGGCTTAACGAGGAGGAACGGATGGCGGGTTTGTATCTCGAAGACTTCGAGCCTGGGACGGTCATCCGCCATCAGCTCACCAAATCGGTCACCGAGAGCGACAATATGCTGTTCTCGGTCATGACGCTGAACCCGCAGCCTCTGCACATCGACTTCGATTTCGCCGCCAAGTCCGAATGGGGCAAGCCGCTGGTCAACTCGCTCTTCACGCTGGGCCTGATGATCGGCATATCCGTTCACGACACGACGCTGGGCACGACGATCGGCAATCTCGGTATGACCGAAACCCAGTTCCCCCACCCGGTCTTCCACGGCGACACGATCCGCGTGGAAACCGAGGTGAAGGGCGTGCGCGCGTCGAAGTCGAAGCCCGATCGCGGCATCGTGGAGATGGAGCACCGCGCGTTCAACCAGGACGGCGTGCTGGTGGCGCGCTGCCTGCGCCAGGCGATGATCCTGAAACGCCCCCTCTGAAAGACTGTCTGAGGCCCCTCATGCGCTCGCTGCTTTTCGTCCCCGGCGATTCGGAAAGGAAGATGGAAAAGGCGCTCGCCTCCGGCGCCGACGTCCTGATTCTGGATCTGGAGGATTCAGTCGCCCCCTCGCGCAAGGAGGAGGCCCGGCGGCTGACGCGTGATTTCCTTCGCGCGCGGAACCCGGCCGGCGGCCCCGGCCTTTATGTCCGCATCAACGCGCTGGACACGGGGCTGGCCGAGGCCGATCTTGCCGCCATAATGCCGGGCCGGCCGGCCGGCATCATGCTGCCGAAGTCCGAAAGCGGCGAGGATGTCGCGCGCCTGGCGGTGAAGCTGCGGGTGAGCGAGGCCGAAAACGACATAAGGGACGGCGCGACGGCGATCCTGCCCATCATCACCGAGACGGCGCGGGCGGTGCTTGCCGCCGCCACCTATCGCGGCGCGACTTCCCGCCTTTCCGGCCTTACCTGGGGCGCCGAGGACCTTTCCGCCGATCTCGGCGCACGGCTCACGCGCGGCGCCGACAGCCGCTATACGGAGGTTTTCCGGCTGGCCCGGTCCCTGACCCTTCTGGCCGCCAACGCGGCCGGCGTCGCGGCGATCGACACCGTCTTTCCCGATTTCCGCAACGAGGAAGCCTTCCGCGCCGACTGTCTGGAAGCCGAGCGCGACGGCTTCACCGGCCGCATGGCGATCCATCCGGCCCAGGTCCCGATCATCAACGAGACCTTCACCCCCGCACCGGAGGCCGTCGCCCAGTCACAGCGGATCGTTGCGGCCTTTGCCGGCTCCGACGAAACGGGCGTGATCGCCATCGACGGCCAGATGATCGACCGGCCTCATGTCCGCCGGGCCGAGCGCATCCTGGCCCGCGCCCGCCTCGCCGGCATGATTTGACGCGCCGGTTTTTTGTCCCTCAAACGCCGGGCGTTCGGCGGGCGAAACGTCCACTGGACCTTTCGCTATTCCACCTCACCATCCGCACCCTTGGCCTGCGGCGCAAGAGCGCCGGCCGGCCTTGCCATTGTCGCTAAGCAAAATGGAGCACCGCCAAAGCCGCTTCAAAGCAGCAGACCTTTGTTTCACCCCGTTTCCTAGGCATCACCCCAGCGGGGCCGGCGCATGGCGAACGTCTCCGTCACCGCCGCATAGTCCATATAGCCGAGCCGCGACAGCGTCTGCGCGCGGGTGATGTCGAACAGCCCGTCCTTCAGCATCGCGTCGTCTATATGGACGCCGACCACCTGCCCCATCACGACGATGACGCCGGCCGGGTTTCCTTCAAGATCGTCGGGCTCCAGCACCTGCACCACCTTGCATTCCAGCACCGCCGCCGCCTCGGCCACCCGCGGACAGGACACCTGCCTGCACGGCGCCTCGGTCAGCCCGGCCAGTTCGAACTCGTTCACGCCGCGCGGCGCGTCGATGGCGGTTTCGTTCATCCTTTCCGCCAGTGCCCGCCCGACGAGATTGGCGCAGAACTCGCCGCTTTGCCTGGCGATGGTCGCGCTGTCCTTCGCGCCTTCCGATGAGAACCACACCAGATGGGGATCGCTCGAAATCGCGTTGAAGAACGAATAGGGCGCCAGATTGACCGCACCGTCCTCGCGGCGCGTCGATATCCACCCGATCGGCCGGGGCGCCACGATGGCCTTGAACGGATCGTGCGGCAGGCCGTGCCCTTCGCGCGGATCGTAGAACATGATCACCCCTCCCCGGCATCATAAGGCCCGGCATAGTCGCTCGTCAGCGCCAAGACGTCCGGCCGGGGCCTGTCGGGCGTGCCGCCCTTGTGCCGGCCGATATGAACGAAGCCGATCACCTTCTCGTCCGGCGCGAGCCCAAGGATGCGCCGGCCCTCCTCGACGTCGGAGTACCAGTTCGTGATCAGGTTCGAGCCGAAGCCCAGCGCGTCGGCTGCCAGGATGAGGTTCATCGCCGCCATTCCGCCGGACAGGAACATCTCCCATTGGGGGATCTTGGCGCTTTCCCTGGGGACGGACACCACGCCGACCACCAATGGCGCCCGCGAAAACCGCGTCAGCTCCTGCTCCCGGCGCGCCTCGGACAACGGTCCCTCGCGCTCCTCGGCAAGGGCGGCCAGCTTTTCGCCGACGCTCCGCCGCGCATCGCCGCGGTAAAGGATGAAGCGCCACGGCGCCAGCATGCCGTGGTCGGGCACCCGCGTCGCCGCCCGCAGCATCGTCTCGATTTCCTCACGGGTGGGTTCGGGCCCCTCCAGCTCGGGAATGGGCGCCGAACGGCGGGCAAGCAGAAAGTCGATCACGTTCTGGTTCAAAACAAGCTCCTGTCGGGGGGAACGGCTGGCGCGGGGGCTGGCTGGTTCTTATGCGATGACGATGGACGATGAGGCCTTGAAATTGCCACCGCTCTGGGCTTCAAAGCAAGCCATGAGGGTGAAGCTTCTTCCGATTGCCGCTGTCCTGGCGCCGCTGTTTGTGGCGATGTGCATCCCATCCGTCAACGCCCAGCAGGGCAACAGCGAGCCGCTGGACGTGAAGGTGCCGGGATTGAGCGAATATGCTGCCCCGCAGCAAAGCGGTCCGCTGGCCCTCGGAGACGCCGGAAAGGTGACGCTTTCGGCCAGGCTCACGGAGGAATCGGACGAGATTCCCCGCGGCCTTGTCTGGCGCGTCTTCACGCCGGAGCCCGGCCCCGACGGCACGCTGCCCCTGGTCGCCAGTTCGGAGGGCGGCACGAGCGTCTTCGCCCTTTCGCCCGGCAGCTATCTCGTCCATGCCGCCTATGGCCGGGCCGGCGCGACCAAACGAATCACTGTCGGCCGGGACACCAAGCAGGAAAGCCTGGTGCTCGACGCCGGGGGGCTCAAGCTGGACGCGGTCCTGTCCGGCGGCATTCGCATACCGCCGAAGCGCCTGCGATTCTCGATCTACGAGGAACACCCGGACGCAACCGGCGAACGTCCGCTCATCGTGCCGGACGTGCGGGCGGGCTCCGTGGTGCGGCTCAATGCCGGAACCTATCACGTCGTCTCGACCTATGGCTCGGTCAACGCCGTCATCCGCTCCGATATCCGGGTGGAAGCCGGCGAACTCACCGAAGCCACCGTCGAGCACCGCGCCGCCCAGCTCACCATGAAGCTGGTGCGCGAGCCCGGCGGCGAAGCCATCGCCGACACCGCCTGGTCGATCTTCACCGAAACCGGCGAGATCGTCCGGGAAACGGTCGGCGCCTACGCCTCCATGGTGCTGGCGGAAGGCCAGTACACGGTCGTCGCCAAGAACCGCGACCGCATCTACCAGCGCGACTTCATCGTCGCCCCTGGCCGCAATCGCGATGTGGAGCTCCTTCCCGACGATCTCGTCGAGGCGCCGCAGGACTTCGTGGAATAAGGCCCACGGAAAACCGGCTTCCACTTTTCCTGGAATTGCTGTTAGAGCGGTTCAGGTTGTATCTGAATCGGAGGGGATTCCGATTTCGGACGTTTTGTGATTCAAGATGCTGGCTGGAGTGGAGGCCAGCATCGGATGACGCGACCTCTTTCGAATGATTTGCGTGAACGTGTTGTCAGGGCGGTCGAGGCCGGCGAGAGCTGCCGGTCGGTGGCGGCTCGTTTCGGCGTTGCCGTCTCGTCGGCGGTGAAGTGGTCTCAGCGCTACCGTGCGAGCGGGTCTGTGGCGCCGGGCAAGATGGGCGGGCACCGCAAGCGCGTGTTGGAGCCGCACCGTGCCTTCATCGCCGAGCGGATCAGCCAGACGCCGCATCTGTCGCTGCACAAGCTGAAGGAAGAGCTGGCGGCGCGCGGCGTGAAGGTGTCGCACGATACGGTGTGGCGCTTCCTGCGCCGCGAGGGGCTTCGGTTTAAAAAAAACACTGTTCGCCCTTGAGCAGGCCCGTGCCGATATTGCCCGCCGGCGGCAACGCTGGCGTTCTTGGCAGTCCGGTCTCGATCCGACACGGCTGGTGTTCATCGACGAGACCTGGATCAAGACCAACATGGCGCCGCTGCGGGGCTGGGGGCCGAGAGGCAAGCGCCTGCGCGGCTTTGCCCCGCACGGCCACTGGCGCACGCTGACCTTCCTCGGCGCTTTGCGCCACGACCGGCTGACGGCGCCTTGCGTCTTCGACGGACCGATCAACGGCCCGTGCTTCCGCGCCTATGTCGAGCAGCAGCTCGTGCCGGTGCTCAAACCGGGCGACATCGTCGTCATGGACATGTGTGGACGCCCCCGTTGGTGCAAGAAGAATCTTTTCGAAGAGCGCGGAGCGTGGTCAGGTGCTGACATGTGTCCGGCCTCTGATGCGGCGTTCTACATGCCGCGGGCCCGTATGGGAGTTCGCGGAGCGGGTCCAATTCAATCTCGCGTGCTCAAGGCACGTATCCATGATCTGGTTTTCCCGATCCCGTCTCGTTGACCGTTGCGCCATACTCTCCGTTCGACCTTCTCACACCATGGCAGCCCGCTCGAGGAGCGGTATAGAGCGGACTATCCTGCTATGGCCGGCGTTCGATAGGTTCCGCCTCTGGCCATCAATGCCCACACGATGCGCGCCGTCTTGTTGGCCAAGGCGACGATGACCAGCATGGGTGGCTTGCGCTCAAGCATCCGCGAAAGCCACGGATCCCCGGTCGATCCCTTCCGCATGGCCCAGCGCACGGCGGCGCTGGCCCCAATGATCAGCAGCCGTCGCAGGGTTCGCTCGCCCATTCGAGACGTCTCGCCGAGCTTCTGCTTGCCGCCCGAAGAACGTTGCAGCGGCGTTAGTCCGAGCCATGCCGCGAAGTCCCGGCCTCTCTTGAAGGTCTGAGCGGACGGGGCCAACGCGGCAAGCGCCGTCGCGGTGACCGGTCCTATACCGGGAATGGTCATCAAGCGCCTGGCTTCCGCATCCTCTCTGGCGCGCCGAGCGACCTCTCGGTCGAGCTCGGCCACTCTCGTATCCAGCGCCCGCAACTGCTCAACGAGTAGAGACAGGATCGGGCGGGCGGCTTCGGGGATGGCGGAACCCTTATCCTCAATCGTCGCGATGAGCTTGGCCACGTGGAAGAGGCCTTGCGCAGCCACAAGTCCAAATTCCGCAAGATGGCCGCGTATTGCATTGATCGTCTGGGTCCGCTGGCGAACGACAAGATCGCGGACGCGGAACACCATTGCCGCAGCCTGCTGCTCTTCGCTCTTCACCGCCACGAACCGCATGGTCGGCCGTTGCGCAGCTTCACAGATTGCTTCGGCGTCAGCCGCATCGTTCTTCTGACGCTTCACAAATGGCTTGACGTATCCCGGAGCGATCAGCCGGACTTCGTGCCCGAGCTTCGCGATCTCCCGCGCCCAGTAATGGCTGCCGGCGCACGCTTCCATGGCAACCGTGCAGGCCGGCTGATCGACAAGAAAGCGAAGTACCTGATCGCGGCGAAGCTTCTTCCGGAACAGCACAGCTCCCGACCCATCTGCGCCGTGCGCCTGGAACACGTTCTTCGCCAGGTCCAATCCGATTGTGTTAACTTCCAACATGGACGCCTCCGTTCAAGTGATGATCAACGACACCACTTTGGCACAGCGATGCCGTGAGGGGGCGTCCACCCCATCAATCTCGGCTCGCACAAGTCGGCCGCCGTCCGGCAGATGATCAAAGCCGCCGGCGCAAGGCTCTGGTATCTGCCCCCATACTCGCCCGACCTCAATCCGATCGAGCAGGCCTTCGCCAAGATCAAGCACTGGATGCGCACGGCCCAAAAGCGAACCATCGAGGAGACATGGCGGCACATCGGCGGCCTCGTCTCCTCAATCCAGCCCAGCGAATGCAGCAACTACTTCCTCAATGCAGGATATGCTTCCGTCAAAACCTGAAAGGCTCTAGGCGTGGACGAGGATGTTCACCAGCCGGCCGAACGGGTCGCGGACGAAGAAGCGCCGCACGCCCCAGGGCTCCTCGGCCGGCCCGTAAGCGATGGCGATTCCGGCCTCCCGCACGCGCCTGAGCGCCTCGTCCAGATCGTCGACTTCGACCGAAAGGTCGGGAACGGCGGTGCCCGAGCCGCCTTCGGAGGCGACGCTGACCTGCACCGACATCGCCTCGTCATTGCCGTAGGTCACGATCCAGCCGTGATCCATCTTCACGTTCAGGCCGAGCAACTCGCCGTAGAAGCGCCGGGCGGCGGCGACATCCGCCACCGCGATATTGGCCACGATCCGCTTTACCTTCATCAATCTCCTCCTTCCTTTCAGCCGCGCCGAAGATCTGGCGGCGTCGCCTCCCTGGAAAGGCTGGAAATGGCGTCCTCCAGGGACATGGACGTCTGATCCCTCGAACCCAGCCGGCGGATGTTGACCGTGCCTTCCTCGGCCTCGCGCTTGCCGCAGACGAGGATGACCGGGACCTTGGCATGGCTATGCTCGCGGACCTTGTAGTTGATCTTTTCGTTGCGCAGGTCGGTCTGGGCGGACAGGCCCGCCCGCTTCAGCCTCTCGGCGACGCCGGCGGCGTAGTCGTCGGCCTCCGACGTGATGGTGGCCACCACCACCTGCACCGGCGCGAACCATAGCGGGAAATGCCCGGCAAAGTTCTCGATGAGAATTCCCAGAAAGCGCTCCATCGAGCCGCAGATGGCGCGATGGATCATCACCGGCTGCTTCTTCTCCGAATCCTTGTCGATGTAGAAGGCGCCGAAGCGCTCCGGCAGGTTGAAGTCGATCTGCGTCGTGCCGCACTGCCATTCGCGGCCGATGGCATCGCGCAGCACATAGTCGAATTTCGGCCCGTAGAAGGCGCCGTCGCCGGGATTGATCGCCGTCCTGATCCGGTTGTCTGACCGCTGGATCTGCTCCAGAACGCCCGCCATGATCTCTTCGGCATGATCCCACAGCGCGTCGGAGCCGACACGTTTTTCCGGCCGCGTGGAGAAGAACACCGTGATCTCCTCGAAGCCGAAATCGGCATAGGTGGACAGGATCAGATCGTTGATCTTCAGGCACTCCGCCGCCAGCTGGTCTTCCGTGCAGAAGATGTGCGCGTCGTCCTGCGTGAAGCCGCGCACGCGCATCAGCCCGTGCAGCGCGCCCGAGGGCTCGTAGCGATGCACATTGCCGAACTCGGCCAGCCGGATCGGCAGGTCGCGATAGGATTTCAGCCCGTGCTTGAAAATCTGCACATGCCCGGGACAATTCATCGGCTTCAGCGCGAAGACGCGCTTGTCCTCGGCGTCCTCGTCGGCGCACTGCACGGAGAACATGTTCTCCTTGTACCAGCCCCAGTGGCCGGAGGTTTGCCAGAGCGAGGAGTCGAGCACCTGCGGCGCATTCACCTCTTCATACTCACCTTCAAGACGCCGACGCATATAGCTGACAAGATTCTGGAAAAGCCGCCAGCCCTTGGAGTGCCAGAACACGACGCCCGGCCCTTCCTCCTGGAAGTGGAACAGGTCCATCTCGCGGCCCAGCCGGCGATGGTCGCGCTTCTCGGCCTCCTCCAGCATGTGCAGATAGGCGTCGAGCTGCTCCTGGCTGGCCCAGGCCGTGCCATAGATGCGCGTCAGCATCGGATTGCTGGAATCGCCGCGCCAATAGGCGCCGGCGACCTTCATCAGCTTGAACGCCTTCCCCACCAGCCCGGTCGAGGGCATATGCGGACCCCGGCAAAGGTCGAACCATTCGCCCTGGGAGTAGATCTTGACGTCCTGGTCTTCCGGAATGGCGTCGATGAGCTCGACCTTGTAGCTCTCACCCTTGTCGGCGAAGACCTTCTTGGCCTTCTCGCGCGGCCACACTTCCTTGGTGAAAGGCCGGTTGCGCGCGATTATCTCCGCCATCTTCTTCTCGATGACCGGGAAATCCTCGGGCGTGAAGGGCTCCTCGCGCGCGAAGTCGTAATAGAAGCCGTTCTCGATCACCGGTCCGATGGTGACTTGCGTGTCCGGCCACAATTCCTGCACGGCCTCGGCCAGCACATGGGCGCAATCGTGGCGGATGAGCTCCAGCGCGCGCGGATCCTCCCGCGTGACGATTTCGACGGCGCCGGACCTGCCGAAGGGATCGGAAAGGTCGCGCAGCTCGCCGTCCAGCGTATAGGCCACCGCCTTCTTGGCGAGCGACTTCGAAATGGAGGCGGCAAGCTCCGCGCCGCTCATGCCGGCATCGACGTCGCGCTTGTTGCCATCGGGAAATATCAGGGAAACGGCTTCCGCCATGGTGGTTCTCCTTATCCAGTCCCGCCAACGAGCGCGGGTGGTGACGCGTGAAACGAATTGCACGCGGCATGTAGCCTCATCGGGCGAAAGGGTAAAGGCCCCGCCGGACGACGAATGCGAATGATGAACGACTGCGGTGAGAGAAGGCGCGGCCGACAAGACGCCGCCGCAAACAGGCACCGTTCACCAATGCCGCCACGGCGCCCACCAGCGCGTTCGCGGCGGCAGGGTTTCCGGCACGGGGTCCAGCCCATGGGTGCCGCCGGGCCCGCAGCGGGCAACCCGGAAGAGCGCCATCCAGCCCCCGGCCCACAGGCCATGGCGGGCGATCGCCTCATAGGCGAATTCCGAACATGTGGGCAGGTGGCGGCAACTGTTGCCGATGAAGCCTGAAAGGGTGAGCTGATAGAGCCGCACCAGGCCGGCGCCAGCCAGCCTGCCGGGCGTCTTCGGCCACGCGCCCTGCCAGTTCCGCGAATAGGGTCTTGTCATCTTCGTTCCGGCAAGACCGTCAAGCCGCCTGCCCGGCCTTGTTCTTCTCGATCTGCTCGATGCAGTCGACGACCGCGTCGAAGGTCAGCATGGTCGAGGCGTGGCGCGCCTTGTAGTCGCGCACCGGCTCCAGATATTTCAGATCGGAAAAGCGCCCTTCCGGCACCGGCCCGTTTTCCTTCAGCATCCTGCGCATGGATTCGCGCACGGCCTTGAGCTCGGCGGCATCCGCGCCCACCACGTTCGCCGCCATGATGGCGGAAGAAGCCTGTCCCAGCGCGCAGGCGCGCACCTCATGCGCGAAATCGGTCACGATGCCCTCGTCCATCTTCAGGTCGACCGTTACCGTGGAGCCGCAGAGCTTGGAATGCGCGGTCGCCGTGGCGTCCGGCCGATCGAGCCGGCCCAGCCGGCCGATATTGCCCGCAAAGCCAAGAATTTTCGCGTTATAGACGTCGTCAATCATGAATTTCCCGGCTGCGGCGCATTCTTGGCAAGCCATGTCGCGCACGCATCTTTCATTTCGCCATGCGACGTTTATATAATAATGGTATCCGGTAGAGGGCAAGAACAGGCACCAACATTGTCCGCCGGATACCGCATGCCGCTTTCGGGACGGACTGTCCGCAGTTCATGAAGACCCGCAAAAGGCAGTGATCCGTTTAACTCGTCGCTGCATAGACAGCGACTACGGGAGACGCCTTCCATGGACGCAGTCATCAAGAGCTTTCCGCCCCGCACCGAAGAGGAAAAGGCGGCCACCACCGCCCCCATAGAGAAGCCGGCAGCCAAGCGCCCGAGCCAGAAGGAGGCGGAGGCCGCCGTCCGCACATTGCTGCGCTGGACCGGCGACGATGTCGAGCGCGAGGGCCTGATCGAAACCCCGGCCCGCGTGGCCAAGGCCTTCCGCGAGATGTTTTCGGGCTACGACCAGGATCCGGTCGCAGAGCTCGGACGCACCTTCGAGGAGGTGGCCGGCTACGACGATCTCGTGCTGGTCAAGGACATCTCCTTCCATTCCCATTGCGAGCACCACATGGTGCCGATCATCGGCAAGGTCCATGTCGGCTATCTGCCCGACGGCAAGGTTGTCGGCCTGTCCAAGATCGCCCGCGTGGTGGATATCTTCGCCCGCCGCCTGCAGACCCAGGAAGCCATGACGGCGCAGATCGCCAACGTGATCCAGGATGTGCTGAAGCCGCGCGGCGTGGCCGTCATGGTCGAGGCCGAGCACATGTGCATGGCCATGCGCGGCATCCGCAAGCAGGGCTCGACGACGCTCACCTCCACCTTCACCGGCGCCTTCAAGACCGAACCGGCCGAGCAGGTGCGCTTCATCACCCTGGTGCGGGACAGCCGTACCGCATGAGCGCCCGCGATTTTTCCCCCGCACCCACGGACAAGAAGACCCTGGAGGAAGGCGTCGCCTTCACCCCGCGCTTCGACGACCGCGGGCTGCTGACGGCGGTCGTCACCGATGCGTCGGACGGGCGCCTGCTCATGGTCGCCCATATGAACGCGGAGGCCCTGTCGAAGACGCTGGAAACGGGCATTGCGCATTATTGGTCCCGTTCCCGCCGCACGCTCTGGAAAAAGGGCGAGACCTCCGGCAATCTTCAGCATGTCGTGGCGGTGGAAACCGACTGCGACCAGGACGCGGTGCATCTGCAGGTGCGGGTGTCGGGCGACAATGCCACCTGCCATACCGGCCGCCGCTCCTGCTTCTACCGGCGCGTGGAAGCCGGCGGCGGCGAGCTCCGCCTGATCGACGGGGGCTGATTTGCGCCTGACCCGTGCTTCCGGAAAAGCTTTTGCCGGTCCCCATGCAACTGGCAAAGCCGCTGCCACGTTCACACTTCATATACTATACTGCACGAGTATGGGGGACGGACGAGGAGACACGGATGCTCGATTGGGCGTCGCTACGCGCTAAGCCGGAAAACCGGGAGAAGGTCACGCTTCCGCCGGATGCTCCATTGCTTTCCCCGAAACCTGAAAGATCGAGCGGCATCGCGCTGGCGCTCGGCGGCGGCGCGGCGCGCGGCTGGGCCCATATCGGCGTGCTGCGCGCTCTCGACGAGGCGGGCGTGCCCGTCGACATGATCGCCGGCACGTCCATCGGCGCACTGGTCGGCGGCTGCTACCTGGCCGGCAAGCTGGACGAACTGGAGGAATTCGCCCGCTCCCTCACCCGCAGGCGCATCTTCGGCCTTCTCGACCTCAATTTCGGCGGCAGCGGCCTGTTCGGAGGCATGAAGCTGGACAGCCGCATGCAGGAGCATCTCGAGAACGTCACCTTCGACGATCTGTCGAAGCCGTTCGTGTGCGTTGCGGCCGAAATCCGCACCGGCCACGAAATATGGCTGTCGAGCGGATCGCTCATCACCGCGATGCGCGCGTCCTACGCGCTGCCCGGCGTCTTCGAGCCCGTGGTCTGCAACCGC